>CAYUPN010000034.1:0-38254 GCA_964446605.1 uncultured Bifidobacteriaceae bacterium | reverse complement strand
TGAAGGGGATGCTGCACCACACGCAGTTCATCCTGATCACGCACAACCGGAAGACCATGGAGATCGCCGATCGGCTCTACGGCGTCACCATGGAGGAGCCGGGCGTCTCGAAGTTGATCTCCGTCCGGCTCAGCTGAGATTCGCGCGCCGGGCGGAGCAACTGCAGCTCCGCCCGGCCGAAGCCCGCCCAGCGTTCGCCGTCACACGGCGACTGTGCAGGCGGGGCTTCAGGCCCGCTGAAACCTCCGCGACCGTTCAGCCGTAAAGTCCTGCCAGGAGGCACGAATGAGAGACCTGCGCCGAGTGCGGGCGGGGCTCGCGATCCTGGCGCTCGCCGCGCCGGCATCGGCGGGCTGCGACATCAAGGTCGAGGGAAACGGGTTCAGCATCGCCCCCGTCTCGGGCCGCGCCTCGGACGAGTGGCAGCGCACGTACACGCTCGCGCCGGGCGCCTCGGTGGAGGTCGTCAACGTGAACGGCCGGATCCGGGTGACGCGGGGGACCGGTTCGCAGGTGGAGATCCGGGCCGAGCGCATCGCCAAGGCGGCTACCGACGAGGCGGCGAAGGAACTGCTCGGCCAGGTCCGGCTCGAGGAGACGACCGGTGAAAAGGGCGTGAAGATCGAAACGAAGACGCCGCGCTGGCGCGGCCGCGGCGGGGTGGAGGTGCGCTACGACGTGACCGTGCCCGACGGCATGACGGTGACCGTGCGGACCACCAACGGCGGAATCGACCTCGACCGCGTCGTGGGCGACGTGACGGCGGCGACCGTGAACGGCGGCGTCGAGGGAGCCGGGCTGGCCGGTCGCGTCGAGGCGTCGACGACGAACGGCGGCATCGAGCTCGAGGTCACGGCCGTGCGCGACGGCGGCATCCGGGCGAACACCGTGAACGGCGGCGTGTCGGTGGTGATCCCGAGGGACGCGCAGGCCGAGGTCGTGGCCAGCGTCGTCAACGGCGGCATCAGCCTCGACAATCTGGCCCTCGCCGAGGCCGTCCGGAACCGGCGGCGCCTCGAAGGTAAACTGAATGGCGGCGGACCCCGCATCGCGCTCGAAGCGGTGAACGGCGGGGTCCGGCTTGCCGGACAGTGACGGAAGACAAGGCCACCCGCTATCACCGTCTGCGGCGGCGCGCCGAGATCGCCGGGCTCATCTGGGCCGGGCTCTCGGTCGCCGCCGTTCTGCTCTCCGGCGCAGCGGCCGGGCTGCGCGACTCGGCTCTCCGGCTGCAGGTGCCCTGGGCCGCCGTGCCGCTCGTCGCGGGGCTGCTCGTCCTGGCCTACGAGGCTGGCGCGCTGCCGCTCGCCTGGTATGCCTGGCGTCTCGACCGCCGCTACGGGCTCTCGCATCAGCCGCGGCGGGAATGGCTGGCCGACCAGGCCAAGGGGATCGCGCTCGGCCTCGTGCTCGCCGCGGTCGCGGCGGCCGTGGTCTACGGCGCCATGGCCCGGTTCGGCGATCGCTGGTGGCTCGCGGCCGGCGGCGTGATGGCGCTGCTCGTCGCCGTGCTCGCCACGCTGGCTCCGGTCCTGCTCCTGCCCCTGTTCTTCCGCTTCCGCCCGCTCGATCGACCCGCGCTTGCGGGACGCCTGCGCGCGCTCGCCGAGGCCGCCGGCACGCGCGTCATGGGCGTCTACGAGTGGACGCTCGGCTCGAAGACCCGCCGCGCCAACGCGGCGCTCGCCGGCATCGGCGCCACGCGGCGCATCATCATCTCGGACACGATGCTCGAGCAGTACTCCGACGACGAGATCGCCGTCGTCCTCGCGCACGAGCTGGGGCACCACGTGCACCATGACATCTGGCGCGCGCTCGCCGCCGAGTCGGCCGTCGTCCTTGCGGGCTTCTACGCCGCCGATCGCGCGCTGCGCGCGTTCGGGCCGGCGCTCGGATTGTCGGGACCGGACGATCCGGCGGGGCTGCCGCTCGTTGCGCTCGCGGCCGGCGCAATGTCAATCGGGCTGACCCCGCTGGCCCTGGCGCTGTCGCGCCTGCATGAGCGCCGCGCGGATCGCTTTGCGCTCGAACTGACGGGCCTGGCCGGCCCGTTCGTCACGGCGATGCGACGGCTGGCCGCTCAGAATCTGGCGGAAGAACGCCCGTCGCGCATCGTCCGCTGGCTGTTCCACAGCCATCCGCCCATCGAGGAGCGGATCGCGGCCGCAGAGCAGTGGGGACGGGAAGCGGGAAGGGTGAACTGAGAAACGGGAAACGGGAAACGGTAAACGGGAAGGGCGCACCGGCTCGCTGACACGCGCCCAGCTGGTACGCGGTCTTCGAACGCTGGCGTTCCCCTACTTCTTCGGATGGACGACCAGTTCGCCGTGCATCTCGCGGCAGCGTTCGTCCTGCCGGAGGTTGCAGTAGAACCGGAACGTGCCGGGGCGGTCGGCGCGGAACTCGAAGGTGACCGGCCGGCCCGCCGCGACGCGCTTCGCGATCCGGTACTCGTCGATCGTGAAGCTGTGGGGAATATCCGGGCTGGAGAGCCGGATCGTCACGAGGTCGTCCTGCTCGACCTCGATCCGCGCCGGCTGGAACGCATACTTCCTGGCTTCGACCGTGAACGCGCGCTGGGGCGCCGGCCGCTGGTCCTGGCCGGCCGGGGGCTGCCAGCCGACGGCCGGCCATCCGGCCAGCACGCCGGCCGTGCAGGCCGCCGCAACTGCGAGAACCGCGATCCGGGTTCGTCTCATCCGTCCCTCGACCATTGGACGCTGCGCGGGCGGAGGCGGACGCCCCCGCCGCGTCCTACTTCTTGACCGCTCCTGCGGCCTCCTCGTTGAGCAGCGCCTTGCGGCTCAGGCGGATCTTGCCCGTGGGATCGATGTTGATGACCTTCACCAGCACCTGTTCCCCTTCCTTGAGCTCGTCTCGCACGTCCTTGACGCGGTGGTTCGCGATCTCGGAGACGTGCAGCAGGCCGTCGGTGCCGGGCATGATCTCGACGAACGCGCCGAAATCGGTGATGCGCTGGACCTTTCCGAGATAGGTCTTGTTCAGCTCGGCCGTCGCCGTCAGTTCCTGGATGATGGCGATCGCCTTCTTCGCCGAGCCCTCGTCGGCCGACGCCACGTTGACGCGCCCGTCGTCCTCGACGTCGATCTTCACCCCGGTGCGATCGATGATGGACCGGATCGTCTTGCCGCCCGGTCCGATGACATCGCGGATCTTCTCGACCGGGATCTTGATCGAGACGATGCGCGGCGCGTAGGTCGAGACGGTCTCGCGCGGCTGGGAGAGCGTCTCCGCCATCTTCTCGAGGATGTGCAGCCGCCCGGCCCTCGCCTGCGCCAGGGCCTCCCGCATGATGTCGGCCGTGATGCCGGTGACCTTGATGTCCATCTGCAGCGCGGTGATGCCGCGCGCGGTACCGGCGACCTTGAAGTCCATGTCGCCGTAATGGTCCTCGGCCCCCGCGATGTCGCTCAGGATCGCGTACTTGCCGCTGTCCTCATCGAGGATGAGGCCCATCGCGATGCCGGCCACGGGCGCCGGCAGCGGCACGCCGGCGTCCATCATCGCCATCGAGCCGCCGCACACGGACGCCATCGACGAGCTGCCGTTGCTCTCGAGGATGTCCGAGACGATCCGGATGGTGTAGGGGAACGTCTCCTCGGGCGGGATGACGGGCAGCAGCGCCCGCTCGGCCAGCGCGCCGTGCCCCACTTCCCGCCGGCCGGGGCCGCGCAGGAACGCGACCTCGCCGACCGAGAACGGCGGGAAGTTGTAGTGGAGCATGAAGCGCTTGTACATCTCGCCTTCGACGTGCTCGATCTTCTGCTGGTCCTCCGCGGTGCCGAGCGTGCAGGTCACGAGCGCCTGCGTCTCGCCGCGCGTGAAGACCACGGAGCCGTGCGCCCGCGGCAGGACCGACGCCTCCGACCAGATCGCGCGGATTTCGTCGAACTTCCGCCCGTCCAGGCGCACGCGGCGCTCGAGCACCTCGTCGCGGAGCACCTTCTCCTTGAGCTCCTTGAAGATCTGCTTCGCCTCGACGCGGCGCTGCACGTCCTGTTCGGGGAACGAGGCGATGAGGTCCTCGAGCAGCTGGTCCACGCGGTCGTAGTTCTCCAGCTTGCCGCGAATCCGCATGGCCTCGCTGAGCGGGACGTAGACCTTCTCCTCGACCTCGCGGTAGAACTCGGTGCCGATCTCCTGCTTGCGGACCGTCAGCTTCGGCCGGCCCGCGGACTTCGCGAGGTCGTCGATCATCGCAACGATGCGCCGGATGGCCTCGTGCGCGGCGTCGAGCGCCTTGACGACCTCGTCCTCGGTGGCCTCCTTCGCGCCCGCCTCGACCATCACGATGCCGTCGCGGCTGCCCGCGACGACGAGATCGAGCGTGCTCCGCTTGCGCTGCTCGTACGTCGGGTTGATCACGTACTCGCCGTCGACCAGCCCGACGCGGACGCCCGCGATGGTCGTGTGGAAGGGAATCTCGGAGAGCGCCAGCGCCGCCGAGGCGCCGGTGATCGCGAGCACGTCCGGATCGTTCTGCGTGTCGGCCGACATGACGAGCGCGATGACCTGCGTCTCGTGCCGCCAGCCGGCGGGGAAGAGCGGCCGGATCGGGCGATCGATCACGCGCGAGGTCAGGACTTCCTTCTCCGCCGGCTTGCCCTCGCGCTTGAAGAAGCCACCGGGAATGCGGCCGGACGCGTAGGTGTACTCGCGGTAGTCCACCGTGAGCGGGAGAAAGTCGATCCCCTCGCGCGGATTGGCCGCGTAGCAGGCGGTGACGAGGACCATCGTGTCCCCGAAGCGGACGAGCACGGAGCCATCGGCCTGTTTGGCCAGCTTGCCGGTCTCGATCGAGAGTGTCTGGGAGCCAATCGTCAGTGCGCGGGTGTGCATAAGGTACTCAGAGCGTTTCCTGTTGCGTGCTGCGGGAACGGGCCGGCGGGCGCCGCGGCGCGGCGCGGCCAGCCGGTCCGGTTGAACGGGGGGCGGCGCGGGTGCGGCCGGGCGCTCGACGGCCCGGAAGGCTGGAGGCGGGCCGCACGGGTTCGACGGGGTCCGGCGGGAGGGGCACAGCCGGGGCGCACGCGGACAACGGCGCCCGCGCTGGCACTCCTCAGCCCCGTCCCGCCTGTCTCCACCCGTTCACCCTTCTGACTGGTAGCGCCCCAGTCCGAGATTCGGCCGGTCCTACTTGCGGATGCCGAGCTTCCGGATCAATTCGGCGTACCGGTCGGCGTCCTTGGACTTCAGGTAGTCCAGCAGCCGCCGGCGCTGGCCGACCAGCTTCAGCAAGCCGCGCCGGGAATGGTGATCCTTGGCGTGCGTCTTGAAGTGCTCGGTCAGGTAGTTGATCCGCTCGCTGAGGATGGCCACCTGCACTTCGGGGGAGCCGGTGTCCGTCTCGTGCGTCTTGTAGGAGCCAATGAGCTCCGTCTTGCGATCCTTCGTCAAAGCCAACGCCTGTCCTCCACGTACGGCCCAGTCGTGACCAGGCCGCCGTTACGTGTGTCGATGGGACACGAAAGACGAAAGTTTACATCAGGACCACGACGGGGTGCAAAGCTCCGGCATCGGAGCGCGCCACCCCGACGAGGATCCCATCCTCGTCGACAAGTCCCGCAAAGCCATCCACTTGCGGCAAATCGCCGCCAGCCGTGACGTCCGCGGGACGCACCGCCTGGCCGTGTCCCGCCCGCCGGCGTCCTTCCGGCGTCAGGGTCACCAGCGGGTAGCCGGCCAGCAGCGACCGCATCGGCACCACGCGTCTGGCGGCCTCCGCGGCATCCCCGACGAGCGTCGCCAGCGGCACGGCCTCCTCGATGCCGAAGGCGCCCACCCGCTCGCGGCAGAGCGCGGCCAGATGGGCGCCGGTCCCCAGGCGCTCGCCGAGCGCATGCGCCAGGGCCCGCACGTAGAACCCGGCCGAGCAGCTGAGGCGCAGGGTCGCCCGGTCGCCGGAGACCTCGACGATCTCCAGCTCGAAGACCTCGACCGGCACCGGCGCGAGCACCGCCTCGCGTCCCCCGCGGGCCAGCTCGTACGCCCGGCGGCCGCCGACGCGCTTCGCCGACACGGGCGGGGGCACCTGCTCGTACCGGCCGCGAAACGCGTCGAGCGCCGCCTCGAGGGTCTCCGGGTCGACGGGCACCGGCCGCTCCGGCCCGAGGGGCGTGCCCACGGCGTCGTACGTATCGGTGGCGAACCCGAAGCGGACGACGGCCCGGTAGGTCTTCGGCGCGCCCGACAGGAACTGCGCCAGCCGCGTCGCCCGGCCCAGGAGCAGCACGAGGACGCCGGTCGCGATCGGATCCAGCGTGCCGGTGTGGCCGACCCGCGGCTGGCCCAGCGCACGCCTCGCCGCGGCGACGACGTCGTGGGACGTCAGCCCGGCCGGCTTGTCGACGATGAGCCCACCGTCCGGGCTCCGCGGCTCCCGGCTCATGCGCGGGCGGCGGTCTCCGCGTCCTGTTCGAGCCCCATCCGGATTGCGGGGCCCATCGCCTCGATGATCTGCGCGCGGGCCTCCACGTAGTTCCCCTGGACGCTGCAGCCGGAGGCGTTGCGGTGTCCGCCCCCGCCGAAGCGCTTCGCGACCGCGGCGACGTCGATCGAGCCCTTCGACCGGAGGCTGACGCGGTACTCCGACGGCCCGATCTCCTTGAAGAAGACGGAGGCGCGGATCTCGCGCACGGTCAGCGGCAGGTTGATGAGCCCTTCGGTGTCCTCGTACGTGCCGCCTGCGTCGCGCGCCATCCGCTGGTCCACGCGCATCACGGCCAGGCGGCCGTCGTGCTCCAGCTCGATCGCGCTCAGCACCGCGCCGAACAGCTTCAGGCGGCCGAGCGTGTTGCTGTCGAACACCGCGCGCGCGACGGTCGGCGGATCGACGCCGGCCTCGACCAGCTGGCGGCAGATGTCGAACGTCCGTGCGGTGATGCCGGAGTAGTGGAACGAGCCGGTGTCGGTGAGGATGCCGACGTAGATGTGCGTGGCGATCTCGCGCGAAATCGGCACGCCCAGCGCGACGATGAGATCGAACACCATCTCCGCGCAGGCCGCGGCGCCGGCGTCGAACCAGTTGAGGGCGCCGTACTCGGCGTTCCCCTGGTGGTGGTCGATGTTGATGACGAACGTCCGGTCGAGCCCGGCCACGCCGGTGCGTTCCAGCGTGCCGCACTCCATGATGATGGCGGCGTCGTAGTCCCCCTCGACCCGGTCGGCCACCTGGATCCGGTCCGTGCCGGGGAACGCCCGCAGCGGACCCGGCACCGGATCGCGGTTGACGATCGCGACCTCCTTGCCGAGGGCGTCGAGCGCGAACGCCATCGCGAGCTGCGATCCGATGGCATCGCCGTCCGGACGGACGTGCGAGCTGATCACGAACCGGCGGCGGGCACGGACGGCGTCGGCAATGCCGGCAATGGCCTCGCGCCGCGCGTCACTCATCGGACTGGTTGTCGGCAACAGCGTCCTCGTCTCCCGGGACCTCGGCGGCACGCCGGGCGTCCTCGCGGCGAATCTCCTCGAGCAGCTCCTCGACCCTCGCCTGGTGGCCGATGGACTCGTCGTACGTGAAGGACAGCTCCGGCACCCGCCGCAGCCGCAGGCGCTCGCCGAGCGCGCGGCGCAGGAACGGCAGCGCCCGGTCGAGCGCGCGCGCGGTCCGCCGCCGCTCGTCGGCGTCGCCCAGGGCCGTGTACGACACCCGGGCCTGCAGGAGGTCCTCGGTCACCCGGACGCGCGTCAGCGTCACGAACCCGATGCCCGGATCGCGCACCTCGCGCACCAGCAGCGCGCTCAGCTCCTGCCGGATCTGCTCTCCCAGTCGCTCCGTCCGGCTCACAGCAGCTCGACCTCGCTCCGCGTGATCAATCCCGGCTCCGCGTGTTCGATCGCCTCTGCGACCGCGTCCAGTTCCCGCCGCGCCGCGTCCTCCGTCGCCGCGACCGTGATGGCCACGAGCTCGGCCCGCTGCCACAGGTCCTGGTAGCGGATCTCCGCCACCGAGACGTTGAACCGCCGCACGCGATCCTTCACGCTGCGGAGCACCATGCGCTTGTCCTTGAGCGATCGCGCAACCGCCAGGTGGCACTCGAGCGTCAGCAACGCGATCACCATTGCGGATTGCGGATGCCGGTTTGCGGACTTGTTGATGGATTGCGGATGTCGGATTGCGGATTCATTGCGGATTGCCGACTCGCAGGATGGCGGATTGCCCGCGCACTGGCCACCTGCACGCCGCAGGACCCGAACCGGCGATCGCGCAGCGGGCACCGGGCGGATCGCCCGGTGCCCTGCCTGCTCCCTGTGCCCCCGCTAGACGCCCGCGGGAGCGACCTTCTCGACGACGAAGACCTCGATGACGTCGCCGACCTTGATGTCGTTGAAGCGCTCGAGGCCGATGCCGCACTCCATCCCCGCCTTGACCTCGGAGACGTCGTCCTTGAAGCGGCGCAGCGAGGCGATCCGGCCCTCGAACACGACGACGTTGTCGCGCAGGAGGCGCGCGGTGGCGTCGCCCGCCCGCGTGATCCGCCCCTCGGTGACCATGCAGCCCGCGATGGCGCCCACCTTCGGCACGCGGAAGACCTCCCGCACCTCGGCGGTCCCGAGCCGCGTCTCCTTGAACGTCGGCTCGAGCAGGCCGGCCATGGCCTTCTTGATCTCGTCGGTCACGTTGTAGATGACCGAGTGGAGGCGGATGTCGACCTTCTCGCGCTCCGCGACGTCCGCGGCGTTGCGGTCGGGCCGCACGTTGAACCCGATGACGATCGCGTTGCTCGTCGTGGCCAGCAGGACGTCGAACTCCGTGATCGCGCCGACGCCCGAGTGGACGATCTTGACCTTGACCTTGTCGTCGCTGAGCTTCTGGAGCGACTCGGCGAGCACTTCCGCGGAGCCCTGCACGTCCGCCTTGACGATGATCGGGAGCTCCTTGACGCCCCCTTCGGTGATCGCGTCGCGCAGCGACTCGAGCGTGAGCCGCGAGCTCCGCGCGCCGAGCGCCTTGACCTTCGCCTGCTCCTGGCGGAAGAGCGCGATCTGGCGGGCCTTGGCCGCATCGGCGACCGACTGGAACGTATCCCCGGGCTGGGGCAGTCCCGTGAGACCGAGTACCTCGACCGGCGTCGCCGGGCCCGCCGACTTCGTCTGGCGCCCGCGGTCGTCCACGAGCGCGCGGACCTTGCCGACGATCGAGCCCGCGATGACGTTGTCGCCGACGCGCAGCGTGCCGTCCTGCACGAGCACCGTCGCGACGGGGCCGCGGCCGCGATCCAGCTTCGCCTCGAGCACCGTGCCCATGGCCGGCCGCTTCGGGTTGGCCTTGAGCTCCAGGATGTCGGAGGACAGCAGGACCATCTCGAGCAGCAGGTCGATGTTCTGCCGCTTCTTCGCCGAGACCTCCACGGTCACCGTGTCGCCGCCCCACGACTCCGGCACCAGGCCGAGCTCGGCCAACTCGCGCTTGACGTTGTCGGGGTTGGCGCCCGGCTTGTCGATCTTGTTCACCGCGACGACGATCGGGACGTTCGCCGCCCGCGCGTGGTTGATCGCCTCGCGCGTCTGCGGCATCACGCCGTCGTCGGCCGCCACGACGAGCACGACCACGTCGGTGACCCGCGCGCCGCGCGAGCGCATCATCGTGAACGCCTCGTGACCCGGCGTGTCGAGGAACACCACGCTGCGGTCGCCCACCTGGACGTTGTACGCGCCGATGTGCTGCGTGATGCCGCCGGCCTCGCGCTCGGCGACTCGCGCTTCGCGGATCGCGTCGAGCAGCGTCGTCTTGCCGTGATCGACGTGGCCCATGACCGTGACGACCGGCGCACGGGGCACCATGTCCTCCGGACGGCTCTCCGTCGTCTCGACGTCGATCATCTCCTCCTCGAACGTCCGCATCTGGACGTCCGCGCCGAACTCGCGGGCGACGGCCGTGGCCGTCTCCGCGTCCAGCGTGGAGTTGATCGTCATCATCCGTCCCTGCTCGAGAAGCTTGCGCAGCAGGTCCTTGACCCGCACGTCGAGCTTGTCGGCGAGGTCCTTGACCGTCATGCCTTCAGCCAGCGTAATGGACCGCGTGATGGGGACCGGTGCGGCCGGCACCGGAGCCGGACGCTCCGGACGGGGCTGCTGCCGGCGCGGACCCGACCGCGGCGGCGGACGATAGCCGGGCCGGCCCCCGGGCCGCGACATGCCGGGACGCGCGCCCATGCCCGGTCCCTGCGGGCGCACCGGCTGCGACGGCAGCGGGCGCGGACCGCCCAGCGTCTGCGGGGTCTGATAGGCCGGCCGCGGCGGCGGGGGCGGTCCCGGCCGCGGCGGCGCCACGGTCGGCGTGCCTGTCCGCGAGGCCGGACCCATGATGGTCTGGGCCGACGGACGCGCAGGTGCCGGCCGCGGCGGGGGAGCCGGCCGTGGCGGAGCGTTCGGATCCTCGATGCGGAGGCGAAGCGACGGGGGCACCACACGCCCGGTCGGCTGATGCGCGATCGGCCGGGGCAGTGCCGGCTCCCGCCGCTGGGGCCGGGCCGCCGGGGGCGTCTGGGTCGAGGCCGCCGCCGGAGCCGCGGCCGGTTCCTCGGCCGGCGGCGCCGTCGGTTCCGCGACGTCAGGCTCGGGCGCGCGCTCGGCGGGGGCCGTGGCTTCGGCTTCCGCCGCAGCCGGTGCCTCGGCGACGGCTTCGAGCTGGACCGCCGGCTGTGCGCCGCCAGCCGGCGCCGTCACCTCGGCGGGCTCCGGCACCTGCGGCGCGGATGGCGGCGGCGCGGCCGGCATCTCCGTGTCTGCCAGCGCCACGTCCGCCTCGGCCTCGGCCTCGGCGGCAGCCGCGGCGGCCGCAGCCCGCTCCGCCTGGTGGATGGCCTTCGCCGACTTCACGAGCCGCGGGGGACCGAGCGTCGGTGTCGCGGGCTTCGGCGGCTCCGGCGCCGCGCCCTTCCTGCCCGACCGGCGGCCGCCCGGGCGGGCGGCGGCCCCGTCGGCGAACATGTCGCCGGAGGGCAGAGTGATCCCCCGCTGGCGCGCGATGCGCTCGACGAACTGCCGCCCGACGACCTCCTCGATGGTGCTCGAGGCGCTCTTCACCTCGATGCCGTGATCGCGCTTGAGAAGCGCCATCACTTCCTGGCTGGTGGTCTGCAGCAGCTCCGCGACTTTGTAAATCCGAACAGTTGCCAACGGTTACCTCTGATAACTCCCCCGGGACACGGCCCGACGCCGTGCACCTTTACCGCGATTCGGGCTCGCTGGTCGCCGCTTCCTGCTCGGCGACGGCTTCGCCCCCGGACGCGATCTCCGGTTCCGACTGCTCGGCGGCGCCGGCCGCCGTCTCCTCGGCGGCCTGTGCGCTGCCCTCCGGCTCCACCGCGCCCGCTTCCGCGTCCGCGCCGGGCTCCTCGCCCGGCCAGACGATGTCCGGCAGCGGCGCCGGCTCGCCGGCCGCGCCGAGCGACAGGTCGAACTGCGCCTCGATCTCGCGGCGCTTCTCCTCTTCGCTCTTGATGTCGATCCGCCAGCCGGTCAGCTTCGCGGCCAGGCGGACGTTCTGCCCCTTCTTCCCGATCGCGAGCGACAGCTGCTTGTCCTCGACGACGACTTCCATCACCCGCTCGCGGTCGTCGACGATCGAGACGCGCTGCACGCGCGCCGGGCTGAGCGCGTTCGTGACGAACGTGACCGGGTCCTCGGAGTACTCGACGATGTCGATCTTCTCGCCGCGCAGTTCGCGGATGATCGCCTGGACGCGCGTGCCCTTCATGCCCACGCACGCGCCGACCGGGTCGACGTCCCGCTCGCGCGAGTAGACCGCCACCTTCGCGCGATCGCCCGCCTCGCGCACGGCGCCGCGGATCATCACGGTGCCGTCGTAGATCTCCGGCACTTCCTGCTCGAAGAGCTTGATGAGGAGCGCCGGGTCGGTGCGCGAGAGCACGATCTGCGGTCCCTTGGCGGCCCGGTTCACGCCCTTGATGACGGCGCGCAGGCGATCGCCCGGGTTGTAGCTCTCCGCGCGCGACTGCTCCTTGCGGGGCAGCGCCGCTTCGACCCGGTTCCCGATCTCGACGATCATGTCGCCGGTCTCGAAGCGCTTGACGGTGCCGTGGACGACCTCGCCGACGCGGTCCGCGTACTCCGCGTAGATGTTCTCGCGTTCGGCCTCGCGGACCTTCTGGAAGATGACCTGCTTGGCGGTCTGCGCGGCGATGCGGCCCAGGACGTCGGTCGGCTTGGGGAACTCGATCTCCATGTCGACCTCGGCCTCGTCGCCGTAGAGCGTCTGGGCTTCGGCCAGCGAGACCTCGACGGCCGGGTCGGTCACGCTCTCGACGATCTGCTTGACCGCGAACAGGTCGACCTGGCCCGACTCCGGATTGAAGCGCGCCCTCAGGTTCTCGTTGGACTTGTAGGCCTTGCGCGAAGCCGCCAGGACGGCGTCTTCGATCGCCGAGATGATGACCGACGGCTCGATCCCCTTCTCCTTGGCGATCGTATCGATCAGTTGGTGCAGCGGGCTGGTCATACCGTAGTCATACGCCCCTGAGAGTCACGCGCGCATCAGAACTCCACCTCGAGCCGCGCGCGCTTGATCGCGGAGAGCGGGATTCGCCGTTCCCGCTGCCGCTTGCCGATGAGCAGAATCACCTGCCCGTCCTCCACGCTCCGGATCCGACCGGCGAAATGGGACTGGCCCTCGAGCGGCTCCCCGACCACGATGCTGGCCAGCCGCCCGGCGAACCGGCGGAAGTCTCCTTCGTGGCGAAGGGGCCGATCCAGCCCTGGCGACGTCACCTCGAGCAGATAGGATCGATCCAGCGGATCGTCCACGTCGAGGATCGTGCCGAGCTCGCGGCTCACTATCGCGCAATCCTCGATGCTCACGCTCTCTTCAGGGGTAGAGGCCGGGCCGGGCCGATCGATCGTCACCCGGACGACCCAGCCCTGCGATTCGCGGGTGAGCTCGAGGTCGAAGATTTCGAGCCCGTGGGCCGTCGCGACCCGTTCAGCCGCCGCGCGGATCACTGCGAGTGCGTCCATCCCCGGGCCCAACGCCACCGGCCCCCAAAAAGAAAAAGTGGGCCAATTGCCCACTCAGACGTGCGCGTTCAGCCGTATCCGAACTACTGATTCTAGCACACAGGGGCTGGCTACAGCAACGGACGCGCCAGCAGATCATAGCCGCTGGCACCCACCACTTCCGCCTCCACCACCTGCCCCGGGGCGAGGCCGGACGGGTCGCACTCGGTCAGGTAGACGAACGGGTCGATGTCGGGCGCCTGCCCGGGGGTCCGGCCGCGCAGGACCAGCTCGTGCTCCGGCGACGGCCCGTCGACCATCACCCGGACCCGGGATCCGACCCGGCCGGCCTGGGTCCGCTCCACGAGCGCCCGCTGCCGCGCCATCAGCCGATCCCGCCGGCGCCGCTTCTCGGCCGCCGGCACATCGTCGTCCCACTCCCCGGCGCGCGTCCCGTCCTCGTGCGAGTAGGTGAACACCCCCACGTGGTCGAAGCCGACCGCCTCGATGAAGCGCTCCAGCTCGTCGACGTCCCGCTCGGTTTCGCCGGGAAAGCCGACGATGAACGTGGTCCGGAGGGCGACGTCCGGCATGCGGTCCCGGAGGTGCCCGAGCAGCGTCTCGTAGCTCCGGCGCGTGCCCGGCCGCCCCATCCGGCGCAGGACCGCGTCCGACGCATGCTGCAGCGGCAGGTCGATGTACCGGCAGACCTTCTCCGACGCCGACATCGCGTCGATGAGCGAGGCGTCCACCGTGGTGGGGTAGAGGTACAGGAGCCGGATCCACTCGAGCCCGTCGACCCGGTCCAGGCGCCGCAGCAGCGCCGCCAGCGCGCCGCGCTCTCCCCGGTCGTTGCCGTAGAAGGTCGTGTCCTGGCTGATGAGCAGCAGCTCGCGGACGCCCTGCGCCGCCAACGCCTCGGCTTCACGCACGATCTCGTCCGCCGGCCGGCTGCGGTATGCCCCGCGCAGGCGCGGGATGATGCAGAACGCACAGCGGTAATCGCACCCTTCCGCGACCTTCACGTACGCGTAGTGCCGCGGCGTGGCGAGCCGGCGCGGGGTTGCCGCATCGTAGATGTAGGTCGGCAGCGCCGTGCGTCCCCCGAGCGGCGCATGACCCGGCCGCTTGCGGTACAGGGTTGCCGGTGCGGCCCCGGCTCCCGGCGCGACCGTCGCCGGTTCCGCGCGCCCTTCGAGGGCGGCGACGATCGCCGGGACCTCCCCCGTGCCGAGCAGAGCGTCGATCTCGGGGATCTGCGCCGCCAGCTCGTCGCGATACCGTTCCGCCAGGCAGCCCGTGACGACGAGGCGGCGGCAGGCGCCGGTCTGCTTGAGCCGCGCCATCTCGAGGATGGCGTCGATCGACTCCTGCTTCGCACGGTCGATGAACGCGCAGGTGTTGACGACGAGCACCTCGGCCTCGGCCGCGTCCGCCGTGACGGTGTGTCCCGCCTCGGCGGCCAGCCCGAGCATCACCTCGGAGTCGACGAGGTTCTTGGGGCAGCCGAGCGAGACCATGCCGATTTTCACGGGCTTCATCACGGATACAGCCGGTAGAGCATCCGGGGGTACGGAATCGTCTCGCGGACGTGCTCGAGCCCGCAGAGCCAGGCGACGACGCGCTCGATGCCCATGCCGAATCCGCCGTGCGGCACCGATCCGTACTTCCTGAGGTCCAGATACCACTCGAACGCCTCGCGCGGAAGCTGGTGTTCCTCCAGGCGCTGCACGAGCAGGTCGTAGTCGGCGAGGCGTTCGCCCCCGCCGATGATCTCGCCGTAGCCTTCCGGCGCGAGCACGTCGACGCCCAGCGCCTTGTCCGGCTGATCCGGATCCGGCTTCATGTAGAACGCCTTGACCGCGGCGGGATAGCGGTGCACGCAGACGGGGCGATCGAACTGCTCCGAGAGCACGGTCTCGTCGGTGCCGCCGAAATCGGTGCCGTGCTGGAAGGGCAGTCCCTTGTCGACGAGGAGCTTCGCCGCCTCGTCGTACGACAGGCGCGGGAACGGCGCCTTGACGGTTTCGAGCTTCGACGTGTCGCGCTCGAGCACCTTCAGCTCGCGTGACCGCCGCTCGAGCACCCGTTCGACCACCGAGACGACCAGCGCCTCGGCGAGCTCGATGACGTCGTCCAGGGTCGCGTACGCCATCTCGGGCTCGACCATCCAGAACTCGGTCAGGTGCCGGCGCGTCTTCGACTTCTCCGCGCGGAAGGTCGGGCCGAAGCAGTACACGCGGCCGAACGCCATCGCGTTCGCCTCGTTGTACAGCTGGCCGCTCTGGGTGAGATAGGCGGTGGTGTCCTCGAAGTACTGGACGGGAAAGAGGCTCGTGGTGCCCTCACAGGCGGCCGGCGTGAAGACCGGCGTGTCCAGGAGGATGAAGTCGCGGCTGTTGAAGAAGTCGCGGACCGCGTCGATCACCTCGTGGCGCACGCGCAGAATCGCGTGCTGCCGCGGCGAGCGGATCCAGAGGTGCCGCCGGTCGAGCAGGTAGTCGACGCCGTGCTCCTTGGGCGTGATCGGATACTCCTGCGCGACCTGGTGGACGGTCAGGCCGGTCGCGTCGATCTCGTAGCCGCCCGGCGCCCGCGCGTCGGCGCGGACCGTGCCCGTGACCGACAGCGACGACTCCTGGGGCAGGTGATCGGCCGTCCGGAAGACCTCTTCGCCGACGGCCGCCTTCGACATCACCGCCTGGATGAATCCCGTGCCGTCGCGCAGCTGCAGAAAGTGGATCTTCCCGCTCGAGCGGCGGTTGTACAGCCAGCCGTGGATCGTGACCTGCTGTCCTTCGTGGCGTGCGATGTCCTGGATGTATGTCATGCGTGAGTATGTGCAGGGGGCAGGGATCAGGGGCCGGGGGCCAGTCAAAACCTTGCTGTACCGGAGTGTCTGGTCACTGACCCCTGGTCCCTGGCTCCTGGCCCCTGGCCCCTGGCCCCTGGCCCCTGGCCCCTGACCCCTGGCCCCTGACCCCTGGCCCCTGACCCCTGGCCCCTACTTCAGAAAACCCTCCAACCGGCGTCGCGCCTCCTGCGCCTTCTCGAGGACGCGCCGTGGCGGCCCGTCCGCGCCGAGCTCGAACATCCAGGCGCCGTCGTAGCCGACCTTCTGCAGCGTCATGGCCGCGGCGGCCCAGTCGATGCCTCCCTCGAAGGGCACGAGGTGGTCGTCGCTGCGGCGGTGGTTGTCATGCAGGTGCGTCGTGATCAGGTGGCCCGAGACGGCCTCAATCGCGTCGATCAGGTCCCCCATCATGAAGGCGTGGCCCGAGTCGAGGCAGATGCCGACGTCGTCGGCGTCGAGGTCCTCCTCGATGAACCGCACGAGGGCTTCGGCCTCGGAGATCGGGTTCGGGATGACCTCGAGTGCGAGCCGGACGCGCAGCGACGCCGCATCCTCGCCGAGCGTCTCGAGGCTCCGGCGGGCGGCATCCAGCCGGTTGTCCCGGCTGTCCGGGCCCTGCGCCAGCGGCACGCCCAGGTGGACGACGACGATGCCGGCCTCCAGCGCGGCGGCGGCGCGCAGCGCCGCCCGCGTCTCGTCCACGGCAACCTGCCGCGCGGGCTCGTCGGCCGTCGCCAGCGAGAGGGCCGCACCCCAGACGCCGCCGCGCAGCCCCTCGGCAATCGGCGCGTGCACGGAGTGCGCGCGCAGGCCGGTGTCCGCCAGGTGGGCCCGCAGGTCGGCCAGCGCGCCGGCGTCGTGATAGTCGACGTGCGTCCGTGTGGCGAAGACCTCGACCGCCTCGAAGCCGTGCGCCGCGATCTCCACCAGGTGGTCGCGGTCCAGCCGATCGCCGTGATAGAGATGCGTGGAGATGCCGAACTGCATGGGATGTCCCGCGCCCGGGGGGCAGCGCAACGATCTAGTGTACCTGAAGTGCGGCGCCGGCCCGCCCGGGGGGAGACCGGCGCGCCCGGCCTAGCGCAGTTCCTCGATGTGGGGGGCGAGCAGCTCCCGCAGCCGTCCGAACGTGCCGTCGCGCCTGGCGAGGTTCGAGGCGACGTGCCGGATGGTGCGCGGAATGTACTGGATGTAGACGCTGTTGCCCCGCGCGACCGTCTGGTACCCGAAGGTGCCAAGCGCCTTCAGGTTGCGCTGGAGCGCCATCACGTCGAACCGCCGCCGGAGGTCCTCCTCCCAGGCCCGCTGGGCGTGCCGATCCGCTCCCCGCGGGCGCTTCAGCGCGATGAAGTAGTCGATCAGCTCCTCGACCGTCTCCTCGGCCAGGTCGACATAGGAGTCGCGCAGGAGCGACACCAGGTCGTAGGTGTCGGGACCGAGCCGCGCATCCTGGAAGTCGATCACGTAGAGCTCCTCCTCATGGAGCATCAGGTTGCGGCTGTGGTAGTCGCGGTGGCAGAGCACGCGCGGCTCCGCGGCGAGCTCCTCCGCGAGCGTCCGCCACTCCGTCCCCAGCGCCTCGCGCGCGGCCGGCTGGATGCAGGCGCCGCGATAGGCCTCGAGGAAGTGCTTCGTGAAGAACTCGAGCTCCCAGAGGAGCTTCTCGACGTCGAACGCAATCGAGTACGGCGGGTACTCGGGCGACGCCAGCTCCGCTCCCCGGGACTGGAGGACGTCGATGAGCGCGACCGCCTCGCGATAGAGCCGGTTGTGCTGGGCGGCCGGCGCGGCGCCGACGTGGGCCTGCAGCGTGACGTCTCCGAGGTCTTCGACGAGCAGGATGCCGAGATCGCCGGCCCGGTCGAGGATCTTCGGGATCGGCAGCGGCATCGCCGCCAGGAGCCGCGCCACCTGCACGAACGGGAGCGTCTCGGCGTCGAACGGCCCGGCGTGCAGGGCGATGACCACCGGTGGTTCGGTGCGCCGCAGCACGCGGAAGTAGCGGCGGTCCGATGCATCGCCGGTGAGGGGATGGACGGTGATGGCGCGGGCTTCCAGCCCGCTCCTCCTGAGGTATTCCTGCACGCGGTCGGGCAGGGCGGCCGTGGCTCGCTTCGTCATGACAGATCGGGTTCGGACATGCCGCCGTCGAATGCCACGGCGACGGGCGGCCCGCCGGCGTCCGATGGCAGCAGCACGCATTCGGCGGCCTCGAAGCCGCCCGGCACGCTGGTTCCCTCTTCGACGACCACGCCGCGCAGGCGGGCGCCGGCTTCGACCCGCGCGCCGTCGAGCAGTACGCAGCGGTCGACGGTGGCCGTCGGCGCGATCTCGACCCCCGGCCCGGCGACCACGCGGGCCCCGGCGAGCGCGAGACTGGTGTCCAGATACTCGCGCGGCGTGCCGATGTCGAGAAACGGTGCGTCCGACCGGAACCCGCGAACCGACCCGGGACGCGCGGCCATCAGGTCGGAGTAGAGGCCGCCGATGCTCCGCGCGGGCACGCCGTCCTCGAGGCCGGCAAAGGCCGCGCGCTCCGCAAGCTGGATTCCTGCGAAGTGCCAGGTCCGGCCCGCCGTGCCGCGAGGCACGAACCCCGTGATCGCACCGTCATCGTCGACGAGCACGCCGCCGTAGCGATCCGGGGCGGGGTTCGGGACGAGCGCCAGCGTGACCAGCGCGCCGCGTGCCGTGTGCTCGCGCGCCAGCGCGTCGAGATCGATATCGGCCAGCGTGTCGCCGTTCACCAGCCACAGACGCGCGTCGGATACCAGGCTGAAGGCCCGTCGCGGGCCGCCGCCCGATCCGAGCAGCGGCATCTCCCACGAGTAGCGCACCTCGACGCCCAGCCGCGAGCCGTCCCCCATGACGGCCGTCACGGTGTCGGGGCGGTAGTGCAGGTTCAGCAGCAGGCGCCCGATTCCGCGGCTCCGCAGCCAGATCGCGATGCGTTCGACGAGCGGTGTGCCGGCGACCGGCAGCGCCGGCTTCGCGCGACGGCGCGTCAGCGGTCGCAGGCGCGTGCCGAGCCCGGCCGTGAGCACCAGCGCGCCGGTCGGCAGGGGAGAAACGGCCTATGCCTCGTCGAAGAGCATGTCCGTGGCCGGCAGGCCGTGTGCGCGGCGATGGGCCATGAACAGCGAACGGTACGAATCGAGCACGAAGTCGTCGGGTGTGCGGCCGAGCGCGGCGGCCATGTCGAGGATGCCCTGCTCGCCTCCTTCGACTTCGACGATGACGCCGATCGGCGTCTCGTCGATGGCGACCACGACGTCGTTCAGGGCGTACTCCTCCCGGTACTTCTGATACCGGAACCAGACGTGGTAGCCCAGGGCCTCCAGGCAGCGGAGCATCGTCTCGCCGTCCCCGACGACGGTTTCAATCTCCTCGCGCACCTTCATCGGCGAGTTCTGCACGGGGCCCTTGAACGTCACCAGGCTGCGGCCCGACTCCACGCGCACGCGCAGCACACAGCGGCGCCTGCGCAGCGATTCTGCGTCGTCGTCGAGCAGCGCGTCCTCCTGGAGGCGACGGCAGCGGAGGGGGGTGGCGCCCGTCGCCAGAACCGCCTGCCGGGCTTCGTCGACCGAACCGAACCGGAGTTTGACCTCGCGTTCGAGCGACGCTGCGGTGCTCATAAGGGCTCAGTTGTACTTGATCTGCGGGCGGGACTTCAAACAGGGGCGGCCGACGCCCGCGGGCAATGCTCCCGCGGGCAACGGCCACCCTGTCCAGTGCCGAGCCGGTCCCGGCGTGCGGGGCCTACTCCTTGCGGACCGTCAGGAAGAGCTCCTGGTTCTGCCGCCAGACGAGCAGCATGGCGATGCCGCCGGACCGGATGCCCTGCAGCTCCCGGCTGGCCTCGGCGGCCGACGACACCTTCGTGCGGTTCACCTCGAGGATGACGTCGCCGCGCTGCAGCCCTCCGCGGGCGGCCGTGCCGCTCGGTTCGATGTCCATGACGACCGCGCCCGTCGTGCCGGCCGGCACGCCCAGTTGCCGGGCGCGCTCCGCCGTCAGGGTGCCGAGCGACATGCCGAAGCCGGCCGTTTCGTCGGCGCCGGAGCCGCCGCGGCCGGCGCGCGCGCGCCCGCTCTCGGCCTCGAGGTTCAGCTCGTCGACGGTGATGTTGAGGGTCATGGGCTTGCGGTCGCGCACGACCCTCATCGGGACCGTCGTGCCCGGCTTCAGGGCCATCACCAGCCGCACGAGCTCGTCGTTCGACGCCACGGGCTTGCCGTTGACCTCGAGAATCACGTCGCCCGGCTCCACGCCGGCCTTCGCCGCCGGACCGCCCCGGCTGACGGCGACGACCAGGGCCCCCGTGCGTTCGTCGAGGCCGAACTCCTCGAGCGCGTCGCGCGGCACGGGCTGGATCTGGACGCCGATCATTCCGCGCGTGACCTTCCCGCCCCGCAGCTGGGGCAGCAGGGTCCGCACGTCGTTGATGGGCACCGCGAAGCCGATCCCGATGTTCCCCGACTGCCGCGAGTCGGCGTAGATCGCCGTGTTCATGCCGACGACCTCGCCGCGGAGGTTGAGCAGCGGCCCGCCGGAGTTGCCCGGGTTGATCGCCGCGTCAGTCTGAATCATGTTGAGCCAGCGCCGGTCGGCCACCTCGAACGGGCGCTCGAGCGCGCTCACCACGCCGACGCTGACCGTATGGGCGAGCCCGAACGGATTGCCGATGGCCATCACCCAGTCCCCGGGCTGCACCTGCGAGGAGTCGCCGAAGCGCGCCTCCGGCAGCTCGTGATCGGGCCGCTCGGTGAGCTCGATGAGCGCGCTGTCGGTCAGCGGATCGCGCCCGACCACCCGCGCGGGGTAGCGGACGTCGTCGTCCTCGCCGTAGAGCGAGACCTCGACCTTGTCGGCGTCCTCGACGACGTGGTTGTTCGTGAGGATCAGGCCGTCCTTGCTGATGATGAAGCCGGTGCCGGCGGCGACCATGGGCCGGGCGCGGCCCGGGTCGCGCGGCTGACCGAAGAAGCGGCGGAACAGGTCGTCTCCGCCGCCGCCGAAGAACTCCGTGAGCTCCTGCCCCCGCTGCAGCGACTCGGTCCGGATGTTCACGACCGACGGCGAGACGGTCCGGGCGATGCTGCGGAAGGTCGTCGCGTCGAGCGGGCCCGTGATCGGCGCCGAGTTGGCCGGCGGTACGGCGAAGGTCTGGGCGTCCGAGGTCGGGGACAGGTCGAGCCGCGACGCGATTACCATTCCGACCGCCAGCGAGGCGACGGCGATGAGCACGGTATAGAAGGCTGTGGTCTTCCGCGTAGGCATCGCTTCCTCCGGGGCGGGCGCGCACGCCCGCCGCCACTAACGCAGCGCGACGATTCGCTCCTGCAGCGGGCCGGTCGCCCGCGCGTCGTCCTGATCGACGTAGACGTTGATTTCGGATCGCACGCCGAACTCCGGGAAGTAGACCCCCGGCTCGATCGTGAACCCGGTGCCCGGCAGCAGCCGCCGGTCGTCATGCGTCTCGTAGTCGTCCATGTGGACGCCGTTGCCATGGACCTCCTGGCCCAGGCTGTGTCCCGTCCGGTGCAGGACCTGTCCGCCGAACCCGCGTTCGATCAGCACGGCCCGCGCCGCCCGGTCCACCTGCCAGCCCCGCAGCTCGCGGCCGTTGCGGGCGGCGTCGCGGGCGAGCGCCAGCGCCGCGTTCCGCGCGGCGGCCACCGCGGCGAACGCCGCCTCCTGCCCGGCCGGCACGTCCGTGCCGGTGAACCCCACCCAGGTGATATCGGCGTAGACTGCCCCGGGCCGCTCGAGCTTGCCCCAGAGATCGAGCAGGACCAGTTCGTTGCGCCCGATGCGGCGGCTGCGCTCCGGCGCCGGCTGGTAATGCGGGTTGCCGGCGTTCTCCATCGCGGCCACCACCGGCAAGTCGCTCGAGATCAGCCCTTCGGCCCGCATCCACCCGGCCATCTGCTGCTGGATGTCGTACTCGGTGATCGGCGTCCCGCTGCGGACCGCGTCCGCGATGGCCGCGAAGGCCCGGTCCTTCACCCGGTAAAGCGCCGCCGACGCGGTCAGATGGGTCTCGAGCGCCTCGGGACTCCAGCAGGCCTCGAAGCGCTGCACCAGATCGCCCGACGAGACGACGTCGACGCCGCGCTCGCGCACCGACTCGATCGTGCCGGCATCGACCCGCGCGACGTACGGGATGGCGTTGCCGGGGGAGTACTCCATGGCCACGCGCCGCATCCCGGCGAGCAGGGCGTCCAGTCCGCTGGCGAGCGCCTCGTGCCCGGCGTAGCGACGCGTGTCGCCGGGCAGGTGCTCGAGGGTGGCCGGTTCGATCGCGTGCACCAGTTTGCGCGGCGGGCCCTCTGCCGGGATCAGGCAGTACCAGCGCCGGGTGGTCATCTGGCGGCCGTTCACGCCGGCGACGGATCGCGCGATGGGATTCGATCCGTGGAAGTCGTAGAGCAGCCAGCCGTCGAGGCCGTCCTGGCGAAGTGCCGCCTGCACCGCGGCGACGTCGAGGGCCATAGGGATTCAGTATACGCCCGGCCTGCGGGCTCACCGGATTGGACGCCGCCGGCCGACCACGGGTCTGGAACCGGCCGTCCCGGCGGATCCGTCGTCTAGTACGACGGGTTGCGCGAGGCGAATGGCCGGGGTCCCATGCGATAATTTCGGATTGCCAGCGACTACGCGACAACTCCTTGACGCCATGAGACGTATCAGCCGCACCACTGCACTCGCGCTCGCGTTCGCGCTCCTCGCCACGACCGGCGTGCCCGCCCGCCAGGCCCAGTCGGGCGCCCCCGCCGAGCAGGAGTCTGAGGTCACCTTCAAGGTCGAGATCAACTACGTCGAGGTCGACGCGGCCGTCTTCGACCGACAGGGCAACTTCGTCGACGACCTCCAGGCCGACGACTTCGAAGTTCTCGAGGACGGCGTTCCCCAGGAAATCGCCGCCTTCACCACGGTCAACATCCCGATCGAGCGCGCCGAGCCGCGCCCGCTGCAGGCGACGGCGCCCATCGAGCGCGACGTCATCAGCAACGCCCGCCCGTTCGACGGGCGGCTGTACGTGATCATCCTCGACGACAAGCACACCGGGGCGCTCCGGACGCCGCTCGTCAGGAAGGCCGCCGAGCGGTTCATCAGCGAGTACATGGCCGACAACGACCTGGCGGCCGTGATCACGACCAGCGGCCAGACCGAGGCGACCCAGGAGTTCACCAGCAACAAGCGGCTCCTCCTGCGGGCGGTCGACCGGTTCATCGGCCAGAAGCTCCGCACCGAGACCGAGGCGCGGCTGGAGGAATACCAGCGGCAGCGCGCGATCCCGCGCGGCGAGAACGATCGGCTCACCCGCATCGAGGACCCCGACGACATGATGCGCGGCTACGACGCCCGGGTCACGCTCGAAGCCCTGGCCCGCATCTCGGACTGGGTGGGCTCCATCCGCGGGCGCCGCAAGGCGATCGTCTTCTTCAGCGAGGGGATCGACTACAACTACTACGACTTCCTCAAGCGGGATTCGTCGACGGTCCAGGAGAAGATGCGCGACGTGATCGCGTCGGCCACGCGGTCGAACGTCAGCATCTACTCGATCGATCCCCGCGGCCTCACGAGCCTCGGCGACGAGTCGATCAACGTCTCGGGCGGCTTCCCCGAGGACAACTCGCTCGGCCTCAACATGGAGTCGTTCACGCGCTCGCTGCGGATGGCCCAGGACAGCCTGCGCAGCCTCGCCGAGGAGACCGGCGGCTTCGCCGCGGTGGACAGCAACGACTTCAGCAACGCGTTCAGCCGCGTGGTGAAGGACAACAGCGCCTACTACGTCCTCGGCTATTACCCGACCAACGATCGCCGCGACGGCCGCTTCCGCCGCATCCAGGTGCGGGTGAAGCGCCCGGGTCTCGACGTGCGGGCGCGCCGCGGCTACACGGCGCCGCGCGGCAAGCCGCCGGCCCCGCCGAAGACGCCCGAAACGGACCAGACGTCGCCCGAGGTGCGCGAGGCGCTGGACAGTCCGGTCGCGCTGCCGGGCATGACCCTCAGCGTGTTCGCCGCGCCGTTCAAGGGGGCCGACAAGAACACCGACGTCTCGGTCACCATCGAAGCGGCCGGCAACGACTTCGGCTTCGAGCGGAAGGATGACCGGCTCGTTTCCGACTTCGAGGTGTCGACGATCGCCATCGACGCGCAGGGACGCATCCGCGGCGGCGACCGCAGCGTCGTGAACTTCGCGCTCAAGCCGGAGAACCACCAGCGCTTCGTCCAGACGGGCGTGCGCGTGAGCACGCGTCTCCAGGTGCCCCCCGGCCGGTATCAGCTGCGTGTGGCCGCCCGCGAGAGCGGGACGGGACACGTCGGATCGGTGAACTACGACCTCGACGTACCGGACTTCACGAAGGAGAAGCTGGCGGTGAGCGGTATCGTGGTCGCCTCGGCCGCCGGCACCCTGATCTCCACGGTGAAGCAGGACGAGGCGCTCCGTGGTGTGCTGCCGGCGCCCCCGGCCGCATCGCGCCTGTTTCCGCGGGGAGACGAGCTGGCCGTCTACGCCGAGGTCTACGACAACGACGTCCGCAACCCCCACACGGTCGACATCACCACGACCGTCGTGAGCGAGGACGGGCGGAACGTGTTCACGACCAGCGAGGAGCGGTCGAGCAGCGAGCTGCAGGGCAAGCCCGGCGGCTACGGGCACCAGGCCCGCATCCAGCTGAAGGACTTCGCGCCCGGCATCTATCTCCTGACGGTCGAGGCGAAGTCCCGCGCCGGCAACGAGCCGCCGGTGAGCCGGACGATTCAGTTCGAGGTGCGGTGAGGTGGCCGCCCCGCTGGGGCCCGACCCGCGCGTCGCGGCCGTGCTGGCCTATCTCGGCGGATGGGTCAGCGGGCTGATTGTCTGGTTCGTGGAGGCGGAGCGGCCCGCCGTCCGCCTCCACGCCATGCAGTCGATCCTGACGTTCGGCACGGCGTGCCTGGCCTGGGCGACGCTCTGGGTCGGCAGCTTCGCCGCGCTCATCGTCTCCGGCGCCGCGTTCTACGTGATGCAGGCGCTGGCCCAGTTCGTCCTGGTGGCCGCGGTGGTCGTCTGGCTGGTGTGTCTGTGGCAGGCCGCGCGCGGCGGGCCGTTCCGGTTGCCGGTGGCCGGCCCGCTCGCCGAGCGGATCACGAGCCGTGCGCAGGGGAGCGCCGGCGAGCAGCCGCCCGCCGCGTGAGCGGGCGCTCCGCGGTCACATCTCGCCGTTCCAGTCCTCCGGCTCCGGGTTCACGGACCGGACGATCTCCATGTGCCACTTGCCGCCGCCCCAGGGCTCGATCACCTCGGTGGCGATGACGTCGACGAGAATCTCGGAGAAGGTACGCCCTTCGGGATCCCCCTCCAGGTGGTACGCCGGCTCGTCCCAGGCGAACGTCGGGTACAGCACCAGGGTCAGGAACAGATCGTAGCCGTCGTCGACGACGATGAGCTGACCGCAGGGACGCTTGATGGTGGAGTGATAGACGAGGTACTTCTCGGCGCTGTGCGCGCGGATGTACCGCTTCAGCGCGAACTCGCGCGCGACGATCTCTTCGACGGCGATCTTCTTGTCCCAGCAGTCGCGGCAGTACTTCTCCTCACCGCGCGGCTCGGACACGTCCTTGGCGCCGCAGAGGGCGCAGCGGGACCTGGCGACGGATTTCCGGGACATCGCATCGATCCTACAGGATCGGCGGCGCGGCCGCGGATCCCGGCCCTCGTCCGCGTCGGACGCTAGCGGGCGGCGCCCTGCCGCATGGCCGGCGCGTACATCCGCTCGACGTACTCCTTCACCATCCGGCGCGTGCTGAACATCGGCGTGACGGAGCGGATGGCTTCCTTGACGACCGCCAGCCAGCGGCGCGGGATCCCCTGGTCGTCACGGTCGTAGAACGCCGGGACGATCTCGTTCTCGAGCAGGTGGTAGAGCGCCTCGGCATCGGCGTAGTCGGCCGCGGCCTCGTCGTGCGCCGGCGCGTGTCCGTCGATCAGCCAGCCATTGTGCCCGTTGTAGCCCTCGGCCCACCATCCGTCGCCGATGCTGACCTGCGGCACGCCGTTCATGCAGGCCTTCATTCCGCTCGTGCCGCTCGCCTCGAGCGGCTTGCGCGGATTGTTCAGCCAGATATCGCAGCCCTGCACCAGGAAGTGCGCGACGTGCAGGTCGTAGTCCTCGAGGAACGCGACGCGCCCGGCAAACGCCGGGTCGAGCGCGCGGCGATAGACCCCCTGCAGGTGATGCTTGCCGACATCGTCGGCCGGGTGCGCCTTGCCGGCGAAGATGATCTGGACGGGCCGGCCCGGTCCGTTCAGGATGCGCGCGAGCCGATCGGGGTTGTGGAAGATGAGCGAGGGGCGCTTGTAGCCCGTGAACCGGCGCGCGAACCCGATCGTGAGCGTGTGGTTCTCGAGCAGCGAGCCGGCGGCCAGCACGCGCGTCGCGCTCACGCGATCCTCGGTCCACAACCGGCGCGCGCGCTCGCGGACGAACGCGAGCAGGTAGGCGCGCAGCGACGTGCGCACGGCCCACAGCTCCTCGTCGGGGATTTCGAGGACGCGGTCCCAGAACGCGGGCTCGTCATGGTGTTCGAGCCAGTCGGGCCCCAGGTGCCGATCGAAGAGCGCCGACATGTCCGGCGACACCCAGGTGGGCGCGTGGACGCCGTTGGTCAGCGAGGTCACCGGCGCCTGCTCCGGCGCGGTGCCGGGCCAGATCGGCGCCCACATGCTGCGCGTCACCTCGCCGTGCAGGCGGCTGACCGCGTTGACCGCTCCCGACGAGCGGAGGGCCAGCGCCGTCATGTTGAACTGCGAGCCGCCGCCGTTGTCGTACTCGCCGAGCGCGAGGAAGCGCGCGCGGTGCTCGCCGAGCGTGCCCCAGCATCCCGCGAGATGCTTCTCGACCATGTGGAACGGGAACGCGTCGTGCCCCGCGGGCACCGGCGTGTGCGTCGTGAACACCGTCGTCCGCCGCACGTCCTCGAGCGCCTCGTCGAAGCTCTGGCCGGCCTCGATGAGGTCGCGGATGCGCTGCAGGACGACGAAGGCGGCATGGCCTTCGTTGAGGTGATACACGGCCGGCTGCAGCCCCACGGCCCGCAGGACGCGGACGCCGCCGATGCCGAGGATGATCTCCTGCTGCACGCGGGTCTCGCGGTCGCCGCCGTAGAGGCGCGCGGAGAGCTGGCGATCCCATGGAGCGTTCTCCTCGAGATCCGTGTCGAGGAGATAGAGCGTGACCCGTCCGAGGCGCACGCGCCAGACGGCCGCGAGCACCGACCGGTCGCCGAGCGGCACCGCCGTGACGCACGGCTGGCCGTCGGGCGTCAGCGCCGGCTCGATGGGGGCGTCGGCCCAGTTCAGCTTCTCGTACACCTCCTCCTGCCACCCTTCGGCGGAGAGGTGCTGGTGGAAGTAGCCCTGGGGGTACATGAAGCCGACGCCGATGAGCGGCACGCCGAGGTCGGAGGCTTCCTTGCAGTGATCGCCGGCGAGCACGCCGAGGCCGCCCGCGTAAATCGGCAGCGACTGGTGCAGCGCGAACTCGGCCGAGAAGTACGCGATCGACTGCGACGGGTCGAGCCCGTTCATCGTCTTCGCCCACCACGTGTTCCGGGCGGAGCGCACCTCGTCGAGCGCCGCGATGGCGGCGTCGTAGATGGCGAGGAATTTCGGGTCGCCGGCGGCGCGCTCCAGAACGGCCTGGGGAATGACCCGCAGCATCCGCACCGGGTTGTGCGCCGTCGCCCGCCAGAGCGGATAGTCCAGCGTCCGGAACACGCGGCGCGCAGGGCGATTCCAGCTCCACCAGATATCCAGGGCGAGCTCGCGAAGGCGGTGAATACGGTCAGGGAGAGGAGGAATGCCTGCGTACCGATCCATGCAAGCACGAGCGTACGCTGTCTGTCTCCCGGCGGTCAACGGATAACGACGCCCTGTGGCGGCACGCCTTCGGGCCCGGCGGTGTTCGCCACGGGAGTCGGGCGAGCGGCGCCCGTGCGAGCGGGTCGCGCGAGGCGGGCGCGAGCGCTTACAATCCGCAGTGCATGGGCCGGCGGAACCGCGGTCGTGACCGCGTCCGGTTCCGGCCCGCGAGGAGGACCGTGTGATTGCGACAGGTTGTGCTCTGCTGATCGCGGCGGCGTTGACGCTCGTCGCCGTGCCGGGGGCTCGGGCACAGAGCGCCGGGGAAGCTGCCGTGCGTGCCGCCGAGGATCGCCGCATCAAGGCGCTGATCGACGACGATTTCGCCGCGCTCGAGGAGATCTTCGCCGACGACCTGACGTACACGCACAGCAACGCGTCCGTCGACACGAAGGCGTCCTACATCGAGACCCTGCGCAAGGGGACGACGAAGTACGCCGCCATCGAGCGGGACACGCCGGCCGTCAGGCTGTACGGCAACACGGCGATCCTGACGGGCACGGCGTCGATGACCATGCGGGGACAGGCCGACCCGGTCCGGCTGCGGTACACGCTGGTGTACGTGAAGCGCGACGGGCGCTGGCAGGCCGTCGCATGGCAGTCGACCCGGCTGCCGTAGCGGTCTGGAGCGCCGGCATGCTGGCCGGCGACATGCAGGGAAGGACGAGAGGACGCACGCGGGCGGTTTGCCCGCCCGCGCGCGTCGAGCTGAAGGGAGTTACCAGCGCGGCTCGCGCCGGCCGCCGCCGAAGCCGCGTCCGCCACCGCCGCCGAAGCCGCCACGGCCGCCGCCACCACCACCACCGGCGCGCGCCTCACGCGGCCGCGCCTCGTTGACCGCGATCGTCCGGCCGCCGAACTGGGTGTTGTTCAGCGCGCTGGCCGCCTGCTGCGCTTCGTCGTCCGAGCCCATCTCCACGAAGCCGAACCCGCGCGCGCGTCCCGTGGCCATGTCACGGATCACCTGCGCGCTCTCGACCGACCCATACTGACTGAACAGGGTGGTCAGCTCCTGCTCATCCGTCTGATACGAGAGGTTACCTACGAACAGTCGTCGGCCCACGGCCCACTCCCTTGCTGCGGCAGCCCGTTGCGCGGGCTGCGTACTGACGTGTGCGGACGCGCGTACGGTGCATCCGCGGACGAGAGAACACGCTGCGATGGCCGAGGCTTCGGAACCGCGAACTTCACGTCGGACCGGTGAGGGAACCGAGCACGCAGTCGAGCGACGTCACCTGGGCGGGACTCCCGGACGCACTCTAGCAGGTCATTGCGGGGAACGCGAGTCAGCCGTAGCGGACGCAAGCTCATCCGTGTGGAACGCACCGGACGCGCGCCGAGCCTCTGCACGCGCCGATTGTCGGGAGCTGCTGCGGTCCCCGCAAGTGACCCCCCGGGCAGCCCGTCCGTTCGCCCTGATCCGGCTCAGCAGGGCATAATACGCGGCCGACGGGCCGGTGCCCGCGGCCAGCCCACGTCAGCCCGGATACCACGCTTCGCGGAGGACACCTGATGACTGCTCGTGCTGCGTCGCTCCTGGTCGTGCTCGGCCTGCTGATCCTGGCGGTGACCGCGCATGGACGTCAGGCCGCCCCGCCCGCCCAGGCCCGTCTGGCGGCCTTCGACGCACAGGTGCGGCCAGTGCTGGCGTCGATGACACTCGACGAGAAGATCGGGCAGATGACGCAGCCCGATCAGGAGTTCCTGAAGGACCCCTCCGACGTCGCGACGCTCTTCGTGGGGTCGGTGCTGAGCGGCGGCAACTCCGATCCGGTCACCAACACGATCGAGAACTGGACGGCGATGTACGAGTCGCTGCAGGCGCAGGCGCTGAAGACCCGCCTGCGCATTCCGCTGCTCTACGGCGTGGATGCCGTCCACGGCCACAACAACGTGATCGGCACCGTGATCTTCCCCCACAACATCGCGCTCGGCGCCACGCGCGATCCGAAGCTGGTGGAGGAGGTCGGCCGGATCACCGCGAAGGAGGTGCGCGCCACCGGCATCAACTGGGCGTTCGCGCCGTGCGTCGCGGTGCCGCGCGACGAGCGCTGGGGCCGCACGTACGAAGGCTTCGGGGAGGATCCGCAGCTCGTCGCCGAATTGGGCGAGGCGGCGGTGCGCGGACTGCAGGGGGACGATCTGCGCTCGCCCGTCAGCGTGGCCGCCTGCGCGAAACACTTCGTTGGCGACGGCGGCACGGCGTTCGGGACCGGCATGCCGAACCGCGAACAGCCCGGCGGCCGCTTTCCGCTCGACCAGGGCGACATGACGATTCCCGAGGCCGACGTCCGGCGCATCCACCTGGCGCCCTACATCGACGCCATCCGCGCCGGCGTGGTCACGATCATGCCGTCGTACAGCAGCTGGAACGGCGAGAAGATGTCGGGCAGCAGGTACTGGCTCACCGACGTGCTGAAGACGGAGCTGGGCTTCGAGGGTTTCCTGATCTCGGACTACAACGCCCTCGACCAGCTGCCGGGCGACCGCGCCGCGCAGATCGAGCGCGCGATCAACGCCGGGATGGACATGGTGATGGTGCCGCAGGCGTACCGCGAGTTCATCACGACGTTGAAGGGGCTCGTCGAGAACGGCCGCGTGCCGATGACCCGCATCGACGATGCGGTCACGCGCATCCTGCGGGTGAAGGTCGCGATGGGCCTGATGGAGAAGGACTGGTCGCCCCGCGCGGACCCGGCGCTGCTCGAGAGCGTCGGCTCGGCGGCGCACCGCGCGGTCGCGCGCCGGGCCGTGCGCGAGTCGCTGGTGCTGCTGAAGAACGAGCGCGGCACGCTGCCGTTCCGACCCGGCCTCGAGCGGATTCACGTCGCCGGCGCCGCGGCCGACGACCTCGGCGTGCAGTGCGGCGGCTGGACCATCCAGTGGCAGGGCCAGCGCGGCGCCCTGACGGTCGGGACGACGCTGCGCGCGGCCATCGAGCAGAGTGCCCGCCGGGGGACGGCGGTGACGTACTCGGCCGACGGCAGCGGCGCCGCCGGCGCCGACGTCGCGGTCGTCGTCATCGGCGAGCCGCCGTATGCCGAGTTCTTCGGTGACCGCCGCGACCTCGATCTGCCGGCGGCCGACGTGGCGCTCGTGAAGACGGTCAAGGCCACGGGCGTGCCGGTCGTCGTGGTGCTGCTGTCGGGCCGCCCGCTGATCGTCAACGACGTGCTGTCGCAGGCCGACGCGTTCGTCGCGGCCTGGCTGCCGGGGACCGAGGGCCTGGGCGTCGCCGATGTGCTGTTCGGCGACCACGCGCCGACCGGCAAGCTCCCGATGTCGTGGCCGAAGTCCGACGCGCAGCTGCCGATCAACGTCGGCGACGCGTCGTACGACCCGCTCTTTCCCTACGGATTCGGGCTGACGTACTGAGCCGCGGCGCCGCGCGCCGCCGCGGCGGCCACCTGCGGCGCCATCGCCGCGGCGTCCTCGATGCAGTGCGGCATCGAGACGCCGCGCCAGGCGTTGCCGGCGAGGACGAGGCCGGGGTGGTGCGTCAGGCGCTCCGCAATCCGCCCGAGGCGCGCGAGATGTCCGGGCGCGTACTGCGGGATGCCCGGCGCGTGCCGGTACACGCGGGCGAGCACGGCGGCGCGGGTGACCGGCATCACCGCGCGCAGCGCCTCGTGCGCCCGGCCCACGAGGGCCTCGTCGGGCAGCACGGCCGCATCCGGATTCGACTGGCCGCCGATCAGGACGCGCACCAGCACATGCCCCTCCGGCGCACGCCCGGGATAGATCGTCGAATCCCACAGGGCGCCGAGGATCCCGATCCGCTCGCCGTTCGCGACCAGAAAGCCGAAGCCGTCGAGCGGCCGCGCCACGGCCGCGGCCTCATAGCCCAGGCACACGACGGCCACCGGCGGTTCCGCGATGCCGGCGATCTCGCGAGCGAGCGCCGCATCGACGTCGCGGAGGAGCGCGGCCGTGGTCCGGGCGCCGCACGCCAGCACCACCGCGGCCGCGTCCAGCGACTCGCCCGAATCGAGGCGCAGCTCCCAGCCGTCATCCCGCCGCTCGATCGCTTCCACCTGGACGCCCGTCCTCAATGCGGGGCCGAGTGCTGCGGTGAGTGCCATGGCGAGCTCGCCCAGGCCGTCGCGGAAGGAGAACTGCCGGCCGGGCCATCGCCGCTCCGATCCGCCGGGTGCGGCGCGGCGCCGCGCCGCCAGTGCGCGGAGCAGGCTGCCATGCCGTGCCTCCAGGTCGCAGATGGCGGGGAAGCAGGCACGCATCGAGAGCTGCCGGGCATCCCCTGCGAACACGCCCGTCGCGAACGGGCCCGCCAGCACATCCGCTGCCTGCCGCCCGAAGCGCCGCGCGACGAACGCATGGATCGTCTCGTCGTCGCTCCCGCCGCGCGGGATGAGCGGCTCGGCCAGCAGGCGCAGCTTGCCGGCCGCGGACAGCAGCGGTGAACGCAGCAGCGCCGGCGGCGACGCCGGCAGGGGTTGCAGGGCGCCGTTGATGAGCAGGTAGCGCCGCCTTGCCACATCGCTGGCCGGCGCGATGCGTGCGGTCAGGCCGAGCCGCTCGATCAGGTCCAGGGTCGGCGCGCTCGAATCGAGCAGCCCGCCGGGACCCGCCTCGCAGAGGAACCCGTCGATCCGCTCCGTGCGCAGATGCCCGCCGGCGATCCGCTCGCGCTCGAGCACGACCAGGCGCTCGCGCAGTACGGGGTCGGTGCGGCCGATCGCGTGAGCGAGCGCGAGCCCGCTCAATCCGCCCCCGACCACCGCGACGCGGTTCATCCGAGCTGCCGCTCGACCAGCCGGGCGAGCGCCTCGATGAAGAGCGGATGCGTATTGAGCGCCTCGGTCCGGCGGTATGTCGTGATGCCGGCAGCGCGCGCCGCGTCGGCGAAGAGCATGTCGACCTCGTACAGCGTCTCGATGTGATCCGAGACGAACGAGATCGGGATCACCAGCACGTCTCGCACGCCGTCCGCGCCGAGGGCCTCGAGCATCTCCTCGGTGCCGGGCCCGATCCATTCCACCGGCCCCGTGCGCGACTGGAACGCCAGCTCGTGGCGGTTGGGCACCTTCAGCCGTGACAGCACCAGCGAGCGCGTGATCTCCGTGTGCTCGACGTACGGGTCGCCGCGGTCGACGAACTTCTTCGGCAGCCCGTGCGCGCTGAAGAGCAGCACGACCTGATCGCGCGCAGCGGGCGGCCAGGTGGCGAGCCCCCGCCGGACGGTGTCCGCCAGCGCGTCGATGTAGAGCGGCTCGTCGAAGTAGGCGGCGATGCGGTCGATCCGGAACCGGTTGCGCCAGCGGGGCGTGTCGAGCCGCCGCCGCAGCTCCGACTCCGACGACCCGGTCGTCGCGCAGGAATAGTGCGGATACATCGTCAGGGTGACGACCCGCGCGACGCCCGCGGCGTCCATCTGCTCGAGCGCCTCCTCCGTGGTCGGGTGCCAGTAGCGCATCGCGATGAACGTGCGCACGCAGCGGCCGTCGCGCTTGAGCCGGGCTTCGAGCGCGTCGGCCTGTGCGCGCGTCAGGTGGAGCTGCGGGGAGCCGCCGCCGATGCGCTGGTAGTTGTGGCGCACCTCGGGTCCGCGGCGGCGCGCGATGAGGCGCGCATAGAGCGGCTGGAGGAGGCGGCCGCCCGGCAGCTCGATGATCTCGCGGTCCGAGAACAGGTTGATCAGGAACGGCTCGACGTCCGCGATCGTGTCGGGTCCGCCGAGATTCATCAGGAGCACGCCCGTGGGGACGGCGGTGGTCGGACTGGCGGCCATTGTTCAGATCGTTCTCGAGAAGGCGGGCCCGGATTGCTGACGCTCGCGCAGGTGACGGTCGAAGATCATCGCGAGATTGCGGACGAGCAGGCGTCCCGCCGCGGTCACGGTGATGCCGTCCGCATCGCGCGTGACGAGGCCGTCGGCGGCGGGCGCGCCGTCGAGCTCCGTCAGCTCCTCGCGGAAGTACGTGTCGAAGTCGATGCCGTGCCGCCGCTCGATCCCGGCCCGGTCGACGCGGAAGCGGCACATGAGGCCCGCGATCACGTCGCGGCGGAGGTGGTCGTCCGCGTCGAGCACGTAGCCGCGCTCGACGGGGAAGCGTCCGGCGTCGAGCGCCGCGTAGTACGTCGACAGCTTCTTGACGTTCTGCGCGAAGGCGCCGGCGACCTCGCCGATGGCGGACACGCCGGCGCCGATCAGATCCGGCGCCGGGCGGGTCGTGTAGCCCATGAAGTTGCGGTGGAGCCGGCCGGCGGCCGCGGCCTGCGCCAGCGTGTCCGACGGGAGCGCGAAGTGGTCCATCCCGATCTGCGTGTATCCGGCCCCGAGGAAGCGGCTCATCGCGTCGACGAACAGCTCGAGCTTCCGTTCGGGACCGGGCAGGTCCGCCAGCGGAATCGCCTTCTGGTTCCCCCGCAGCCACGGGACGTGTGCGTACGAGTAGAGCGCGACCCGGTCGGGCCGCATCGCCGTGACGGTCTCGACGGTGGCGGCGAAGGACGAAGGACTCTGCCGCGGCAGGCCGTAAATCAGATCGATGTTGATCGACTGAAACCCGAGCGAGCGGGCGCGATCGAACAGCGCGCGCGTGGACTCCACGCTCTGCACGCGGTTGATCGCCTGCTGGACGTCCGGCGCGAAGTCCTGCACGCCGAGCGACAGCCGGTTGAAGCCCAGCGCCCGCAGCAGTTCCAGCTGCTCGGTGGACGTCACGCGCGGGTCGACTTCGATGCCGGCCTCGGCCTCGGCATCGATGTCGAACGCCGAGAGGACGGCCTCGTGCAGCGCCGCCATCTGGGCCGGCGCGAGATAGGTCGGCGTGCCGCCGCCCCAGTGGTACTGCACGACCTGCCGGCACGATCCGAGCGCCTCGCGCAGCATCGCGATCTCGCGCAGGAGGTACTGCAGGTACGTGGCCGCGACCTCGCGCTTGCGCGTGATGACGACCATGCAGCCGCAGAAGGTGCACCGCTGCTCGCAGAACGGGAGGTGCAGGTACAGCGACAGCGGCTCGCGTGAGCCGGCGGCCGCGGCCAGGCGCGCGCGGTACGACGGCTCGTCGAAGCCGTCGTGGAACTGCACGGCCGTCGGATACGACGTGTAACGGGGCCCGGGCCGGTCGTACCGCTGCAGGAGATCCAGCCCGATGGCTGGTGCCGGCGCGCTCATGCGTGCCCTCCCTCGAAGGCGTGCACGGTCTCGATCAGCACGCCGACATGGTCCGGCGGCGTCGAGGGCAGGATGCCGTGCCCGAGATTGAAGACGTGCCCGCGCGCCCCTGCCAACTCGAGCACGCGGCGGGCCCGTGCACGGATCACGTCGGGCGGACCGAGCAGAACGGCCGGATCCAGGTTGCCCTGCACGGCGAGCGACGGGCCGAGCCGCCGACGCGCCGTCCCGAGATCCGTCCGCCAGTCCACACCGGCGACCGTCGCGCCGGTGTCGCGGCAGATCTCGAGCAGACCGCCCCCCTGGCCGGCGTAGTAGATGAGGGGCACGTCGGCGCCCGTTTCGGCGCCGGCCTGTGCGGCGGCGTCGAACACGCGGCGGACGTACGGCAGCGCGAACGCGCGGTAGTCCTCGGGGCCGAGCAGCCCCGCCCAGCTGTCGAACACCATCGCGGCCTGCGCGCCGGCGCGGATCTGGGCGGCGAGCGAGGCGGCTGCCGTCTCCGTGCAGACGTCCAGCAGCCGGTGCGCCGTGGCCGGATCGCTGAAGAGCAGCGTCTTGATCGCCGCGAAGTGCTTCGAGCCGCCCCCCTCGACCAGGTACGTCGCGATCGTGAACGGCGCGCCGGCGAAGCCGATGAGCGGCGTCGACGGGGCGAGCGCCCGCCGCAGCAGTCCCACCGCCTCGATCGCACCCGGCGTCGTCTCGTGCGGATCGGCCGGGCGCAGCGCCGCGACGTCAGCCGCCGTCCTGACCGGGCGCGCGAGCACCGGGCCGGGATTGAACGCCACCTCCACGCCCATGCCGGGCAGCGGCAGCAGGATGTCGGAGAAGAGGATGGCCGCGTCGAAATCGAAGCGGCGCAGCGGCTGGAGCGTGATCTCGCAGATGAGATCCGGTGTCCGGCAGCAGGTGAGGAAGTCGACGCGCTGGCGCAGCGCGCGGTACTCGGGCAGGTACCGCCCGGCCTGCCGCATGATCCAGATCGGCGTCCGCTCGACGGGCTCGCTGCGGCAGGCACGCAGGAACAGGGGAGCCGTCATCGCCCCGCCGGCACCGTTGCGGACCACACGCGATCCGGCCGACGACGTCTCAGCGTGCATGGGGCGCTCCCCGCCGGACCGGCGTGCGGCCGAGCGCGAACAGGTCGCGTGCGGTCTGCAGGCGGACGCGGCCCGTGTCCGACACCGGGTCGATCGACTTGAGCGCGACCGTCGGCACGTGCAGCAGCCGGTTGACGAGCGTGCGTGTCAGCCGTTCGGCGCGCCGCCGTTCATCGTCGCTCGCGCCGCGGAGCAGGCGGGCGAGCTCCTCCGCGCGCACGCGCTCGAAGTGCTCGCGCAGTTCGCGCACGATCGGGGCCGCGGCCCGGCTCCGCCGCCAGGCCTCGAACCGCCGCAACTCCTCCTCGACGATGCGCTCGACGTCCGGTACCGCCTCGAGCCGGCGCGACAGGTTCTGATCGACGACGCCCTGCAGCGAGTCGATGTCGCGCAGGACGATGCCCGGGACGAGCGCGACGTCTGGCGCGACGTTGCGCGGGACCGCGACGTCGACGATGACGAGCGGCCGCCGCTGGCGCGCGTCGGCCACGGTCCGCGCGAGCGCGGCGTCCACGAGCGGGACATCGGCGGCGGTCGCGGTGATGACCGCGTCGGCGACGAACAGACCGCGGCGCAGTTCCTCGAGCGGCAGCATCTGCCCGCCGATCTCGGCGGCAAGCGTCTCCGCCGCCGAGCCGGTCCGGTTGGCGACCGTCACCTGCACCGCGGCCTGCGCCGCCAGGTGCCGCGCGATGAGCCGGCCCGTCTTTCCGGCGCCGACCACGAGCACGCAGCGGCGCTCGAGCGTGCCGAGCTCCCGCCGGAGCATTTCGACAGCGGCCGCGCCTACCGACGAGGCGCCGGCGCCAATCGCCGTCTCGCGGCGCGCCCGCTTTCCGGTCCGGAGCGCGCCGGCGAGCAGGCGCTCGAGAAACCGGCCCGCCGTTCCCGCCTCGCGCGCGAGCTGGAGGGCGCCGCGCACCTGGCCCAGCACCTGCGTGTCGCCGAGGATCATCGAGTCGAGCCCCGTGGCGACGCGGAAGAGATGGCGGGCGGCCGCGGTGCCGCGGGCGGGATAGCAATGCGGACCGGGCGCCATGAGGTCCGCGCCTCGCTCGGCCACGAACGCCTCGCGCAGACGCGTGGCGGCGGCCTCCGGATCCGGCGTGACGAGATAACACTCGGTGCGGTTGCACGTCGACAGGACGAGCGCCTCCTCGTCTCCGCCGGGTCGGACCGTCGCCGCCAGCACGCGGGCGCATTCCTCGCGCGACAGGGCCAGCGACTCGCGCTCGGCCACGCCGGCACTGCGGTGGTTCACTCCGTACAGCAGGAGGGTCGGGGCCTCCATGCGGATCCTCTCTCTCATCGGGGCCGGCAGCCGGCCCGGGATCGCGGCCACGCACCGTGCGGATTCGCAGGCCCGTGCGCGTCCTGATGAGGCGCGGCGCAGCCGAGCACCGTACGGCACGGCTCCGGCCTGTGCGTGAGCACCGCCGGAGCGGGGAACAGTTACCGGATCAGATGAAGAGCGGAGGCGCGCGTGGCGCGAGCGGTTGACAGAAGACGAAGGTGGGCCGGAACGCGGGCGCGTCGGGCTCGGTCCACGCCCGCCGCCTCGTGGGGGCCGACCGGCGCAACCACGCCAGGAGCAGCAGGCCGAGGCCCAGCAGGGTGAACGGCGCGACGAGCGGGAGGACGAAGACCATCTCCGCGTGCGCGTCCGCGGCAGCGTCTCCCGTCGGCGCCGGGCTCGCCGGTCCGACGTGCAGCAGCGCGACGAGGAGCCAGACGACGAAGGCCTTGCGCCCCCAGAAGAGCGGGATCCCCGAACGGCGGAGCAGGATCAGCGCGGTGAAGAGCGCGCCGGAGCCGATCCACTTCAGCGCGACGACCGGATCCACCAGCCGCCCGCTGACGAGTTGTCCCCAGAAGATCCAGATGTGAAGGAGGATCAGCGCAGCCGCGGAAACCGTTGCCGCGACGGCAAGCGCGCGCCAGACGACACGGGCAGCGGATCCGGCACGGCTCCGAGCCGTGCGCTGCCGTCCCGGTCGCATGTCGGCTGCCCGCACGAATCCACGATACTCCCCTTGTCCGGGTAGTCGCAAATGGGAGCGTTCTGGTCGGGTTTCGATGCCGCGCTTCACGCCCGCCACCAGCTGCCGGCTACAGAGCTCTCCAGATCGCCAGCGCACCGGCAATCCAGGCACGCTCGACCTCATCGCCTTCGAGGTCGACCAGGGAGAGCGCGCGAGCCCGGGGGAGCTGCGACAGTACCGATCGTGCGGCGTCGCGCGCGCCGCGATGGCCGGTCG
>CAYUPN010000033.1:38724-41431 GCA_964446605.1 uncultured Bifidobacteriaceae bacterium | reverse complement strand
CGCTTCGGCAAGGTATCCTGCCAGGCATGCGTGAGCCTGCCCGCGGGGCGCTGATCCGCCGTGTCAGGTCGACGCTCGGCCGTATCGGGCGATGGACGCTGATCACGGTCGTCCTCATCCTTGCGCTGATCGGCTTCCTCCAGGTCACGCGCGGCACGGCCGTTCGTCACGTCACCAACGTCGACGCGAGCGCCGCGCCAATCGGCGTCGGCGAGCCATCGTTCCCGCTCACGGCGACGATGCTGACCGGTTCGTGGATCGCGTCGGGGCACCGCGTCGAGATCATGCTGAACGGGGACGACACGTATCCCAGGCTCTGGGAGGACCTGCGATCCGCGCGCGAGAGCATCACGCTGCAGCTCTATTACGGCGCGCCCGGCGAGATGGGCGCGACGCTCAGCGGCATTCTGCGCGACCGGGCCGCCGCCGGCGTCCGCGTCGCGCTGCTCTACGACGCGTTCGGCACCGCGAGACTGCCTGGGGCGGCGGCTTCGGCGCTGCGGGCGGCGGGCGTGCGCGTCGAGCCGATGCGCCCGATCCGGCTCTCGGCGCTCCACCTCGCCCAGAACCGCTCCCACGTCCGCGGCATCGTCATCGACGGCCGTATCGGGTGGACCGGCGGATTCGGGATCGACGACAAGTGGTTCGGCGACGGCCGGACGAACGGATCGTGGCGGGAGACGAACGTCCGCTTCGAAGGCCCGGCCGTCCGCCAGCTCCAGGCCGCCTTTGTCGCGGCCTGGACCGAAGCGACCGGCGAACTGCTGACCGGAGCCGTCTCGCTCGATCGACACGATGGAGGTGCGGACGCGGGGCTGCTGTACACGGCGCCGACGCAGGGCAGCACCGCGGCCGAGCGGTTCATGGCGCTCTCGATCGCCGGCGCGCGGCGCACGCTGTACATCACCAACTCGTACTTCGCGCCGGACCGGGCGTTCGTGGAGATGCTCTCCAGGGCTGCCGGGCGGGGCGTCGACGTCCGGATCCTGACGGCCGGACCGGCGACGGACATCCATGTCGTCCGGTTCGCCGGCCGTGGGTCGTACGAGAGGCTGCTCGACGCGGGCGTGCGCATCTACGAGTGGCAGCCGACCGTGCTCCATGCGAAGACGTTCGTCGTCGATGGGGTGTGGTCGTCCATCGGGTCGATCAACTTCGACAACCGGTCGATGGCGCTGAACGACGAAGCGACGCTGATGGTGCTCGACCACGACATCGGCGAGCAGATGGACCGGATCTTCCTCGAGGACCTGCGCCACGCGACGGAGATCACCGCCGGAGAGTTCCGGCGGCGATCGTGGCTGCACCGCATCGCCGAATCGCTCGCGGGGCTCCTCACGCGGCTGCTCTAGCGCCCGCGATGGCGCTGCCGGTGCGTTCATGGGCGGGCCCGCGCTCACCTACCGCTTCACGACGTCGTACGGCAGGCTCAGATCCTTCGAGAGCACCTCGAAGACCTCGTACACGCCGAGCATCGGCTTCGCCGACGCCCCTCCGTTGGTGGCGTGTCCGCCATCCGGTGCGGAAACCTCCATGTAGCAGGTCACGGCGTCGTACTTGAACGACGTCGACTTCACACGCGCCGCCGGCACGATCACCTTCAGGGCCTTGCCGCGCGTGAGCACGGAGAACCCGGGCGAGTCCATGTACATCGGCATCCCGGGATTCGTGGGCGGCAGCACGACCGCGTCGGCCTTGCGGAATTCCTTGACGCTGAGCCCGCCCGGCACGCGCTCGTCCTTCACCAGTACGACCCAGTGCGTATGCCAGCGCACGCCGTCGTTCCCGTAGTCGCCATCGCCGTTCTCGTCCCACAGCGGCGTGTCGTCGAAGTCGGGATGCGACGCGACCGCGAGCGCGACGATGCCGTCGGTCTGGCCGAAGCCGACGTCGGTGGGCTTCAGCGTGGTCGGGAAGACGTAGCCGAGCACCGGCGCGCCGTCGAGACGGCCCCGGGGCGCGGGCGTGGTTCCGCCGGCGTTCCCGGCGACCTCCTGCTCGAACACCAGCAGGTCGAGGTCGGCGACGTGCACGACCGACGCTGCCGTGAGATCGAAGTCGGGGCCTTTGTAGCCGGACGGTTCGGCCGCCGCCGCGACAGGCAGGATGGCGGCGAGCGCCGCGCAGGCGAGGGGGTAGAATGCCGGGAACTGTCGAGTGCGCTGCATCGGAAATGCCTCCTTCGAGCGACGATAGCGGGATGGAGGCGCGGCGAACAGCAGGCACAATCCGGTAACGGAGGTACAAAACGGTGCCGGTGGAAGAGCGTGCGGCCAGTACGCGGATCAGCGCTCTGGTCGAGAACGTGATTGGCTGCAAGTGGACGCTGCACGTGCTCGCACAGGTGCGTGCGGGGATCACACGACCCGGACGGCTCGTGCGCACCGCCGACGGCCTGACGACGAAGGTGCTGAACGAACGGCTGACGAAGCTGGTCCGCTTCGGCGTGCTGGAGAAGATCAGCTATCCGGAAGTGCCGCCACGGGTGGAGTACCGCCTGACACCCCTGGGCGAGCGGCTGAACGGGATCCTGGACGCGATCGACGCCCTGCAGCAGGACATCGACAGCGGACGCGTCGACGACGAAGGACGCAGGGCCGGACTCTAGTCCGGCCGTGCCCCCCAGAGCCTGAGGCCCCAAGCCCAAAGCCCAGGGCCGAAGGCCTCCCCTGGCCCCTGATCCCTGGCCCCTGATCCCTGGCCCCTG
>CAYUPN010000033.1:12740-38624 GCA_964446605.1 uncultured Bifidobacteriaceae bacterium | reverse complement strand
CCCTGGCCCCTGATCCCTGGCCCCTGATCCCTGGCCCCTGCTCTCTACGTCTGCGTCTGCGTCTCCCGGAGCACCATGCAGACCCGCTGGATGAAGCCGTGGAATTCGCTCATGAACGTGCGGAGGAACTTCTCCGTCGAGGGGTTGTTGACCGTCCCGTCATCGCTGATGAGTCCGGGCTCGAACTGGATGTAGGCCTCGACCGAGTTCATCAGCGGGGAATTGCAGAACGCGAGGATGCTGCGCAGGTGCTGCTGCGCCACCGCGGTGCCGATCTTGCCCGGCGACGTGCCGATGATCGCCGAAGGCTTGCTCGTGAACGCGTTCTCACCGTAGGGCCGGCTGGCCCAGTCGATGGCGTTCTTCAGTCCGCCGGGGATCGACCGGTTGTACTCGGGCGTGACGAACAGGATCGCATGGGAGTCGGCAATCGCCTGCTTCAGAGCCCTGGCCTCGGGAGGATAGTTGCCGTCGTGGTCGTAGCTGTAGATCGGCAGATGCCCGAAGGGGATCTCCGACATCTCGAACTGCGGCGGCGCGAGATGGACGAGCGCGTTCGCCAGCTTCCGGTTGATGGACTGGGTCGCGATGCTGCCGACGAAGTACCCGACCTTGTAGCGATCCATGTGAGCCTCCGGTAATACAGGACCATCCGTCGAGCTCGACGCGGAGCTCACCCACGAAGGAATGCCAGCCGCGCGCCAGATGGCCCGTGCCGGGTGACGAGCAGGGATGATCGGCCGCCGCTCGGTGTCGCGTCAACCTCAACCGCTTCGCTGCAGATAGCTGGTGAAGCCGTTCATCAGCATCTGGACCGCCACCATCACGAGCAGCATGCCCATCAGCCGCTCCATGGCGATCAGCCCCCGCTCGCCGAGGACGCGGTAGAAGAACGTCGAGAAGTAGAGGATCGCGGCACTGAGCGCCCACGCGATGGTCACGACCAGCAGCAGCGTCACGGTCGAGGAGGGGACCGTGCGCTGGAAGAGGAGCAGGGTCGCGAATGCCGACGGGCCCGCCACCAGCGGCACCGCCAGCGGGACGACGAAGGGTTCCCCTTCCAGCCCGTCGCCGGTCAGCGAACCCTCGCCCGGGAAGATCATGCGCAACGCGATCAGGAACAGCACGATCCCGCCGGCCATGCTGACGGCTTCGCGTTCGAGCCCGAGCACGCGCAGCAGACTGTTGCCGATCAGCAGGACGAACACGAGCACGGCGTACGCGATGAAGAGCTCGCGCCGGAGCACGCGCTGCCGGCGCTCCGGCGGCACGGCTCTCAGGACCGAGAGGAACAGCGGAATGTTCCCCAGCGGGTCCATGACGAGGAACAGGGTGACGACGGCCGATGTGACGTCCACGGGCCTGCATGGTATGTCACGTTGTCCCCGGATCCGGATGAGCCGGCTCCTGTGGCATACTCGCCGCCTCGGCCGGGCTTGCACGACGAAGGGGCCCCTCCAGATGACGACCGCCGGAAACCCCGCAGCTCACCGTGCCACCGCCGGCGATGTCACCCGGCTCCTCCAGGAATGGCGGCGCGGCGACGAGTCGGCGGTGGACCGGCTCTTCCCGCTGGTCTACCAGGAACTGCGACGGCTGGCGGCCGCGAGCTTCCGCCGCGAAAGACCGGGGCACGTGCTCCAGCCGACCGCCCTCGTCCACGAGGCGTTCATCAGGCTCGTCGGGCAGCAGCACGCGCGCGTCGACGGTCGCGCGCACTTCCTGTCGCTCGCGGCGCAGGCGATGCGCCGGATTCTGGTCGACGAGGCCAGGCGGCGCCGTTCCGCGAAGCGCGGGAGCGGCGAGGCCGGTGTCCCGCTCCAGGACGCCGTCAGCGTCTCCGGGCATGCGGTGGAGCCGGACGTGCTCGATCTCCATCGGGCACTGGAGGAACTGGCCGTCATCAGCGACCGCCAGGTCCGGCTCGTCGAGCTGCGCTACTTCGGCGGGCTGACGATGGAGGAGGCGGCGGAGGTCGTGGGAGTCTCGCTGGCGACTGCCGAGCGGGCCTGGACGGCGGCGCGGCTGTGGCTCCGCCGGAGGCTCGACGCCCCGCCCGGTACGAAGGCTCCCGGAGGGGACTGACATTCCGCAGACCAGATGAGCGAGTCACGTCCGGGCCCCGAACGCGAACGGCAGCTGCTCGATCTGCTCACGCGCGCGCTGGCGCTCCCGCCCGGCGCACGTGCCGGGTTCGTGACCGAGGCCGCCGGTGACCCCGTGCTGGCGGCCGACGTGCTGGAACTGCTGGCCGGCGAGCCGCAGCTGGCCGGTTTCCTCGAACGGCCCCCGCTCGATCGGATCACGACCGGGTCCCCTGGCGACAGCACACCGGAGAGCGAGGAACGGATCGGCGCCTTCCGCCTGCTGCGGCAGCTCGGGGCAGGCGGCATGGGCCAGGTCTTCCTCGCCGTCCAGACCGAGCCGGTCGAACGCCGGGTCGCGCTGAAGTTGATGCAGCCGGCGCTCTCGAGTCCCGAAGGGCGCGCACGCTTCCAGGCCGAGCGGCAGGCGCTCGCCCGGTTGAGCCACGTCAACGTCGCACAGCTGTACGAGTCGGGCACGACCGCCGATGGCCGGCTGTTCTTCGCGATGGAGCTGATCGAGGGCCGGCCGATCACGGAGTACTGCGACAGCCGCAGGCTGGACGTGGACGAGCGGCTCCAGCTCTTCGCTGCCGTCTGCGCCGGGGCGCAGCACGCGCACGAGCATCGGCTCGTGCACCGCGACCTGAAGCCCTCGAACGTGCTGGTGTCGGACGCGGACGGCCGCGCGGTGCCGAAGATCATCGACTTCGGGATCGCCAAGGCGCTCGATCGCCCGTTGACCGAGACGCCCGCGCTGACGGGCCGGTGGTTTCCCGGCGCGCCCGCCTACACGAGCCCCGAGGCGCTCGAGCGCGGCGCCTCGACGCTCGACGTGCGTTCGGACGTCTACTCGCTCGGCGTGCTGTTGTACGAGCTGATCGCCGGCGTGCGTCCCTTCGAAGAAGAGGACGCGAGCCCGGTGGAGATCCTGCGCCGGATCCAGGAGGTCGAGCCGCGGCGGCCAAGCGCCTGTCTGGCATCGCTGCGCCCGGAGGCCGCGGAAGACGTGGCCGCCGCGCGCCGCACGACGCCCCCGACGCTGCAGCATCGGCTGCTGGGGGATCTCGACTGGATCGTGCTCCGCGCGATGGCGAAGCGGCGCGACGAACGCTACCAATCGGCTGCGGCGCTCGCACGCGACGTGGAACGTCATCTGGCAGACGAGCCGGTGGAGGCGAGCCCGCCGGGGCGTGTGTACCGGATGCGCAAGTTCCTGCGGCGGCACCGGCTGGCGGCCGGCGCGGGCGCCGCGCTCGCGCTCGTGCTGGCGGTGGCCGCCGCGGCGTTGCTCGTGACGCTGTCGCGGGCCCGGAGCGCGGAGCAGGCCGCGGCGGCGCTGGCGTCGCGCCCGCTCGCGCCTCCGATCGAGCCGCGTCCGATCACGAGCGAGATCGGCGTGTTCTGGTCGCCTCGTCTGTCGCCGGATGCGCGGCGGCTCGTGTACGTCCGTCGCACCGAGGACTCCGCGGATCTGATCCTGCGGACGGTCGCCGACGGCCGGGAGACGCCGCTGCGCGCGTCGCCGGCGAACGAGTACAGCCCGGCCTGGTCGCCGGACGGGTCCGCCGTCGCGTTCCTGCGCGAGGGACCCGCCGACGGGGCCGGTCTCCTGGTCATCGACGTGGCGAGCGGCCTCGAGCGCACGATCGCGCATGTCAACGCCCCGCCGTTCGGCTTCGCGCACCTCACGCCTCCGCATGTCGACTGGTCCCCCGACGGGGCGTATCTGGTCGTGCCCGACAGGGCGAACGACGGCTCGCCGTACCGGCTCGCCCTGGTCGCGGTGGCCGATGGCGCACGGACGTATCTCACGGATCCGCCCGGTCACGACTGGGGCGATACGAGCGCGCGCTTCTCGCCCGATGGCACGCGCCTGCTGGTCGCCCGGCACGAGAGCGCCACGAGCCATGAGCTGCTGATCTACGGCTTCGATCCGGCGCACGGACTCGTCGGCGCGCCACGACGCGTGTCGGCCGTCGACGGGGAGGCGGTGCAGGAACCGGCGTGGACGCCGGACGGCAGCCGGATCCTGTTCACCTCGGGACTGGAGAGCCGGCTCTGGATCGCGCCGGCGGCGTCTCCGGAACGGGCGCGCCGGCTGTCGTACACCGCGCCACGCGTGCGGATGCCCGACGTGCGCGCCGGCGCCGACGGCCGCTGGCGCTTCGCCTTCGTCCTGAACGATCACGACATCGACATCGTCCGGGTGCCGTTGCTGCACGATGGCGGCGCACCGCGCGCCGCGGCGGCCCGGTGGAGGACGGTGGGGCGGTCGGTCGGGATCGACGCGCGGCCGGCCCTGTCACCCGACGGACGGCAGATGGCGTTCACGTCCGACCGCACCGGATCGCTCCAGATCTGGATCGCCGATCTCGAGGGGGGTGGCGTCCGGCAGCTGACGCGTCTGCCCGCGACGCCGCTCGGCCATCTGCACTGGTCCCCGGACGGCAGCCGGATCGCGTTCACGACCACGCTGGCGAACGAGCGCGGACGCGACCTGTTCACCGCGCGCGTGTCCGACGGCACCGTGGAGCCGATCGTCCAGCGGGACATGGACGACAAGTGGCAGTGGTGGTCGCCGGACGGCCGGTTCCTGCATTTCGTCGGGGGTCCCGACGGCGCCACGAAGGTCTGGCGCGTTCCGTCGGGTGGCGGCGACCCCGTGATCCTCTACGACCGCAACGCCGGCGGCCTGCGGGAGCGGCCCGGCGGCGGCTACGTCCTCGTCGACGGCGGCTTCTGGGCCCTTCCGGCCTCGCTCGACGGATCGCCGGAACGGCTCACCGACGTCGAGCCGTACGACAACACCAGCTTCGACGTCACGGCGGGCGGTGTCTATTTCGTGACGGGCGACCGGCGTCTGCTGCATTACGGCTTCGGGTCGCGCCGGCTGACGACCGTCGCGGAGCTGCCCAGTCCCGTCCGCGCCGGAGTGGTCGTCTCGCCCGACGAGCGCAACGCGTTCGTGCCCCTGGCCGAGGAGCGGATTCGCGTGATGCTGGTCGACGACCTGCGCCCGGCGCTGGGTGTCACGTACCCCGAGTAGTCCTTCCGCACGGCAGATTTTCCGCCACGTTTGCCGCCCTCTTCGCCACCGTGAGGGCTTCCGCCCGGTTCCTGCGCGAACAGGGGTGAGGCCGCGGGATGGCATGACCTGCCGTTCCTGCCACTGCCTCGAGGAGTCATCCATGACGATCGCGCGCATTCTTTCCGCCTCGCTCGTTCCCGCAGCGCTGGCCGTGCTGCTGACGCCGACGTCCTCGGCCGCCGGCGAGTCCGCCGAGAACATGCACCTGAAGATCCGGAACCGGTCCACGGCGTCGGTCACCGTGCGGGTCCTGCATTCGGACGGCAAGCTCCAGAAGAAGGAGACCGTGAAGCCCGGTGACAACCATCGCTTCATCTTCGAGTGGTGCGCGACCTGCTGCGGCAACGACAAGCAGCGGAAGTTCGAGGTGATCGCCGGGTCGACCCTGATCGCGAGCGGCGACCTCTACATGTCGACGAAGAAGGTCATCACCGGCCCGCAGGGCGGCACGGCGTGCGACGAGAACAACCAGATGACGGTGACGGACGCCAATGCCAACGATGCCTGGATCTTCTCGACCGACTACGAGAACCGGCACCGCACGGCCGTCCTGACGGTCACGAACCAGGGGTCCTGACGGGCTCGAGCGGACATCGGCCCGGGAGGCGCCGCCTCCCGGGCCCGGAGGCATGTCATGAGACGGTTGCGAACGGGGGCCGCCGCACTGCTCGGCGGCGTGTTGATCCTGACGGCGGCGAGCCCGGCACAGGCCGACGAGCTCTTCCGTCTCGTGTTCGCCAACGACACCGCGTCCGCGTCGCCGACCGACGAGGGGAGCCGGCTGCGCGTGTCGGTCTACCGCTACAAGGACGGTGAGCGGAAGAAGCTGCTCGCGCAGAAGACGGTCGAGCCGGGCAAGAGCCGCAAGCACGAGGAGCGGATCAACTGCGGCAACACGACCCGGCGCGAGTTCGTCATCGAGACGCTCGCTGCCGATGGCGGCGTGTCCCGCATGATCGCCGGCGGCGTCGCGAAGTGGAAGGTGGACGCGGTCTGCCTCGGCACGGCGATCGACTTCGAGCGCATCGGGGAAGACCTGAACGACGCCTTCGTCATCTCGAAGAAGAAGGATGGCGGGTTCAGCACGATGTACGTCCACGTCGACTGCGCGGCCGCGGGCCGGTGCGAGGACTGAGCGGCAGGAGCGCGCTGCAGCGGTGAGGACACGATGATCCGGAGGTTCTCCCAGCGCGTGGCCCTGGCTGGGCTGCTGCTCTGTCCGACGGCCGGCTGCGGCGCCAGGCGCGGCCCGGACGCCGACCTGGACACGCTGCTCGCGGCGTATCGCCAGCAGAACGCGCAGCTGGAGCAGTCGCGCGAGCGGCTGCTGGCGCGGGGCATCGAGCGGCTGGTCGTCGAACCCGTGCGGTCCGGCACGCCGCTCGTGAGCGTCGACCTGCAGCAGGCGAGGCTGGGCGTGGTCGTCGAGCGCATCCTGAGCCAGGCCGGGGTCGGCTACGTCGCCGAAATGCCGCGCCTCCCCGGCACGGTCAGCGCACGATTCGAGCGGCGTCCGCTCCTCGAGGCGCTGCAGGCGCTGCTGGCGCCGGCGGGGCTCACGGCCGGCGTGCGAAACGGCCTGGTGGCGATCGTGCCGGCGGGCGAGGGGGTCACGCCGTCCGAGGCGCCGCGGGCCGCGCGCTTCGAGCCGGGCACGGCGGAAGTGCCGCTGTCGTTCGTGAAGACCGCCCGTGCCGCCGAGATCCTGGACGCCCTCTATCCGCTGAGCGAGAACACCGGGCTGCGCCCCGTGCAGTTCGCGCCGGTGCCCGAGACCAACAGCGTGCTCCTGTCGGGCATCGGCGAGCAGGTGGACACGGCGCGACGTCTGCTCGAGACGCTCGACCGCGACCCCGGGCACATCATGCTCGAGGCGCTCGTCGTCGAGTTCAACATCCAGTCGTTCAGGGAGATCGGATCGCATCTCTCGGACGGCGCGTTCGGGAAGTTCTCGGACGTCTCGCTGGACGTCGCGGAGCTGATCGGGGAGACGCTCACGTTCACGCGGGTGGCCGACGCGGCGCACACGACCGCGTTCCGCGCCGTGCTGGAGCTGCTGCTGATGCGCAACGAGGCGCGTGTGCTCTCGCGGCCCTACCTGTCGGCGGTCAGCGGGTCGAAGGCGCACCTCGAAGTGGCGGAGGACCGGTTCGTCCTGGTGACCACGCCCGGGGAGATCAACGTCACCCTGGAGCCGGTCTCGAGCGGCGTCAAGCTGGATTTGGTCCCGACGCTGACGACGGACGGCAGCATCCTGCTGGACATCGGCGTCGAGCAGTCGCAGTTCCAGCCCACGCTGGAGAACATCGAGCAGCGGCGCGCGCGCAACAGTGTCACGACATCCGTGCAGGTGATGGACGGGCAGACGGTCATCGTCGGAGGACTGATGCTCCGCACCCGGGCGATGAGCGAAGCGGGCCTGCCTGTTCTTCGGCACCTTCCGTTCCTCAACCTCATGCTCCGCCACGAGGACCTGTCGAAGCAGGACAACCAGGTGATGGTGTTCATCACGCCGTATCGCTGGGAACCCGGGATGGAGACACCGCTCCGCGCGGTCGAGCCGTTCGAGATTTATCGGACGCGCGGGCTGACGGTTCCGCAGAACGAGGGCCGGCCGGAGTCGCGCTGACGCGCACATTGCTCTGCTGCGATGAAGCGCTGGCTGCGCTCTTGCAGGCAGCCTGCAGCGTGTTCCCGCGGCGGCAGCCCGGGACCGCGGAGGTTGAGGCATGGGCTTGCAGACGGCGGCGTTGGGCCTGGCCGGAACGGCGACGACGATGCTGACCCGGAGGGCGGCGCGGAAGGCGATGTACACGCGGACGGGAACGCCGCGCCTGCCGCGTGCGGCGCGCGACAGCGACAGCTTCCTGGCGATCCTGCTGCTCGCCGCCGCGGCCGGTGCGGTGCTGGCCATCGCGGACGTGCTCCAGGAGCGGCGGAAGGAAGCGTCGAGCGCGTGACAACCGGTCAGCCTCCTGTTCCGGCGCGCGTCTCGAACCGGTCTCGCAGCGCGGCCAGCGTCCGCACGACCGATTCCCGCGCCACGCGGCCGATGATCGGCCTGGCAATCGCGCCGAGCCCCCAGGGGAGATCGCGGCTCAGGGTGATCGACTCCAGTTCGACGATCACCCCGCCGCTGACGGGTTCGTACCGCCAGTAGGAGTTCATCCGCCAGAGGAAGCCGCGGTCTCGCCCGACGGGCCTTTCGCGCTCGACGCCGGTGTCGAGCCGTTCGACTTCGGCGATGCGACGCGAGACGCTCCGGCTGGTCGCTCGCCCGCGTGCGGCGCGGGCATATGTGACCACATGTTCCGTGTTGTAGGTGGCGGTCACGATTCCGGTCCGCCGCAGCTTCAGGAACAGCAGATGGGCGCCCGGCCGTACCTCCGAGACCCGCGCTTCGAGGACCTCCTCCTGACGATGGGCGTCCGGTGCGCGCAGGGCCGCGAGCAGATCGTCGACCGTGACGTTCGGCACGAAAACGTATCCGCGCCAGTGATGGATCAGCCCTCCCGGCACGTCCAGCCCGCCCCCGTCCCCTGCCGTCTCCACGGCGAGCGCGACGATCTCGCCGAGCCGCAGCCGCGCGTGGAGTGCCGCACCCGTCTCCGGCGGCTCGAAGTCCACCGATAGAAAGCGCTCTGAATCGGCGGCTTCGCGCGCGAGCCGCCGCTCCGTCTGACGAACGTAGCCGTCGAAAGCGGCGATCGTCGCGGGCGTGAGCTGGGCGGCGTGGGCGGGAGCGGCGATGGTGGACAGCACGAGAGCGAGGAGGCCGCTCGTCCTGAACACGAGGCGATCGGCCAGTGCGAAGTTCAAGGCGCTCATCAGCACGACGGCAGCGATGCTGGCCGGGATCACGGGCACCTGAAGCCGCTCGACCAGCGCCATCGTCACGAGAACATTGCAGCCAATCGACGTCAGCGCCGCCGCGGTGTTGAACCGTGCGAGCCGTCCCGCCACGGCGAGGAACCCCGGCTGGCGGCGGTCGCGCCACGTCCACCGCTCGTGCCACGCGAAGTTGTGGAGGATGGCGAGCTCTACCGCGAGCGCAACGGCCAATGGATAGCGCACGCCGGCATGGCTGATCAGCCCGTCCAGTACGGCGACCTGCAGGATGAACCCGAGGAGCCCGACGCCGACGAACGCGCGCACGCGCCGGGACCGGCTCATGCGCGCTCCGCCAGGGGCTCGGCGGCGTAGAGGACGCGGCCGTTGCGGATTGCGATCACCATGAATGCCGCGAGCATGCCGGCCGCGCCGATGAGGCCACCGACGTCGAACAGCCGATAGGCCCCGAAACCGAACAGGTCGACCACCGGCCGGTCGATCGCCGCGAGCGCGCCGATGGACAGTAGGATGCGGAGCTCGGTGGGCCCGACCGGACCGAACGAGATGCGGAAGACGCCGAGCGCGTGGGTGGCCAGGAAGGACTCGGCGCAGAGCAGCAGGTACCCGACCAGCAGCGCGCCGGCAATCCACGGGCTGACGATCCCCGACAGTGCCATCCCGCCGAACAGCATCGTCGCGTTCAGGACGTCGACCACGTGATCGACGTAGTAGCCGTAGCGCGGCCGCTGCTGGTCGCGAACGCGGGCGAGCGTGCCATCAAGACTGTCGCCGAACCAGTTGATCGCGAGCAGGACGGGAACCAGGAGGAGTGCGCGGGACGTGAGGGGCACGGCGGTGAACGCCAGGCCCGCGCCGAGCATTGCGGCCGCGCCGAGCGCGGTCAGGTGGTCCGGCGTGATCCGGCGCGGCAGTCTGGCGGCCATCCAGACGAGCACGCGCTTCTCGACGCCCGCCAGGATGCTGGCGTGCACACGGGTATGGGTCGACGGCCGGACGGTGTCGCTCACGGTTGCCTCCCCCGGCGGGCCCGGAGCCCGCCCTCGTAAAAGGGAATGCGTGAGACGACCGGAATCCGGCTCAGGCAGGTACCGGTGTCTGACACCCGTACTGTACGGGTGTCAGACACCGTCAGGAATGTCGAGAGACGCCGTCAGAGCGTGCGGCCGGCGCCCCCGTCCAGCTCGAGGGCGGCCGTGACGCGGCCGAGAATCCGCTCGTACGCCCGGTCGGTCTGTCTGAGCTCTCGACGAAACCCCAGGCTGTCCGTACGGTTGATCTCCTTGTCGAGCTCCTCGACCTTGTGCTGCAGCATCTCCTGCAGCAATTCGGCTTCCTCGCGGTTGAGTTCGATTTGCATGGCAGGCATGGCGCGTGTCGCGCCCTTCACGGTCTCCATGCAAGAGGCAGGCTCAGTGAGGATCGCGTCGACCCGATCCGACTATGCTTCGGCTGCGGAGGCGCCCGACCTCGTCCGGACCGGCCGCGCGATCTGCCTGGAGCTGCGTGTGCGAACGTCGATTCTGACTTGCCTGCCCCTGATGGTTCTCGTGTTCACGATTCCCGTGCCATCGGGAGCAGACGATCCCGCACCGGTCGCGGAGCTCGTCATCGGACTCGACCGCGACACACCGTGGCGTCACGTGCGTTCGATCCGACTGGCCTTCGATACGCACCATCCGCAGGGACTGGCGCGGGCCGGCGATGTCTTTCTGGTCTCCTCCGTCGAGATTCGCCGCGCCACGCGCAGGTTTCCACAGCCGATCGATGGACACGACCGCGACACCGGCGAAGGGGTCGGCCATCTGTTCAAGGTGGACGCGGCGGGCTCGCTCCTCGCCAGCATCACGCTCGGCGAAGGCGCCATGTATCATCCCGGCGGCATCGACTACGACGGGAGGCACGTCTGGGTACCGGTCGCCGAGTACCGTCCGGACAGCCGCTCGATCATCTATCGCGTCGATCCGGAGACTCTGCGGGCCGACGAGGTGCTGCGCGTCGCCGATCACATCGGAGCGATCGTCCACGACACCGACGGCCGCGCACTGTACGGCGTCAGCTGGGGCTCGCGTCGCTTCTACCGCTGGGCGCTCCCGGTGGGGCGAGGCGGGGGTGCGGCACGGCCATCGGAGCCATTACTCAATCCCTCGCATTACGTCGACTACCAGGACTGCAGGTACGCCGGACGCCGGCGGATGTTGTGCACCGGCATCGCCGCGTTGCGGCAAGCGCCGGACGCGCCCCGGTTCGTGCTCGGCGGCGTCGACCTCGTCAGCCTGGAGGACGGCCGCCCGCTGCACCAGGCGCCGCTGCTGCTCTGGACCGGAAGCGGCCTGAACATGGCGCGCAACCCCGTGTGGTTCGAGGCGGAGGGCGGAACGCTGCGTGGCTACTTCATGCCCGAAGACGACGAGTCCACGATCTACGTGTACGAGGCCGTGACCGGTTTGCGCTGAAGCGTTCCGCCAGGGGGTGCCGGGGCCGGACGTCAGCCGAGCTCGGGGCCGGCCGTCGCGAACCGGCGCCGCGGGTCTCCGTGCGGCGACGGGTTGCGGGCCATGCGGGTGAAGGGGCGCTGCTCGCGGAAGCCAATCGATTCGAGCCACGCGATCCAGCCGGGTTCGAGGTGCCGCGCGTCGATGGCGAAGGTACGGCCCGGACGGCCCGCCAGACACGCGGTGGCGAGCTCGACGGCGACGCCGGGTTCCTCCGCGCAAATCGGCCCGAGCTGGTCGAAGTCGAAGCCGTGGCGTCCGAGCGCGTAGCCGGTGAGACGGCCGGCGCTCTCGGCGATCCATGCGTACTCGGGCGCGCCGGCGTGGAGCCACGCGAGCAACGCGCGGCGATCGCGGCCGAAGGCTCCGGCGTCCCATGCCGCGACACGCGGCAGATCCGACGGCCGCATCGGTCTGACCGACGGCGATGACGGCGGGAGCCCCGTGCCGGGCGCCGAACCGGTCATGCGGGAGAGCCGCTCGATCCCGACGAACCCGTGCGATCGGTAGATGGGTTCGCCGAGCGGTGTCGCGTCCAGTTCGATCGAGGGCAGATCGACGAGCAGATCGAGCGCAGCGACCAGCAACCGCGACCCGAATCCCTGGCGGCGCTCGACCGGGTCGACGAGCACCATGGCCACCCAGCCGACCGGCCCATAGCGCAGCGTCGTCACCGTGCCGACGACATGACCGTCCTTCTCGAGGACGCGGGCACCGGCGGGGTTGACGGCGAGGAAGTGCTCCCAGTCGCGCGCGATCTGGTTCCAGCGGCTCGCCCGGCACAGCCGCAGCCCGGCCGGGATGTCGCCGGGTCTCATCGGACGAAGGGCGGGCGCCATGGCCTGGGTCCGGGTCGAAGCGCCGTGGAGGGAGTGCCAGGCAGCGTGAGCGCGTGTCCGGGCGCCGGCGTCCGCCGCACGGCGCTCGGGCCTGCTCCCACGGGTGCCGCCGGGTTGACGGCGAGCATACCATGGCGGCATGCGCCCCCTGCCCTCCCATCCCGGATCGGCCATCCGTTCGTCCCTGGCCGCGGAATGCCGGGCGGCTTCGTCATGATTGCCGAACGCGTGCCGTCCGTCGCCGTCCTCGAGGATCTGCTGAGCGAGCCCACGCCGGCGGTCGTCGAATCCGTCCGCCGCGGCACGGGCGATCTGGTCGTCCTCGGGGCCGGTGGCAAGATGGGGCCCACGCTGGCACGCATGGCGCGGCGTGCGATCGATCGGGCCGGCGTCGACCGGTCCGTGATCGCCGTCTCGCGCTTCTCGGACACTGAGACGCGCGCTGCGCTCGAGCATCACGGGGTTCGTACGGTCGCCTGCGACCTGCTCGATTCGGAGGCGGTGGCGCTGCTGCCCGACGCTGCCGACGTGGTCTACATGGCCGGGATGAAGTTCGGCGCCAGCGCGGACCCGGCGCTGACCTGGGCGCAGAACTGTCTGCTCCCTGCCGCCGTCTCCCGTCGCTACGCCCGCAGCCGCATCGCGGCCTTCTCCACGGGCAACGTCTACGGGCTCGTGCCCGCCGGCCGCGGCGGATCCCGTGAAGGGGACGAACCCGCGCCGGCGGGCGAGTACGCGATGAGCTGTCTCGGCCGCGAGCGTGTCTTCCAGTTCTTCAGCGCGCGCGCGGGTACACCCGTCGTGCTGCTGCGCCTGAACTACGCCTGCGAACTGCGCTACGGCGTGCTCGTGGACATCGCCCGCCGCGTCGCCGCGGGAGAACCGATCGACCTCGCGATGGGATACCTGAACGCGATCTGGCAGGGGGACGCGAACGCGATGGCGTTGTGCGCGCTGGATCACGCGGAGTCGCCCGCCCGGGTCCTCAATATTGCCGGACTGCAGGAGTTGCGCGTGCGGGAGCTCGCCGAGTCGTTCGCCCGGCGATTCAACCGGCCGGCCACCTTCACCGGAACGGAGGCTCCCGACGCGCTCCTCAGCAACGGGCACGACGCGGCGCAGCTCCTGGGCGCGCCGCGAATCGCCGTCGAGCGGATGATCGACTGGATTGCCGACTGGGTGATGTCGGGCGGCCCCGCGCTCGGCAAGCCGACCCGGTTCGAAGTGAGGGACGGGCGGTTCTGACGCACCCGCACGAGGAACGATGCCGAGGCTCGATCCCGCCATCGCCGCACATCTCGGACACGGCCTGGTCGTCCCGGCGCACCCGCTCGCGCTCGACGCCGACGGGCGGTTCGACGAACGCCATCAGCGCGCGCTGACGCGCTACTACGTCGCGGCGGGTGCCGGCGGGCTCGCCGTCGGCGTCCACACGACGCAGTTCGCGATCCGCGACACTCGCGTCGGCCTGTTCGAGCCGGTGCTGGCACTGGCCGCCGACGAGATGTCACGTGCCGACGCCGACCGCAGCGTCCCGCTCGTCCGCATCGGCGGCATCTGTGGGCCGACGGATCAGGCGCTGCGGGAGGCGGCGCTGCTCGTGCGGCATGGCTATCACGCCGGTCTCGTCAGCCTCGCCGCGTTGCGCGACGCCGACGACGCCGCGCTCGTGCGGCATTGCCGGGAGATCGGCGAGATCATCCCGATCGTCGGCTTCTACCTGCAGCCGGCCGTTGGCGGCCGCGTGCTCTCGTACGCGTTCTGGCGCGCGCTGGCCGAGCTCGATTCGCTGGCGGCGATCAAGATCGCGCCGTTCAACCGCTACCAGACGATCGACGTCGTCCGCGCGCTCGCCGATTCGGGCCGGGACGACGTCCCGCTGTACACCGGCAACGACGACAACATCGTCGCGGATCTCGTGACGCTGTTCCGGTTCGATGCGGGCGGCCGACGCGTCGAGCGGCGCATCGTCGGCGGGTTGCTCGGGCACTGGGCCGTGTGGACGAGGCCCGCGGTCGCGCTGCTGGACGAGTGTCACGATGCGGCGGGCGACGGCTGGGTGCCGGCCTCGCTGCTCGCGAAGGGGGTCGAGATCACCGATGCCAATGCCGCGTTCTTCGACGCGGCGAACGGGTTTGCCGGCTGCATCGCCGGGCTGCTCGAGGTGCTGCGCCGCCAGGGCCTCGTGCGCTCCACGCGTTGTCTGGATCCCGGCGAGACGCTCGGCCCCGGACAGGCGGAAGCGATCGAGCGCGTCTGGCAGGCCTACCCGCACCTGAACGACGAAGCGTTCGTCCGCGATCACCTCGAGGGCTGGCTGCGCGCCTGATCCGCGTCCCAGGCCACGCGCCCCCCGACCACCGTCATCACGGCCGTGATGTGTCGAATCCGCTGATCGGGAACGGCGAAGTAGTCCTCGGAGAGGACGACGAAGTCGCCGAGCTTTCCGGTCTCGATCGATCCCTTCTTCGATTCGTCGAACGAGAAGCGCGCCGCATCCGTCGTCATCATGCGCAGCGCGCGCTCGCGTGAGACGGCCTGGCGCGCTCCGATGACGCGGCCTCCCTCCGTCCGGCGTGTGACGGCCACGTACATCGTCAGGAACGGGTTGTACGGGTTCATCGCGGAATCCGGGTCCAGCCCGAACATGTGGTCGGTGTTGAGCGCCACCGTGGCGCCGGCGTCGAGCCAGGTGTCGAGCCCGATGAACGGCCCCAGCCGCGCGTCCCCGAGCGCGTCGACGAGAGCGTCCGCGTCCTTGTAGTACCAGGCCGGCTGCGTGTCGACGAGCACGCCGAGCCGCGCCGCGCGCGCGGCCGTCTGCGGGTTGGCGAAGTACGCGTGGATCAGCGTGAAACGCCGGTCGGCAATGGGCGCATCCCGGTTGGCCGCCTCGAACGCGTCGAGCACCGTATCCACGCCGGCGTCACCCGTCACGTGCACGGCCATCTGCCAGCCGAGCCGGTGAGCGGTCCTGACGATGGCGTGCAGGGCTTCGGGAGAGCGGGTGAGAAAGCCGCGATAGCCGGGATCCGTGACGCCGTACAACCGTGCGGCACGCTCGCCGTACGGCTCACGCATGTACGCCGTTCCCGCGAGGATGCCGCCGTCCGCGATCACCTTGAGCGGTCCGACCTTCAGCCAGTCGTCTCCCTCTCCGAACCGGACGGGCAGCGAACGGATGAAGCGCTCGGTATCGGCGGCCGTGCCGTCGGAGGTCACCTGCAGGGTGACCGAGGTGCGCACGCGAAGCCGTGACCGGTCCTGCAGCGCGCGGTACGCGCGATAGCCGTTCACGTCCGCCAGACGCTCGACGATGCTGGTGATGCCGGTGCGGAGATAGTGCTGGTGCACCTCTTCCAGCTTCGCGAGCGGCATCCCGCGGCCTGCGGGCCTGAACCGCGAGAGCAGCCCGCCGACGTTCCGCAGCAGTCCGGTCGGGTTGCCGCGCGCATCCTTGACGATCGCGCCTCCGGGCGGGTCCGGCGTGTCCGCCGTGATGCCGGCGGCCTCGAGTGCGGCCGTGTTGACCATCAGCGCATAGGCGCCGTCGACGACCACCGGATGCGCCGGGGCCGAGGCGTCGAGCTCCTCGCGCGACGGGAAGCGGCGCTCGCGGACGCGGGTGGGGAAGACGCGCGGGCTCCAGATCCACGTGCCTTCCGGCAGCTCCGCGGCACGCCTGCGGATCCAGGTCTGCATATCCGCGATCGATCGCAAGTCCTCGAACGGCTGGCGCGCCTCCTCGGCCGCGACGCCGAGCGCGTGCACGTGCGAGTCGATCAGCCCTGGAATGACCATGCGTCCGCCGGCATCGACGATGCGTGTTCCGTCGCCGATGTGCGGCCGGATCTCGTCGCTGCTGCCGACGGCCACGAACACGCCGTCGCGAACCGCCGCCGCGTCGACCACGCGCGACTGCCCGTCGAGCGTGACGATCTTCCCGTTCAGGACGACGAGATCGGCGGCGGGCGTCTGCGTCCGCAGTGCGATGCCGGCGAGAATCACCAGCGATGCGACGAGAGCTGGACGAAGGCGAAGCCGGAAGGCCGTCGGACGGCGCGGCGGGCGGGACGAAATCATCCCTGCATTCTACCGGTGGCCGGTGGCAATGAACGGGTGCAGCCGCGCGTGCTTGCGCGGCGCCGCCGGTCAGGGTCCGGTCGGCCGGCCGCGGAGCAGCAGGTCGAGCGCGTGCACGTCCACCGGCTTGACCAGGTGGTGCTCGAAGCCGCTCGCCGCGGTGCGGGTCCGATCCACTTCCTGGCCGTACCCGGTGAGCGCGCACAGGATCGTCGCCGAGAGACGCGGGTCCTCGCGGAGGCGCATCGCCAGCTCGAGACCGTCCATCACCGGCAGGCCCAGATCGAGCAGGGCAACGTCCGGCACGAAGTCACGGACGGCGGCGAGCGCCGCGGGGCCGTCGTGCGCGATGCGGACGCTGTGTCCCATCGCCCGCAGGGAATCGGCCAGCAGTTCGGCGGCGTCGCGGTTGTCGTCCACGAGCAGGACCCGGCGTCCGTCCTCCACGACGAGCGCTGCGGGGCGCGGAACTGCCGGCGCCGGCGCCGCCGGGACCCAGGCAGGGAGCCGGACGGTGAACGTCGCTCCCATTCCGCGACCCGCGCTCTCGGCCGTGACGGAGCCGCCATGGGCATCGACGAGACTCCGGACGATCGCCAGCCCGATGCCGAGCCCGCCCTGCGAGCGCTCGATGTTCTGCCGCTCCTGGGTGAAGAGGTCGAAGACGCTGCGCAGCATCTCGGGAGCGATGCCGGTGCCGGTGTCGCTGATGCGGACCACGACGCCGGCAGGTTCGCCGTGCGCCGACACGCGGATGTGTCCCTGCGGATCCGTGTACTTCGCCGCGTTCAGGAGGAGGTTCGCGAAGACCTGCGCCAGCCGCGCGGCGTCACCGTCCACGTACAGCCCGTGCTCCACGTCGACCGACAGGGTATGACGCCGCTGTTCGATCGCCGGGCTCGTCATCTCGATCGCCTTGGCGACGAGATCCGCGACGTCGACACAGGCCTTCCGGAGCTCGACGCGGCCGCGCGTGACGCGCGACACGTCGAGCAAATCGTCGACGAGCCCGACGACGTGCCGCACCTGGCGCTCGATGACGGTCCGCTCGCGCTCCGCGCCCGTCACGCCGCGCAGCTGCATGAGCTGCAGGGCGGTCAGTATCGGCGCCAGCGGGTTGCGCAGCTCGTGGCCGAGCATCGCGAGGAACTCGTCCTTCGCCCGGCTGGCGGACTCCGCGGCCCGGCGCGCGACGGCAAGCTCCGTGACGTCGTAGATGACGGCGGCGATTCCGGACACGCTGCCGGCGTCGACGAGCGGCTGGTACACGAAATCGAAGAACATTTCCCGAGGCACACCGTCTCCGGGGTCGACCAGCAGCCTGCGCGACCTGTGCGTGTGGGGTTGCCCGGATCGGTACACCTCGTCGAGCAGTTCGAAGATGCCCTGGCCCTCGAGCTCCCGCAGGGCCTCGCGGACCGGCCGGCCGACGAGCGGGCGGTTTCCGCTCATCGCGTGGTACGCGGGGTTCACGAACTCGAAGACGTGCGACCGCCCGCGCAGGATGGCGATGCCCACCGGCGCGTGCTCGAAGATGCTGGCGAGCCGCAGCGTGTGCGCTTCTTCGAGCGACCGCACGTGCGCGCGCAGGATCTGCGTCTGGACGCGCGCGACCAGTTCGCGCGCGGCGAACGGTTTCACGAGGTAATCATCCGCACCGGCATTCAGCCCCTCGACCCGCGCCTCCTCGCCCGCCCGTGCCGAGAGCAGCATCACCGGGATCTTCCGCGTGCGCTCGTCCGTCCGCAGCGCGCGCAGCAGCTCGAAGCCGTCGAGCTCGGGCATCATCACGTCCGCGACGATCACGTCGGGCCGCGAGCGGAGCGCTGCCGCCAGGGCCTGCGCGCCGTCGGCGGCGACGTCGACATCCCACTGCTCCCCGAGCAGGCGGGCAATGTAGTCGCGCATGTCCGCGTTGTCGTCGGCGACGAGCACGCGGCCACGCGGCCGGGGAGCCGGGTCGGTTTCGCGCGGGGAGAGGGGCGGCGCCGGCACCGGCAGCCACCGGAGCGCCTCCTGCACGTACGGCGTCGCCCCCGTCGCGGTCGAGGCGAGCGTGCGCGCCGAGCCGATCCGTTCCGGCGGCAGGTGCGCGGTGCCGGCCGGAATCGAGACCGTGAACGTCGTGCCGCGGTCGAGCTCGCTCTCCACCGCGATGTCGCCGCCGTGGATCGAGACGAGCTCGCGCACCAGCGACAGGCCGATCCCCGAGCCTTCGTGCGTGCGCCCTCGCCGGTTCCGTGCCCGGTAGAAGCGGTCGAAGATGTGTGTACGATCGTCGGACGGGATGCCGGCGCCGGTGTCGCGCACGGTCAGCTCGGCGTGCGTGCCGCGCCACGCCAGCGCGACGCCGATCGACCCGGCGAACGTGAACTTGAACGCGTTCGAGAGCAGGTTCAGGACCACCTTTTCCCACATCTCGCGGTCCACGAAGACCGGCTCGGGCAGCGGCGGGCAGTCGACGACGAGCCGGAGGCCGGCGCGCTCGATGGCGGACCGGAAGGCGCTGGCGAGATCCGCGGTGGCGGCCGCGAGATCCGTCGGCTCGAAGGCGGCCTCCGCGCGTCCCGCCTCCAGGCGCGAGAAGTCGAGGACCGTGTTCACCAGCTTCAGCAGCCGCTGCGCGTTGCGGTGGACGGTCAGCAGATCGTCGCCGCGCAGAACCGGGTCCGGCGAGTGAACGGCGTCCTCGATTGGGCCGAGCAGCAGGGTCAGCGGTGTCCGGAACTCGTGGCTGACGTTGCTGAAGAACATCGTCTTGGCGCGATCGAGTTCGGCGAGCGCATCGGCCCGGGCCTGCGCCTCCTCCAGGGCGCGTGTGCTGGTGATGGCGGTTCCGATCTGCGACGCGACGAGCGACAGGAAGTCGCGGTAGCCGGCGTCGAACTGCAGCCGGGGGCTCACCCCGCTGACCAGTACCCCGACCGGGCCCTGGTCCCCGTGCGTGCCGATCGGGAGCACCAGCGCGCGCGAGACGTCGCCGGCTGGCGTCGCGATTCCCGCGGCGAGGTTCACGGGCAGCGGTTCGCGTGTCCGCAGCACCCGCGCGAGCGGCCAGGGCCCCGCCTCATCGTCGAGCGGCACCGACGCCGGCGCCAGCGGGTCGTCCGCTGGCAGGCCCGAGAGGCCGTCGAGCACCGCATGCGCCCCGCCGGGGCCGACGAGATAGACCAGCGCGAAGGGCAGATCCGATGGGTTCTCGCCCAGAACGGCGGCCGCTGTCCGGCAGGCCTCGGTGACCGTGCGTGCGTGACGCGTGCGCGCGGCCAGCGCCTGCGAAGTCTTCAGCCGGCGCTCGCCGAGAACGCGTGAGGTCGTCTCGGTGACGGTGACCAGGACGCCGCCGACATCGCCGTTCTCCTGCCTGATGGGGCTGTAGGAAAAGATGAAGTAGCACTCCTCGACGAAGCCATGGCGATCGAGCGGGAGCAGGAAGTCGACGACCGTCGTCGCGCGTCCCTGCATGACCCCCTCGAACATCGGGCCGATGATGTGCCAGATCTCCGCGAAGGTCTCGCGCGTACTCGCACCCATCGCGGCCGGGTGCTTCGTCGAACCGAGGATGGGGCGGTAGCCGTCGTTGTAGAACTGCGTGAACTCCGGCCCCCACGCGATGTACATCGGGAAGCCGGTGTCAAGGAGGATGCCGAGCGCGATGCGCAGGCTCTGCGGCCACGACTCGATTGGTCCCACCGTCGTGCGTGACCAGTCGGTCGCGCGCATGAGCGCGCCCATCTCTCCGCCGCCGTGCAGGACCGCCGTGGCTGCGACGCCTGCCGGTGTTCGTGGAGCTGGGTGTGACTCGCGCATCGAAGCTCGACAGTCGGACCTCGCACACCGAAGCTCGACAGTAGGACGACTCCTCGCCGCTCAGCATCGCTGGTGACAGGGGCGTTCGTCAATGATGCGAACGATGAGATGCCCAGCTCGACTGCAATCACGGACGCGCGCATGCGGCGGGGTGTCGGACACCCGTACTCGAACTCAGACCGGCTGTCCGTTGATGATGCGCAGGTACTCGCGCCACGGTCCGACGGCGTCCGTGTACTGACGCGCCATCACGCGCGCGATCTGCATGACGTGATCGAGATCGTGCGCCGTCCAGGTGGCGAGCAGCTCCCTCAGCGTGACCCGGTCGAAGGCGGGATGCCGGCCGGCGCGATCGAGATCGGATTCGGTCAGCCGCAGATCCTCGAGGTCGCGCAGGTTGCTCCGGCGGACGACGGCGAGCTCGTCGAGCAGGCTCTCGAGCGTCCGCCCCGCCGCGAGCGTGACGTGGCCGAAGCGATCGAACGGATCGAACGGGCGCGTGTCGCCGTGGTCGAGGAGGCCCCGGACGCGCGGCATCCAGTTGGTGTGCTCGCAGTGCACCAGGTGCGCGACGACGTCGACGGGGCTCCACGTCTCGCCTCCTTCGTGCGCGTGGCGCCAGGGCTCGGGCAGCCCGCGCAGCATCGCGTCCAGCGTGGGCGGCGTGCGCGACAGGATGGCGAGCGCTTCTTCCAGCACGAACGGGCGGCGTGTGCGGTTGGTGTGGGCGCTCATGGCTCGAGCTGACTATACCGCCAGACCCGGAGACCCCCTCCAGGCCCGGAAATCTCTTGACCGACCAAATAGGTCGGATATAACCTTTTGAAATTGAGACTGGGTCTCATTTTGCTGCTCTTCCACACTCATTCCTCAGCCGTCTCCCGGCGGGCCGCCGGACCCGGATCGCACCCGGGGGTTCTCCCGTCATCGCACGAGGCCTCATGACATCCGTTCGCCGAACCATTGGCGCCGCGCTGATCGCGGCCCTGACCCCCGTCCTGCTCTGGGCCGGACAGCCGCCGGCAGCCCTGACGATTCAGGTCCGGGATGCCACCGGGGGAGCGCTCGTCGGCGCGATGTGCGAGCTGTCGGGGCCGGACAGCGGGATCCGGCCCGCGGTCGTCGAGGCAGACGGCCACTGCCGCTTCGGCGCCCTCGAACCCGGCACGTACACGCTTCGCGTGACCCTGTCCGGCTTCGAGCCGGACGTGCGGCAGATCACCGTCCGCGCCGGGCAGCTCCAGGAGCCCTCCGTGACGCTGTCGCCGGCCGGGTTGTCGGATACGGTCATCGTCAGCGCGACGCGCGTCCCGACGCCCGTCTCCGCCCTGCCGAACACGGTGACCATCGTCGACCGCGCGGCCATCGAGCAGCGCACGGCGGCCAGCGACGATCTGGCCAGCCTGCTGGAGTCCAACGTGCCCGGCTTCAGTCCGAGCCTCAAGAAGCTCACCGGACGCGGGGAGACGCTGCGGGGCCGCAATCCGCTCTACACGATCAACGGCGTCCCGCAGCACACGCCGCTGCGCGACGGCGAGCGCGACGGCCATACGATCGACCTCGATTTCGTCGAGCGGGTCGAGGTCATTCACGGGTCGAACGCGGTGCAGGGGATCGGCGCGACGGGTGGCGTCGTGAACCTGGTCACGAAGTCGCCGCGGTCGGACGGCTCGTGGACGCACGACGTCAAGCTCTCCACCGCCAACGCCGACACCTTCGAGCGGGACGGCTGGTCGTCGAAGCTCTCCTACATGCTCGGGAAGCGCATGGGGCCGGTCGAATGGGTTGCGGGCGTGGCCGCCCACAAGCGCGGGCTCTTCTTCGACGCCGGCGGTCGCGCGATCGGGCTCTACCCGACGCAGGGCGACATCATGGACTCGACGTCGCGCGACTTCTTCGGGAAGGTGGGCGTCGACCTCACGCCGTCGCGCCGGGTCGAGATCCTCGTCAACGACTTCACGCTCGAGCGCGACGGCGACTTCGTGCCGGTGCCCGGCGATCGCCTGACCGGGCGCCTGACGACGAGCGTCCCGGGCGATCCGCGGGCGGCTGTCGGCGATCCGGCGCGCAACGACACGACGACGGTGTCGATCGACTATCGGGACGGGCAGCTCTTCGGCGGCGAGCTCGCGATCCAGGCGTATGCGCAGGATTACGAGGCGCTGTTCGAAGGAGGAGCGTTCACCACCTTCGCGCTTACCGTCGGCGGGCCGGCATTCCTCGACCAGTCCATCATCACCAGCGACAAGCTCGGCGCGAAGGCGACCTGGTCGACGCGCGACGCGTTCGCCGGCGTCACGCCGATGCTGGGCATGGACGTCTCGACCGACACGTCGGCTCAACGGCTGGCGCGCACGGACCGCATCTGGGTGCCGGAGATGACGCTGCGCGAGATCGCGCCGTTCGTCCAGCTCCAGCGGACGCTCGTGCGGAAGGTGCTGCTGAGCGGCGGCGTGCGCGTCGCCGCCGCCGAGCTCCAGGTCGGCGACTTCACCACGCTGCCCTCGTCCATGAGCACCTTCGTGCGAGGTGGCAGCCCGACCTTCACCGAAGTGCTGCCCAACGTCGGCGCCGTCTTCCATGCCGACGACGCCCTCTCGTTCTATGCCTCGTACGCCGAAGGGTTCACCATGGCGGACGTCGGGCGCGTGCTGCGCGGGGTCACGACGCCCGGCCTCGACGTCGACGGCCTGGTGGACGTGGAGCCGGTCGTCACCGGCAACATCGAGGTCGGCACGGACCTGCGGCTGGGCGCCACACGGCTGCATGCGGCGTACTACCGCTCGAACGCCGACCGCGGGTCGGTGCTCGAGCGCACGGCCGACAGCCAGGTCTTCGCCGTGCGCCGGGAGAAGACGGCCATCGACGGCATCGACCTGACCGCGAGGGTCCCGCTGACGCCCGAGTGGACCCTCGGCGGCACGTATTCCTGGCTTCGCGGGCGATTCGATACCAACGGCGACGGGCGGGTCGACACCGATCTGGACGGGCTGAACCTCGCACCCGGCCGCGTGAACCTCCACCTGGACGGACAGCCGGCGCGATGGATGACCGCGCGGATGCAGGTGTCGATCCTGCGGCCGCGGAGCGTGGAAGGGCTCGCGCCCCCGGCGAACGGGCGCGAGTTCGGAGGCTACACGCTCGCGGACCTGTCGCTCGGCTTCCCGACGGAGCTCGGCACGTTCCGGCTCGGGATCGAGAACCTGCTCGACAAGCAGTACCTCCTCTACTTCTCACAGGTCGATACCGGCGCCAGCAACGACACGCTGTTCGCGGGGCCCGGCCGCAGCCTCGTGCTCGGGTTCGAGCGGCGCTTCTAGCGCCGGCGCGTCATGCGGCTGCTGCGCGTCGTCCACCGCTGGCTCGGCCTCCTGCTCGCCCTGATCGTCGTCGCCGTTGCGTCGACCGGGGGCCTGCTCCTGCTGCGGGACCCGTACTACCGGCTCGCATATCCGGCGCTCGCCAGACCGGTGACGCCGGAGGAGACGGCGCGGCGGCCCGAGGTGCTGGCGATCATCGAGTCACAGTGGCGGCACCGTGGCGTGCGGCTCGTGAAGTTTCCGCAGGAAGGTGTCAATGCCTTCCACCTGTGGCTGACGGACGGCCGCGAGGCGTTCGTGGATCCGCGGACAGCGGAGCTCATCGATGAGTGGCACTGGTCCGAACGCCTCCCCGCGTTCGTGTTCGAGCTCCATGCCCATCTGCTGGCAGAGCCGAACGGGACCGTCGTCAACGGGGTGGCGGCGCTGTTCGTCGTGTTCATGGGGATCACGGGCGTCGTGCTCTGGTGGCCGGGCCGCCGCCGCGCGTACCGGCTGAGCGGCGCCATTCCAGGGCAGACGACTCCGGCGGCGCTGTTGCGCTCGCATGCCGCGATCGGCGTGATCGCGCTCGTGCCCGTGCTGCTGTTCGCCGCGACCGGCGCGGCGATCGTCTTCTACGACGAAACCGCGAGGGTCGTCACGCCGTTGCTCGACTCGAGACCGGCCATGGTCCCGGACGCGCACGTGTCGCCCGTGGATGCGCCGCGGCGCCCCTGGTCCGAGATTCTCGACGCGCTCGGCCGCACGTTCCCGGACGGACAGGACGTGTTCTACTATCCCGGGAACGCGCAGAACGCGCGGTTGATGTTCCGGAAGCGGCTCCCCGGCGAGTGGCATCCGAACGGCCGCAGCTACGTGCTCATCGATCCGTACACGGCTTCGGTGGTCCAGGCCATCGATGCCCGTGCTCAGGGTGCGGGCACCCGGGTGATGCACGCGATCTATCCGGTGCATGCGGCGAAGGTCGGCGGAGCCTGGATGGTGATTGCCGGCGCGATCGCTGCGGCCGGGCTCACGTGGCTGGCCGCCGGTGGCGCGTGGGTATGGGCCGGCCGGCGCGCCCGGCAGGCGGCCCGGCGTGGCAGCCGCGCCCCCGTCCCGATACCGGAGCTGAAACCGCGGCGCCACGCGGAGCTCTGAGCGCGGCGCCGGGTGAGGGAACCATGCCGATCTCGATTGTCAGGCTCGGAACGCCCCGGCAGCGGAACGAGGGATTGCGGGTCGGGACGGTGCGCCGCCCGCCGCGCGGTGTGCCGAAGTCGAAGTTCGCCGAGCTGGACTACTACGACGTCTGGCTGCCGATGCTGTCGCCGAGTCAGGCGCTCGTGTCCTTTGCGCTGAAGGCGAAGGACGAGAAGTCGTGGAAGACGTTCGAGCGCCGGTTCCGCGCGGAGATGAACCAGCCGGAGGCCTCGAGGCTGCTCGATCTGCTCGCCGCGCTCTCGCATCAGACCCGCTTCGCGATCGGCTGCTACTGCGAGGACGAGGCACGCTGTCACCGATCCGTGCTGCGCACGCTGCTCGCCGAGCGCGGCGCCGCGCTGGCCTGAAGCACGGTTCTCCGCGCCATCGCGTCGCGAGTGCAAGTCACGCCCGGCGCCCTTCCCACCCGAGCGACTCGGAAGCCTTTCGCGCGAGCCGGGTCCAGCCCGCCGCGTCGAGACCCCAGTCGAAGCGTTCGTACAGCAATCCGCGGCCCGGCGGCAGCGCGCCGAAATCGTACGCCGGCGCGACCCTGAACCGCTCCTCGCCGACGCCGAAGGCCTGCAGTGTCGCGGCCTGCGAGCGGAAGCATCCAAGCGCGCGCGTTTTCACGGCGCGTTCCTCCGCCGTTGCGACGAGCACCACACCTTCAGGCCCCCGGTCGGATTCGAAGCATCCCGTCCGCATCGTCCCGGCCGGGCTCAGGTGGTAGGAGGGGAACTCGACGATGAGTGGGCGGGTGGAGGCGTCCATCGACGCAACGGCGGCGTGCACGGCGAATGCGCAGGCATCGTGATCGGGGTGCCCTCCTTCGAACGCATGTGCGAGGACGATGTCCGGCAGGCGGACAGCAAGCATCCGCGCAAGCGCCCGGCTGACCTCCGTCATCACTCGTGCCGCGCGCTGGTCCGGGACGCCGAGGCTGTGGCGGCTCTCGCAGACGATCCCCGCCGCCTTCAGGGCGCCGTCGAGCTCGCATCGCCTCGCCCGTGCATAGCGGGCCGTCGATGAAAACCCATGGGCGCGGGCATCGCGTCCGTCGCGCGGCGCGCCGTCCGTGACGTGAATCAGGTGAATGCGTGCGGCATGCCGGCCCAGTCGCCGCAG
>CAYUPN010000033.1:2714-12640 GCA_964446605.1 uncultured Bifidobacteriaceae bacterium | reverse complement strand
CGTCCGTGACGTGAATCAGGTGAATGCGTGCGGCATGCCGGCCCAGTCGCCGCAGCAGCAGCCCGGCGCCGGCCACCTCGTCGTCGGGATGGGCCGCGACGAGCGCGACCGTGAGCGCCGGAGCGCGAGGCCCGCGCGCGACGGCGTTCAACGCGGCCCATCGATACCGTGTGCCGGACGGCATCGCCGCCATGCGAGCAGCACGTGCAAGAGTGCCGCCCGGCGCGGGTGAGCCGTTGGCGACCTCGACGTGCAGGCGGGGCACGGACGTTGCACTCTCCCGGCTGCGAGCAGTTCGCCCGCGCGAGAGGCGGCGCTGCCGTGGAGTGTGGTTGTCTCTCACCGTCATCAGCGTCGCGTATCCGCTGGCGCCGGTGCGCGCGGATGCCGTGGGCGGGGCCGAGCAGATCGTCTCGAGGCTTGACCGCGCGCTCGTGCAGCGCGGGCATCGCTCGATCGTCATCGCGTGCGAAGGATCGCGCGTGACAGGGGAGCTCGTCGCGATGCCGCTGCCGCCTCTGCCCTTCGATGACCGCGCGAGGGACCTCGCCGCCGAGCGGCAGCGCCTGTGCCTGATGCAGACGATGGCGTGCCGCCCTGCGGACGTCGTGCACTTTCACGGGCTCGACTTCGATCGCTCGCTGCCGCCGGCCGGGGTGCCGGTGCTCGCGACGATTCACGTGATGCCCTCCGAGGCCGGGCGGCTCGGTCAGCCCACGCGACCGCGCACCTGGATACACGGCGTCTCGGGCTCGCAGCACCCGTCGCTCCCGCAGGGTCCGCGGCTGCTGCCGCCAATCGGGAACGGCGTGGACGCCTCGGAGCTGCGGCGGCCCGTGCGGCGGCGCGGGTTTGCGCTGGCCGTGGGGCGCGTCTGTCCGGAGAAGGGCTTCCATCTCGCCGTCGATGCGGCGAAGCGGGCCGGCGTGCCGCTGCTGCTCGGCGGGATGGTGTTTCCCTACCCCGCGCACACCGCCTACTTCGAGCGCGAGATCCTGCCGCGGCTCGACCGCTGTCGGCGCTATGTGGGTCCGCTCTCGCGGTCTGCGCGCCGGCGCCTGTTCAGCGCGGCCCGCTGCGTGCTCGTCCCGAGCCTCGCGCCGGAGACGAGCTCGCTGGTCGCGATGGAAGCGCTCGCGTGCGGGACCCCGGTCGTCGCCTTCCGTGCCGGCGCGCTGCCGGAGATCGTGGAGCAGGGCGTGACCGGCATGCTCGTGAGCGGCGTGTACGAGATGGCGGATGGCATCCGCGATGTCGGACGCATCGACGCCGAGCGCTGCCGCGAGCGTGCGCGTGCACGCTTCTCGGCGGAGCGGATGGTCGACGCCTACATGGAGCGCTACGAATGGATGGTGTCGCAGGCGGCGCGGTGGCACGCGACGAAGACGGCTTCCGCCCCCCGGGCGTACTCGTACGTGTTCGGCTTCGATCCCGCGCTCGCCGGCATCAGTCCCGGCCGGCTCGCCGTCGCCGCGGCCATCGAGCAGGCGATCGACGAGGGGGCGACGGCGTTCGACTTCCTCTCCGGAACCGAGCCGTACAAGTACCAGTGGCGGGCCGCCGATACGCCGCGGATGGCGCGCCATCTCCGGCGGCTGCCGGGCGAAGGAGCCGCGGCGTGATGGACTGCCGGATCCGGCGCTGCCGGCAGGACGACCTGCGAAAGCTCGAATGGGACGGGCTCTTCACCCACCATCGCGAGATCATCGAGCGCACCTGGCGGCAGCATCGCACTGGCAGACAGGTGATGCTCGTCGCGGAAGCCGGCGGAGCGCCGGTCGCGCAGGTCTGGATCGATCTGGCGCGGGCGCGGTCGCGGCGGACCGCGATCATCTGGGCCCTGCGCGTGCATCCGGCGCTGCAGGGCCGCGGCATCGGCACGCGCGTGCTGCGCGAAGCGGAAACGGTGATCCGCCGGCGTGGCTTCGCTGCGGCGGAGCTGGTCGTCGAGAACGGGAACGAGCACGCGCAGCGGCTGTACAAGCGGCTCGGCTATCGCGAGGCGCGGCGCCTCGGGCAGAGCTATCACTACACCACGCCCGACGGACACGTGCGCGAGCACCGCCTGGATCTCGTCGAGATGGTGAAGGAGCTGCGATGACGGATGCCGTGATCCGCTGGACCGTCGGCGACGTGCACCCCGCCGGCTTTCGCGCGCTCCGGCTCTCGATCCTCGGCGCATGGCGGCTGTTCGGGCCCGGGGCCGACTACGTCGTCTGCGTGAACTCGGTTCCGGTCGACGCCGCACGCCGGCGGACGGGTGCCGTTCCCGACCAGGTGTCGTGGCGGTCCGTCACGCGCGATGAGCTCGCGCCGTTCCTGCGGCCGCACCTGGATGCCGGGCTCGCCGAAGGGGTCGGCTGGAAGTTCGTGCCGTTCTCCGCCGGGCACGGGCGGGCGGAGCTGGCGCTCGACAACGACTGCATCCTGTGGCGCATGCCCGCCGCGCTCCGGCGCTGGGCCGGAGAGCCGGGCCGTCACACGCGCGTGCTGGCGGAAGACGTCCGTTCCTGCTTCGGGCAGTTCACGGCACTCTGTGGCGGGCAGCCGCGCAACTCCGGCATCCGCGCGCTGCCGCCGCGGTTCGACCTGGAGGGCCGCATGCGCACGGTGCTGTCCCGCGTACCGGCGGTGATGTCCTCGGAGCTGGACGAGCAGGGGCTGCAGGTGGCCGCGCTCTCGCTCGATGGCGATCCGGACCTCGTCCGGCTGGAGGAAGTCTCGATCTGCTCGCCGTTCCGGCCGCATCTCCCGGAGCCGGGCCGGTGCGGCGCGCACTTCGTCGGGCTGAACGCGCGATCGCTGCCGTGGGCGTACTACGATCGCCCCGCGGTCGAGTGCATTCAGGAGCACTGGGCGAAATGGGAGCCCGTGGTGGCGCGGCTGGTCGCGGCCGGCTGAGCCGTGAGGCAGCGCGGATCCGTCGCGAGTCCCGATCAGGACCGCCACGAAACCCGTCGCGCGGCACGGAGAAGCCGGCGTCCGATCGCGTACACTGGCGTCAGGTACGGAGGTTCTCATGAGCGATACGGCCCAGAGCACGACTACGTACGATCGTCCCGAGTCGTCGCCCGGCGTGCTGCAGCAGGCCTGGTGGCTGACGCTCGGATTGCTGACCACGGTCGGCGAGGAGACGACCCGGGTCGCCGAGACGCTGATCGAGAAGGGACGCGGTGTCGACCCGAAGGTCGCCGAGCCGGTCAGGCGCGCCGCATCGGAGTTCTCGGGCGCGGCCCGGAGCGCGGGGGAGCGGGTGAAGCGGGCGGCGTCCGGCTTCGCCGAGCGGCGCCGTGCGTCCGGCACCCCTGCGGCGCCGACCGCCGAGGAGTTCGAGCGGTTGAAGGAAGAAGTGCGGGAACTGCGCGCGCGGGTCATGGGGCAGGGAGGCGGGTCGTCTGAGCCGCCGTCCACGCCCGGCCTGGCCTGAGCGGCGCGGACCAGCGGGCGTTCACCGCGATGCCGGACCTTGACGTTGCCGCTGTCGTGACCGGGCACTCGCGCGGTCTCGGCGCCGGCATCGCGGCGGCGCTGCTGGCGCGGGGCGTGCGGGTGCTGGGGCTCTCCCGTGGCACGCACGACGCGCTTGCGGCTCGCCATGGCGACCGCCTCACGGAGCGGCGCCTCGATCTGGCGGACGCGGCCGCGCTCAGTGGCTGGATCGAGAGCGGCGAACTGAATCGCTTCCTCGACGGAGCGGAGCGGGCCGTGCTGGTCAACAACGCCGGGACCGTGCAGCCCGTGGGCGGACTGGACCAGCAGGAGGCGTCCGCCGTCACCCGCGCGGTGACGTTGAACGTCACCGCGCCGCTGATGCTGTCGGCCGCGTTCACGGCGGCGAGCGCCGGCGCGCGCGACCGCCGCATCCTGCACGTCTCCAGCGGTGCGTCGAGCACGCCCATTGCCGGCTGGAGCGTCTACTGCGCCAGCAAGGCGGCGCTCGATCACCACGCGCGCACCGTCGCGCTCGACCGGACGCCCGCGCTGCGCATCGCCAGCATCGCGCCCGGCGTCATCGACACCGACATGCAGGCGTCCATCCGCGGGACCGGCGAGGATCGCTTTCCGGATCGCGCCCGCTTCGTCGCGCTGAAGGAGCACGGGCACCTGCGCGATCCGGACGAGGTGGGCCGGGCCGTCGTCGATTTCCTGCTGTCGGACCGCTTCGGTCGCTCGCCGGTCACCGACGTCCGCGGCTGACATGAAACCGTACGGGTGTCTGACACCCGTACCGCGCGCGCGGTACCGGTGTCAGACACCGGTACGGCGGCACGCAACAGCATGCACTCGCGCCCCCTGTCCGTGACACTCACCGGCTGGCTGTTCATCGTGGCCGGAGCGGTGGGCCTCGCCTATCACGCAGCCGACGTGCCGGCCGGCACCGCGGTCCGGTTCGAGCTCGTGTGGGTGCTCTTCCTGCGTCTGCTCGCGGTTCTGATCGGCATCTGGCTGCTGCGTGGTTCCCGGACTGCGCGGTGGCTCGCGCTGCTCTGGCTGGCGTATCACGTCGGACTCAGCGTGTTCCACGACGCGGGGGAGTTGGTCACCCATGCGGTGCTCTTCGCGCTCGTCGCGTATCTGCTGTTCCGGCGCGAGGCCGATGCATTCTTCGTGCGCGGCCGGTCCGCGGTTGGCCCGCTGTCCCCGCCGGCCTGAGACCGGCTCGCCGCCTGAGGTCGGGTCCGCTCTCCGTCCCGCTCGACGAACAGAACAGTTCCGGGGTACCTTGCGGCAACGTGTGCTGCTGGCCGTCCGGCCTTGGCACCCCACCGGAACCGGGAGGACAGGCATGCTCCTCGATCGCGTCCCAACGCTCGACCGGCTGGAACGGCACCTCTCACGGTCACGCTGGCGGTGGCCCGCCGCATTCGTGGCCGCATTGCTGGCCTTCGGTGGGGCGGTGCTGCTCGGCGCGCTCCTCTCCTCCTTTGCGACCGGCAGTCTGGACCTGCGTGTCGCCGGCCGCGTCCTGATCGCGCTGCCCGGGATCGCGCTGCTGTACGGCGCGTTCCTCCTCGTCGGGCTCCTGTTCAACCTGCCGGTACTCGCCTCGCTCTGGATCCTGCGCCGGCGTATTCCGCTGCGCGCCGCACGCGCGGTCGCGGCCGCCGGTTTGCTCATCTGGGGCCAGTGGGCGCTCTATCGCATGGAATGGTTCGACGTGTGGCGCCATGGCGTTCCGCCGGTGAGCTACTGGCTGACGTCGCTCCTGCCCTTCGCGGTCGGGCTCTGCGCGGCGGGCGCCGTGGTCGGCGGGACGATCGTGCGGGACCGAGAAGGCAGACCGATCTCGAGTGCCGCCTGACGGCACCAGTTGCCATCGCAGAGCCAGCTGCAACCCGGGAGATGAAGGGCTGTAATGCCGGAGGCGTTCCTGCGTTTCAGAGGCATGAGAGCAGCGACTCCCACCCGGCGAAACCACTCACGCCCCGGTATAATCGAAGTGATGGGCGCGCATGCGAGGCCACTCACCGGCCTCGTCCTGATCGTCGTGCTGGCACTCGCTCCGGTTGCCGGAGCGGTGTGCGACACGCTCTGCGCGCCCGCTGCTGCCGCCACGCACACGCCAACCTGTCACGAACCGGCGTCCGGCAGCCACCGGCTCGACGCGTGCAACCACATGTGCCCGGAGTCGCATGCCGTCCTCCAGACATCGCAGGCTCTGCTGACGTTCCCGCGTGGCGCGACCGACGATCTCGCGCCGGTGTCTTTCGATCTCGTGCTCCGGAGCCCGCTCGCACTCACGGATGTGCGCGCCGGCCTCTCATCCAAGACGCTTCCGCTGCATCCGTCGCCAACCCTCGTCTCGCCGATTCTCCGCATCTGAGCCACACGCCGACCTCGTCTTTCCAGTTTCAACCGGACGTGCGTACGCCCGCTGGCAGGGCCAGGGGCTTCTGAATCGGACTGTGCGGCCCACCGGCCGCGATCGAGCGAGTGATGACACAGATGGCAAGACTCCGGCGCGCCGGCGTGCGGCCACACGACCCGTCCCGCCGGACGTTCGTCAAGGGGCTCGCCATGGGCGGCGTCGTCGCGGGGCTGGGCTTCTGGGACCGGTCGACGGCAGGCGCGCAGGGCGCGCCGCGGCAGCCGACGGTGGCGCTCACCGGCAACGACTTCGACCTCCACGTCGGCGAGACGCTGGTCGATTTCACCGGCGCCCCGCGGATCGCCCACACGATCAACGGCTCTCTCCCCGCGCCGACCCTGCGGTGGCGCGAAGGGGACACGGTCACGCTGCGCGTGCACAATCGTCTCGCGGAGGACCAGGCCTCCATCCACTGGCACGGCATCCTGCTGCCGGCGAACATGGACGGCGTTCCCGGACTCAGCTTCGACGGCATCGGGCCCGGCGAGACGTACGTCTATCGCTTCCACGTCCGGCAGGGCGGGACCTACTGGTACCACAGCCACTCCGCCTTCCAGGAGCAGCTCGGTCTCTACGGGGCGCTCATCATCGATCCGCGCGAGCCCGAGCCATTCCAGTACGACCGCGAGCACGTGATCCTGCTCTCGGACTGGACCGACGAGAAGCCGGAGCGCGTGTTCGCGAAGTTGAAGAAGCAGTCGGACTACTACAACGTCCGCAGGCTGACCGTCGGCGATTTCGTCCGGAACGTCCGCGAGCACGGGCTCGCCGATACGATTGCGGACCGCGCCGCGTGGGGCCGCATGCGGATGTCGCCCACCGACATCGCCGACGTCACCGGCGCCACGTACACCTATCTGCTGAACGGCACGGCCCCGGCGGGGAACTGGACGGGGCTGTTCCGTCCCGGAGAGCGCGTGCGTCTCCGCCTGATCAACGGCTCGTCGATGACGCACTTCGACGTGCGCCTGCCGGGCCTGACGATGACCGTGGTCGCCGCGGACGGGCAGAACGTGCACCCGGTCACGGTGGACGAGCTCCGCATCGCCGTGGCCGAGACCTACGACGTCATCGTCGAACCCTCCGGCGCCGACGCGTTCACGATCGTCGCGCAGGCGATGGACCGCAGCGGCTACGCGTGCGGCACGATCGCGGTCCGCGAAGGCCTGCGTGCGCCCGTGCCGGAGCCCGATCCGCGCCCGCTCCTCACCATGGCCGACATGGGGCATGGCGACCACGGATCGCCGAACGGTCACGGTGCGGACGACGGCGCTCACGACGCTTCGCATGCCGGACACGAGACACACGCCGCCATGCAGACGCATCCGGAGAGCGAGCAGGGCAACCCGCTCGTCGACATGCAGACGATGACGCCGGCCCCGAAGCTGGCCGATCCGGGCATCGGGCTGCGGGGGAATGGCCGCCGCGTGCTCACGTACGCCGACCTCGTCAGCGTGTTCGACGATCCCGACGGCCGGCATCCCGCCCGGACGATCGAGCTGCACCTCACGGGTCACATGGAGCGGTTCGCCTGGTCGTTCGATGGCCTGAAGTTCTCGGACGCCGAGCCCATCCGCCTCACATACGGCGAGCGCCTCCGCATCGTCCTGGTGAACGACACGATGATGGCGCACCCGATCCACCTGCACGGGATGTGGAGCGACCTGGAAGACGAGGAGGGGCGCTTCCTGGTGCGCAAGCACACGGTCGACATGCCGCCGGGCACGAGGCGCAGCTATCGCGTCACCGCCGACGCGCTGGGCCGCTGGGCCTACCACTGCCATCTGCTCTTTCACATGGAAGCCGGCATGTTCCGCGAAGTGCGGGTGGAGGAATGATGCGAGACGCATTCCCCGCCCTCGTCGCGACGCTGGTCCTGCTGACCGGCTTCCCCTCGTCTGCGGATGCGCAGCATGGGGACCATGCGCCTTCGCCCGCGCACGAGCAGGCGGAGCAGGGCGCACACACGCAGCCGGCTCAGGAGCAGCACGGACACGAACGGGACGAGGAGACCGGACCGCATGGGCCCTACCTCCCGCCGATCACGGACGCGGACCGTGCGGCCGCGTTTCCGGACTTGCAGGAGCAGCAGCATGCCGTGCACGACAACGCGGTGCACGCCTTCGTGCTCGTCGATCAGCTCGAATGGCAGGGGGCCGGCGTCGCCGGCCCCGTCTGGGACAGCCAGGGGTGGATTGGCGGCGACATCGACCGCTTCAGGTTCCGGACCGAAGGCAGGGCCCGCGACGGCGATCTCGTCTCGGCGGAACTGCACGCGCTCTACAGCCGCGCGATCTCCCGCTGGTGGGACGTCGTGGCCGGCGTGCGCCACGACGTCCGTCCCGGTCCGTCGCGCACGTGGGCGGCCGTCGGCGTCCAGGGGCTCGCGCCGTACTGGTTCGAGGTGCAGGCGACGGCGTACGTCGGCGAGTCCGGCCGGACGGCGCTCCGGCTCGAGACGGAATACGAGCTGCTGCTGACCAACCGCCTGATTCTGCAGCCGCGCCTGGAGCTCGATCTCTACGGCAGGGACGATCCCGAACGCGGCATCGGCGCCGGTCTCAGCTCCGGCGAGGCCGGGCTGCGTCTCCGTTACGAGATCCGCCGCGAGATCGCGCCGTACGTCGGGGTCGTCTGGACGCGGCGATTCTCCGGCACCGCGGATCTCGCGCGCGCCGCGGGGGCGCGGACGGCGGACGCGCGTGTCGTCGCGGGGATTCGCGCGTGGTTCTGATCTACGGAGGCGACATCCGCACGGGCGCCGCCGCATCCGTCCCGACGACCGTCGCCCACTCCCGCACGCGCCAGCTGCGGACCAGTCCGTTGCGCACGTAGGGATCCGCGCGCGCGAACTCCTCGGCGGCAGCCGGCGACTCCCCCCTGAAGAGCAGGAGCGCCGTATCCACGGGATCGGCGACCGCGCCGCCGAGCACCAGTTCGCCGCGCTCGTGAGAGGTCCAGGCCATCGCGAGGTGCTCGGCACGGTACTGCCCGCGGCGCTCGAGATAGCCCGGGTCGAGCTCGTAGACGAGCAGATAGTGCTTCATCGGGTGCCTCCTCCCAGCTTCGTGCCGATGACGCGCAGGTACTCCGGAAAGTAGCGCTCGATTGCCGGCAGCGCGAACCGCGACAGGATCGATTCCTTCGGCTCGCGCTCGAGCAGGAACTCGAAGGACGCCGTCAGCAGCCGCTCCGGCTCGCTCCCCGGCGCGTAGCGCGCGACGTCCTCGGGCTTCACGGTGACCTCGTGCTCCGTCCGGCTGCCATGCGCCTCGACGGTGACGCGGTAGGTGGATGGACCGGTCGCAGTGACGTGTATGTCAGCCATGTGCCCCGGATCTCAGCGCTGGACGGTGCGGCCGCTGGGCTGCGATCTGGAAGACCGCGGGGTGGAATCCTGCGCGCGCGACGCCGCGGCGAGCTTCACCCACTCGCGGAGCCGCTCGTCGGGGAGCAGGCCCTGGTCGGCCATGACGTGATCGAGACCGGCCAGCCGTTCGCGGATGCCCTGCTCGATGCCTCCAAAGGTCAGCAGCAGCGGCACGATCAACACGCGGCGTCCTTCCGCGGCGCGGCGCGCGACCAGCGCGCGCAGCTCCGCCGTCGCCTGGTCCCTCACGGGCGCCGGCGCGTCGTCGCGGACAGTGAGGTAGTCGATCGAAGCGAACGTCGTAGCCGCATCCACGCGGTTGGCCAACGACGTCATGTCGGCGAGCCAGCGGGCGTTGTCCTCGTCCGACACCGGCCCGTGCGCCACCAGGATCACTGCCTCGTGCGCCGGGTTCGTGCTGATCGAGGCCGCGCGCGAGGCGAGGATGTCGGCGACGAGCGGATGCGCGTTCAGCGCCTCGCTCATCACGATCGGCACCGGTGAGTCGACCGGCCGGAGCGCGTCGGGATCGACCGCGCCGTGGCCCGTCCCGTGTCCACTGCCATGGTTCGCGCCCTGCCCGCTGCCCTGACCGCTGCCGTGAGCGGTGTGCCCGCCGCCGCTCCCGTGCCCCGTGCCGCTCCCGTCGCCACTGCCGCTTCCGTGGCCGCCCGATCCGTGCGACAT
>CAYUPN010000033.1:0-2614 GCA_964446605.1 uncultured Bifidobacteriaceae bacterium | reverse complement strand
CCGTGGCCGCCCGATCCGTGCGACATCCGCGCGAAGCGTTCCAGCGCTGCGGGTCTCTCGGACCGCAGCCCCAGCAGATACTCCGTCGACGTGATCACGGTGCTGTGCGACGAGATGAAGAGCGGGACCGCGACGATCCGCGAGACGCGGCGGGCGACGAGCCGATCCACCGCGCCCTGGATCTCGGAGCGCGTCGCCATGCCGAAGGCCACTTCGACCGGGATCTCCGTGTCGATGGACGCCGCGAGCGCGTTGACGTTGTCGTTCCACTGCGCCTTCCCGCCGTGGGCGAGCAGCAGGATGCCGTCGCCGGACGCGGCGGCTGGAGCGGAGGTGGCGGTCAGCGCCGCGAGCGCGCCGACCAGAACGAAGAGCAGACGATGCGACATCACTGATGAATCCGTTCGAAAGCGTTCGGGATCAGCGCGCCCAGGACCACTTCAGCCCGACGCGGACGGCTCGGCCGGCCTCGGGACGATAGATCGACGCCGCTGTGCCGTCGGGAAGCAGCAGGCCGGTGTTCGGGTCCTGGCTGTCGGCGAGGTTGTCGAGGGCGACGAAGGCGAGCACGCCGCCGCGCACGCGCTGGGACACGTACGCGTCCCACAGCGCGAAGCGGGGCGCGACCGTGTCGATCACGTCGGACCCCTGGGTCGCGCGCGCCGCGATCCAGGAACTGTAGAAGGTGCCGCGGACGTTCGCGCGAAGGCCGAGCCGATCGTCACCCCACGAGACGCGCATGTGTCCGTGATGCCGGTGCCGGCCGGTGAGGCGCAGGTCGGCCTCGTTGTCGCGCGCGTCGAGATACGTGTAGGCGCCGCCGAACGTGAGACGCCGCGTGAGCGCGAGCTCGCCGTCGAGCTCCACCCCCTGCGTGACCGCATCGGCGATGTTCCGGTACGTGAGCAGCAGACGCCCGAACACCGGGTTGAACGACGGGTCGAGCCCCTCGCGCGCGATGAGCGCCGCCAGCTGCGCCGGCGTCGCCACGAAGCCGAGGCTCACCGAGTCGATCAGGTCCCGGACGTCGTTGCGGAACAGATTCACGCCGAGCCGCGCGCGGCGTGCCGCGAACACCACGTCGCCGCCGAGCTGGAGGGAGTTCGCGTACTCCGGATCGAGACGGGGATTGCCGACGACCTGGTAGAAGTTCGACGGGCTCATGAAGCGGTAGTAGAGCTGCCCGACATCCGGCGCACGGAAGCCGCGGCCGTACGAGGCGCGCAGCGAGACGTTGTCCGCCGCGCGGACGTTCACCGCCAGCTTCGGCGACACGGCCGTGCCGAAGATCGAATGCCGGTCGACCCGCACCCCGGTCGTGGCCGTCGCGGCGCCGAACGTGATCCGGTGCTGCGCCCAGGCCGTGCCGGTCCAGACCTGCTCGCCGGACTCGTCCCGCAGACGGTTCACCCCGGCGTAGCGGTCGCGTGAGTATTCGACGCCCCCCTGCACATGCTGCCGCGTGCCCACCACCTGGGAGACCGAAGCCTCCGCCCGCGTGAAGCGCTCCTCGAGCATGCCGGGATCCAGCGGCGTCGAGACGGGCGGCGCCAGCCAGCCGAGCGCCTCTTCGTCGTACCGCGCGTGATGCAGGCGGAACTCGACGTTGGTCGCCGGGCGGGCCTGCCAGTGCGCCGCCAGCGACGCGTTGAGCGTCGAGTCGCGGATGTCGTCCTCCTGCGGCCCCAGCTCGCCGATCGACCGGCCCGTCGTGTGGTTGCGATAGCCGTTCACGAGGCCGGTGACCGAGAACGCGCCCCCGGGGTTCCAGCCGCCCTTCGCGAACAGATCGGTCCGCTGATACGGTGCGCCGGTCGTGTCGAAGGTGGTGGGCGTCAGATCGAAGCCGTCGAGCTCGTGCCGCTCGGCGAGGAAGAGGCCCGACCAGGCGCCCTGGCGGAACCCGGTCTCCACGCCGAGATCGAGGTCGCCGCGGCTGCCACCGGCCACGGTCGCGCCGATCGAGAGCGGGGAGGTCGAGCGGCGCGTGATCAGGTTGATCACGCCGCCCATCGCATCGGAGCCGTAAAGCGCCGAGGCCGCGCCCTTCACGACCTCGATCCGTTCCAGCGGCGCGACCGTCTGCCGATCGAGGTTCAGCACGCCGCCGCGCTTGATGCCGCGCGCGCCGACGAGCGGCAGCCCGTCGATGAGCACCAGCACCTGCCGCGAGTCGAGCCCCTGGATCTGCTCGCCGCCGGCCGCCGCCCCTTCCGACCCGCGCCGCGTCACCACGCCCGGCACCTCGCGCAGCGCCTCGGCAACCGTGTCCGCGCCGCTCTCTTCGATGCGGGCCCGCGTCAGCACGTCCACGCGGGTGTTGAGCGTCTGCCGGAGCTCGTCCTGGCGGGAGGCCGAGACGACCCGGACCTCCTCGACCACCGCCGCCGGCTCGAGCGTGAACTCGAGCGCCGCGTCGGCCCGGAGGTCGATCGTCTGTGAGACCGGCGCGAACCCGCCGGCGCGGACTTCGACCACGTACTCGGCAGGCGGCAGGGTGAGCGCGAACTGGCCGTCCCGTCCGGTCTCGGCCAGGCGCGCGGCCGGGCCGAGGCCCAGGCGATGGACGATGACGGTCGCGCGCGGGACCGCGCCTTCCTGGGCGTCACGCACG
>CAYUPN010000032.1:0-41619 GCA_964446605.1 uncultured Bifidobacteriaceae bacterium | reverse complement strand
GATCCGACCTGATCCGACCTGATCCGACCCGATCCGACCTGATCCGACCTGATCCTCTCACTCCGTAATACGGTATTTTGCCAAGTAGTAGCTCAGCGCGCGCTGGCTGATGCCCATCAGCTCCGCGGCGTCCTTCTTGACGCCGCGGGCCTGTTCCAGCGCGCGACGCAGGGTCTCGCGCTCGGCCCATTCGAGGTTCTGGTGCAGGCGCAGCGAGGGCAGGGCGGGCTGCGCGGTGACCGGCGCGGCCAGCATCGAGATGTCGACGGCGCGGAGCTGCCGGTCCGCGCTCAGGACGACCGCGCGCTCGACGGTGTTCTCGAGCTCACGCACGTTGCCCGGCCAGCCGTAGCGTTCCAGCAGCGGCAGCACTCCGTCCTCGATGCGATCGATCGGCTTGCCCGTGCGCTGGGCGTGCCGCGCGACGAAGTGCTCGAACAGCACGGGAATGTCCTCGCGGCGCTCGCGCAGCGGCGGGATCTCGATCGGGATGACGTTCAGCCGGTAGAACAGGTCCTCCTGGAACTTCCCGTCGCGCACGAGCTGTGCGAGATCCCGGTTGGTCGCCGCGATCACCCGGACGTCGACGCGCTCCGTGCGCTCGGCGCCGAGCGGCTCGAACTCCCGCTCCTGCAGCACGCGCAGCAGCTTCGGCTGCACCGCCAGCGGCATGATCCCGATCTCGTCGAGGAAGATGCTGCCGCCGTTGGCCAGCGTGAAGCGCCCCTTCTTGTTCGTGGTCGCGCCGGTGAACGCGCCGCGCACGTGGCCGAACAGCTCGGATTCGAGCAGCGTCTCCGGGATGGCCGCGCAGTTGACCTTGATGAGCGGCATGTGCCGCTGCGCGCTGCGGTCGTGAATCGCGCGCGCGACGAGCTCCTTGCCGGTGCCGGTCTCGCCGGTGATGAGCACGGTGCTCTTCGTCTCGGCCACGCGCTCGGCGCGCAGGATCACCTCCTGCATCGAACGGCTGCGCCCGACGATGCCGTAGTGATTGAACTCTTCGTCGCGCTCGCTGATCAGGTACCGGTGCTGGGTGCGCAGCCGCTGGTGCTCGATGGCGCGCCGGATCGTCACCAGCAGGTGGTCGATCTCGAACGGCTTCTGCAGGAAGTCGAGCGCCCCGAGCTTCATGGCCTCGATGGCGTCGGCGACGGTCGCGTGCGCCGTCATCATGACGATCTGCGGCCGGTCCGATTCCGGGACGGTCGCGACGAGCTCGCGGATCAGCTCGAGGCCGGTGATCCCGGGCATCAGGTTGTCGACGACGAGCACGTCGAAGCTCTCGTCGGCGAGCAGGCGCCGCGCCTCGCGCGCGTCGGCGCGCTCCGCGACGCGGTGCCCCTCGGCGCGCAGCGCGCGCCCCAGCGTCTTCAGGATCTTCTCCTCGTCGTCGACGAGGAGCACCGAGCCGGGCGTCATGTCGGCGGCGCGCGACGGCGAAGCGGTGGAATCGGCCAGCTGGGTCATACGCTCACTCTCCGGCCCGGGACGGACGACGAAGCTGTCGTCTCCGCGGCGTCGGGCGGGCGGCGCGCGCCGCCGTCCGCGGCGTCCATCGCCGCAGGGGTCGCGGGCTCGTTCCGTGCGGGCAGCAGGATCTCGAGCGCCGTGCGTCCGGGTTCCGTCTCGACGGCGATCGTACCGCCGAGCCCTTCGACGATGTTGCGTGCAATCGCAAGGCCGAGTCCGGTACCCGTCCGGCGGGTGGTGAAGTAGGGCTCGAAAATCTGGGGGAGATCCTCGGGCCGGATGCCGGTTCCGCGATCGACCACGCGCAGGCGGACCTGTGCGTCGCCGGCGCGCTCGAGGGCGAGGCGGACCGGGGGCTCGCCGCCCGCCGCCGGGTCCTCGCCGGCGCGGCGGCGGGCGTCCACCGCCTGCCGCGCGTTCGCGAGCACGTTGACGAGCGCCGTGCGGAGCCGTTCGGGATCGGTCGGGACCACCAGCGGGCCGGGCGGCAGCGCGAGGTCGACCGGCGGGCCTCCATCGACGCTCACCGCCGCCGCGGCATCCTGGCAGAGCCGGACGAGGTCGACCGGCTCGGACGCGAACGCGGGCGGGCGGGCGAAGTCGAGGACGTCGTGGACGATCCGGTTCAGCCGGTTGACCTCCTCGTCGATGTCGCGCACCGCCTCGCCGATGTCGGCCGCGGGCGCGTCGGGCCGCAGGGAGCGCAGGGCCGCCTTGATGATCATCAGCGGATTCCGCACCTCGTGCGCGATCACGGTCGACAACCGGCCCAGGGAGAGCAGCCGGTCCTTCTGCGCCGCTTCGCGCTGGAAGCGCGCGATCGAATCGGTGAGCGTGTTGAAGGTCGTCGCGAGGAGGCGCGCGTCCTCGTCCTGCCAGGGCGACGGCGGCCGCATCGGAATCTTCCGCGTGAGGTCGCCGGTGGCGGCCACGTCGCGCATGGCGTCGGTGACCGTCGCCAGCGGGCGGGTGATCGTGCGGGCGACCGCGTAGCTCAGCACCGTCGCGAGCAGCACGGCCGCAACCGCGGCCAGCCCGAGCGCCGCGTAAACCGTGCGCAGGAACTCCAGCCGCTCGGTCCGCGACTGCAGCACCAGCACCTGCGGCGTGTCGGAGAGGACGAGCGGGCCGTTCTCACCCTGGCGCGGAGCGAAGGGCTGCGTCCGCCCGACGAGCTCCGCCCCGTCGACCGTCGCCTGGGCGATGTGCGGCGCCCGCAGCAGTGGTTCGAGCGCGCTCCAGGCGTCGCGCGGCAGGGTCGCCGCGCGGATGGCGCCGCCGAGCACGAACGCGATCTCGCTGCGTGTGGCCCCCTTGAAGCGCTCCGCGCGCGCGGCGTCGAGCCGGAGTCCGACGGTGAGCGTGCCCAGCATCTCCGGGACGTCGAGCCCGATGACGATCGGAATGGTCGTCATCTGGAGCACGCCGGCCGGGTCGGGGCGGAACTCGATCACCTCACGCCCGCCGAGCGCCTGCAGCACGGCGTCGCGCGCCGGCCGCGCGCCTCCCGCCGGTCCGGCGGAGAGCAGCTCGCCCGATCGCCCCGAGATGACGAGCAGGTCGGCGCCGACCTGCCGCTGGTAGTCGGCCGCGATCGGCGCGACCGTCTGCGGATCCGCCGTCTCCACCGCCCCCTTGAGCTTCGGCAGATCCGCGAGCAGCCGGGCGACCAGCAGCGACTGGTTCGTGAGCGTCTGCCGCTGCTCCTCGACGAGCGCCCCGGCTTCGGCCAGCCCGCGCGCCAGCTGCACTTCGGCCTCGCGCGAGGCCCGCAGGCCGACGACGTAGACGGCCAGGCCGGTCGTCACGATCGCCAGCAGCGCCGCGGCGATGAAAATCCGGTTCGTGAGCGAGGCCAGCAGCGTCATCGGATGGAGAAGTCGACCTCGAGGTCGCGCAGGTCGGCGCCGACACTCACGCTGCGCGAGTCGCGGATCGATCCGTCGAGCCACGCGACCAGCGTGTAGGTTCCGGGTGGGACGCCGCCGATCTGATAGCGTCCGCCGGGATCCGTCACGCTGTAGAAGCGGTGGCTGAACACCAGAATGTACGCGTTCATGTGCGAGTGGATGTCGCAGAACACGCGGACGATGCCGGGCCGGTCGAAGCGCACGGCCTTGGAGCGGCCTGCCGCGTAGCGGCCGAGATCGAAGCGCCGCGTGCGCGACAGCGAGAAGACGTTGTGGTACGTCCGGTCGCTGTTCGGGAAGTCGACCGTCGTCCCCACGGTGATGGCGAGCACGTGCGGCACGAACGTCTCGTTGCGCTGGTCGAGCGTCGCACGCCCGTCGCGATCCTCGAACGCGCCGCGCGGCGCGGACTCGAAATAGACGACCGCGCGGCGTTCGGGCACGCCGGGTGCGGGCGCGTCGCCGAGGTCGCCGGCCGAGGGGCGGCGATCGGCGGCGGGCGGAGCCGGCGGGAGCTCCACGCGCCCGCGGATGATCGCGCCGCGGGACTGTCCCGGCGCGGTCGCCGGAACCGCGATCGCGGTGAGCGCCACGACGAGCGTCACCCGGGCGGTCAGAACCACAGCGTCACCTGCGCGGCCGGCAGCGTCGACGTCCGGCGCGGCCCGCGCTCGCGCGCGTTGTGCTGCACCGAGAGGCGCAGGATCGTCCAGCGTGTCGCCATCCAGGCCACACCGGCCTCGACGCGCGTGACAGGGGCATCCCACGGGATGGTCTCGTAGCTGCCCCGGACGCGACTGAACGTGAGGCGATCGACACGGGCGCCGAGCGTGACGCCCGGCGCGACGCGGTAGCGCGCTTCCGTGGAGAGGCCGGTGGCGGTCAGCGGTTCGGTAAAGGCCGGCCCGCTCATCGACGGCAGACGCCATCGCGCGTGCACCAGCTCGGTGCGCGCGAGGAAGTGCCCGAACGAATACTCGGCGTCGGCGCCCCATGTCTGCTGCCGATCGCCCCCGCGGCCCGCCGCGTCCAGCGTGCGGCGCACGGTGTCGGCGAGAAACGGCCCGTTCGCGTACGACCCGGCGACGACGAGCCCGACGACCGGCCGCGCCGCCAGGCGCGCCGAGACCTGCGGGCCGCCGTTCGAGTCGCGCGCGCCGGGGCTGGAGAGCGTGCCGGCGGTCAGCGCCGCCGCGAGCGATACCGGCGAGCGCTCGTTGCCGAGACGCGCCTCGACGCCCGTGTCGTACCGGAACGCGGTGGTCAGCGGCACGCCCCGCCCGTAGGTGCTCCCGACCGAATACCACGGCTTCCAGCCATGCCCGCGCGCGGCGATGAGCTCGTCGGCGTTGGCGGGCGCCGCGTCGCTGCGCAGCACGGTGAGGTACTGCCACGCGAGCGGATACCCGATGAGCACGTTGTCCGCCGCGTAGATGCGGCGCCCGGCCGCGCCGAACACCGGCGGGATGCGCCCCGCCTGGATGTCGAAGGGGCGATCCTTCCACGGACGCAGGCGCACGTAGGCGGCGAAGGGCAGGGCAGTCCAGTCGCCGCCCGCCGTGTCCCCTTCGGCCCGCAGCTCGGCGACGAGCGTGATCCGGTCCGTGGGACGGGCCGAGGCGGTCAGGCCGAGGCGCAGCAGCTGCAGCGCACTGCGCTCGTAGTCGGTGTGATTGAAATGGCCGGCATCCTCGGGCGCGACGGTGGCCGTCGCCTCGCCGCCGAGGACGACCCGTCCGCCGGCCAGCGAGACCGGTCCTTCGGGCCACGCCTGCGGCGCGGCCAGGGACGGACGGAGCAGCAGCAGCCCCGCGAGGAGGGCCGTTCGTGCACGCATGCGGTCACCGCCCCGGGGGAAAGGAGGGTACCCGGGGATTATATTGGCCGGAGGGCGCCAGCGGTCGAAGGTGGATCGGCGTGCGCACGCGCCACGCCGGTCCATGACCTGATCCGTCCCGCCTGCGCACGCCCCGGTCGCGGCGGGACCTGATCCGACCTGATCGGCCCTGATGTGATGCGCAACGTGTTCTGTCTGTTCCTGGCGCTCTGGCTCGGTGGTGCGACGACGGTGCAGATCCCCGTCGAGCTGGGCGCGCCAGACGAGGCGCTTCGCGACCTGTTCACGCCGGCGTCCGCGCCGCCCGGCACCTACCGGGTGTTCCGCAGCGCCGAACCGGCCAGTGCGCTCGCGGCCAGGCTGAAGGCCCTCGACGCCGATCCGGCCCCGGGGGCCTGGGAGCCGCGCCGCCTCGAAATCGGCGCCGTGTTCGGCTCCGTGGGGCAGTACGACCGCGGCCGTCTGGGCCGGCTGTTCCACGGGCGCCGCGTCGACGTCATCCGCGGCTCGTTGAGCCGCGACGGACGGCATCTGGCCTTCGTGCTCATCTCGCCTTACCCCGATCCGGGGCTCTCCCGCGTTCTCGACGGCACGATGACCATCGTCATCGAGCTGACTCCGTAGCGGCCCCTGCGAGAAAGGCGACCACGACTGTCCTTGTTGGAGGGCCGGCACAGGAGTAGACTGGGCCTTGGATGAAACGGCATTCCGCCATACGGAATGACGCGCCCGGGCGCGAAGGGACCGGGACGTCGGTCGACAAGGCGCTCGAGATCTGCGAGGCGCTCAGCCGGAGCCCCCGCGGCGCCAGCGTGGGAGAGCTCGCGCGCGGGCTGGGCATGCCGGCGCCCACCGTCCACCGGCTGCTGGCCGTCCTGAAGCGCCGCGGCTACGTGCGGCAGGACGAGGAGACGCAGCGCTACGGGCTCACCCTGCGGATGCTCGACATGAGCTTCCGTCTCCTGGGCCGCTCCGAGATCCGCCTGCACGCCTATCCGGTGCTGCGCGAGTTCGTCGTCGGCTCCGGACTCCGTGCGTTCCTGGCCGTGCACGCCGACGACGAAGTCACCTACATCTGGGCGACGGGACCGGACGATGTCGCGATGCGGACGGTGTACGGACGCGACATGCCGGCCCACTGCGCGAAGTACTTCAGCGCGTCGCAGGCCACCCGGCGCTTGGGGTGCCTCCGGCTGGACGCGCCGGCGGATGTCGCGCAGGGCGTCGAGGTGCTCCGGCGGCTCGGGCCGCCGGCCGTGGACGGCGCGGCGCCGCCGCTCGGGTGCACCTGCGCGCCGGTGATGGACTACGCGGGCCGCGAAGTGGCGCGGCTCGGCATCTTCGGGCACGCGGCGGACGAGACCCCGCTCGTGACCCGCTTCAACCGCGAGTGCTGGGAACTGGCCCGGCAGGTCTCACGGCGGCTGGGGCATCTGCCGCCAGCCTCGATCGAGATGACCGCCTGATCGTCGGGCGGCAGGAGAGCGACATGGCTTACGTGATTACGGAACCCTGCATCGGCACAAAGGACTCGGCCTGCGTGGATGTCTGCCCGGTCGACTGCATCCATCCGCGCAAGGACGAGGAGGGGTTCGAAGCCGCCGAGCAGCTCTACATCCATCCGGACGAGTGCATCGACTGCGGCGCGTGCGTGCCGGCGTGCCCGGTGGAGGCGATCTTCGCGTTCGACGAAGTGCCGGACAAGTGGCAGCACTTCGCGCAGAAGAACGCGGAGTACTACCAGAAGTAGGCAGCGGGCAGCTGGCAGCTGGCAGCTGGCAGTCACTGCCAGCCGCCAGCCGCCCGGCTGCACCTCGCTCCCTCTCCATGAAGGCTCCCTCCGACTCCCTCACGGAGATGGTGCAGTTCGTGCTGCCCAACGACGCGAACCCGCTCGGGTTCATGCTGGGCGGCTCGGTCATGCACCTGATCGACATCGCCGGCGCGGTCGCCGCCTCGCGTCACGCCCGCATGCCGCTGGTGACGGCGGCCGTCGACGACCTCCAGTTCCTGCATCCGATCCGCGTGGGCGATCTGATCGTCCTGCGCGCCTGGGTGAACGCGACCTTCACGACGTCGATGGAGGTGGAGGTCGAGGTGCAGTCGGAGGAGACGCTGACCGGCCGGCGGACGCTGACCAGCCGGGCCTATCTGACCTTCGTGACCGTCGGTCCCGACGGTCACCCGGCGCCGGTGCCGCCGCTCAGGCTCGACACGGACGAAGAGCGGCAGCGGGCGGAAGCGGCGCGGGTGCGCCGCGCGGACCGGCTCGCGAGGCGGAACGTGGAAGCGGGAGACAGGAAGTAGGAAGCGGGAAACAGAAAACGGGAAACTGCGACCGCGAGCTCACAGTCCATCGAGCGGTCGCGCGTTTCCCGTTCCCCGTTCCCCGTTTAGAAGTCGTACCCCACCCAGACCTTGAACTGCGGCCGCCGGAACTCGCGGCTGCCGCCCTGCGAGGCGAACAGGACGTCCTCCCAGTCGCGGTTGAACGTCGTCCGCCACGCCCAGTCGAAGTGGATCGGGAAGCCGAGCGCGAAGGTCTCGAGCCCGAATCCGTAGGAGCCGCGGCCGTCGCGGAGGCGGAACCCGCTGACCTCCACCGGGTCGCCGAAGACGGGGATCAGGCCGCCCGTCAGCGGGTCCGGCACGGCGCCGAGGAATGGCTGGACCATCTCGCTGCGGCTGGTCGCGAACTGGAACGGCTGCCCTTCGAAGAACGCCCCGCCGACGCCCGCGAAGAACACGCCGCGCACGCCGCCGAGCACGCCGAGCGGCGTGAGCATCGCCTCGATCATCGGGAAGCGCAGCTCGACGTTGCCGAAGAACGCGTTGTGCCCGATGAACTCGAGGTACTCGTACCCGCGGAGCTCCGAGTTCCCGCCGAAGTACGAGAAGTCCGGCGCCTCGCCCCAGCTCTTGAACCCCTTGAAGCGCATCGCCAGCAGGCCGGAGCCGCCGAGGCGCAGGTACTTGCGGGCGTCGACGTCGACCGTCTGGTAGCTGAGCGCGTCGCCCATCTTCGGCGCGATCTCGAACGACAGGCGCATCGTGTTGCCCGACAGCGGCCCGAACTCGCGGAAGACGGTCGTCTCCTGCACGAACGCCACGCCCAGCGGCACCGCGGTCCCGCTGCGGAACAGGCGCGTGCCGAAGTTGTCCTGCTGGTACTGGTCGGACAGGTCCTGCAGCGCCTGGTTCGCGAACGACTCGCTGTAGTTGATGACGGAGCCGAACAGCTCGACGCGACGGTAGCGGTCGAGCGGCCAGATCCCGAAGCCGCTCGCGCCGCGCAGCGATCGCGTCGCCAGCGCGTCGTCGCGGTCGAGGAACGGCGAGAACACCGGGTCGTAGAAGTACGGCCCGATGCCGTAGAAGAACGTCTCCTGCGAGAAGCCCTGCACGGCGTACTGGAACCGGCGCGACAGGTTCAGGAAGCTGAACGAGAAGGTCCGGTACTGCGCGATGGAGGCGGCGAAGACGTTGAACTGCTTGTCGCCGAGCACGTCGCTGAAGCTGACCTGCGTGCCGCCGAAGATGTCGCCGCCGCTGGTCACGCCGACGTTCACCGGCGGGCGCCCGTCGAGGAACAGCTTCTCGAACGCCCCCTTGCGCTTCGTGTTCTCCGCGACGAGCGTGTGCGTCATCGGCGCCTGGAAGTCGGCCAGCGCCGGGCCCGGCTCGCCGAAGTCGCTCACGAGCGCCGTCTGGATCGGCTCGCGCCGCTCCAGCGTGTGCAGGCCGTACTCGCCCTTGAAGTAGCTGACGAAGGCGATCCGCGGCGTGTCGCCGCCGGCCAGCACGATCGGCGAGAGGTTGCCGGACACCGCGTCGGTGTACTGCCGCAGCTCGCCGCGCTGCAGGTCCAGCGTCCAGATGTTGTAGATGTTCCCGTTGCGCGCGACCTCCGGTTCCACCGGCAGCGTCGGGTTGACGGCGGTCGACGGGAACACCAGCGTGCCGGCGTCGACGAACTTCGCCTGCCCGTCGTCGTGCGTGCCGAACGTCAGCTGCTTCTTCTGGCGCGTCTGCAGATCGAGCTGGAACAGCTTCTCGTTGCCGCTGATGCGCGCGAGATAGACCAGCGACGTGCCGTCCGGCGAGAACGTCGGCCCGTAGTCGGCGAACTCGTCGTCGGTGAGGTTGACGATCTCGCCGGTCTGCCGATCGAGCAGGAAGATGTCGCCGACCGCGCCGCGCAGCCCGGAGAACGCGACGTAGCGGCCGTCGGGCGAGATCGCCGGCGACTCCGGCTCGTCGACCGTCTTCATCGCGTACCGCTCACGGATCTTGCCGGACACGACGTCCTGCAGGATGAGCGCCTTCTCCTTCTCCGTGCGGGCGAAGTACGCGATCAGGTCCCCCGTCGGCGACCAGGACATCCAGGACACGGAGTTCCAGCGGCCGCCGGGCGTGGCGATGTAGGCGAACCCCATGCCCTGATCGAAGCCGCTCGTCAGGTTCCGGACCACCTGGCCGTCCTTCGCCGACAGCAGGACGATGTCGAGCTCCTGCTCGCGGCGGTTGCCGACCATCGCGGCGATGAGCTCGCCCGACGGCGCCGGTTCGATGGAGAGCACCGTCGTGTACTTCGTCCGGCGCGGGTTCGGCGCGAGGTTGCGCCCGTAGTCGGCGGGGCGCTCCTTGTCGCGGAACGGCTTGAAGCGGTCCTTGATGTACTTCTCGAACTCCTGGTCGAACTCGTCCGGCTTCAGCTGGAACGCCTCTTCGTACGCGTCCTCACCGCCGCCGATGACGCTCTTCCGGAGCGCGAAGAGGAACTGCCGGATGCCCTCCTTGCCCCAGCGCGACTCGATGAACTCGAACGTGGCGTGCCCGAGGTTGTAGATCAGGCGCGGGTTCGAGAAGCCGCCGTAGCCTTCGAGCTCCGACATCTTCGGCACCATGTCGGCCACGGCCGCGTCGCGCACGGTCATCAGGTCGAGCGGCCGCCACATGCCGGTCTGGTAGTCGGAGAGCCCTTCGTTCACCCAGAGCGGCACGGTGCGCCGGATGAGCGACTGCGGGATGATGTCGAACTCGAAGATGTGCGTCAGCTCGTGGACGACGAGCCGGTACAGCAGGTCCGGCGGCTCGTCGATCGGCAGCACCATGCGGTCGCGGTACGGCTCCGCGAACGCGCCCACGCCCTCCTGGGCCGCGCCGGGGATGACGTTCTGCTGCTGGAACTCGCTGCTCGTCTTGAACAGGATCAGCGGCACCTTCTCCGCGAGGTCGTGCTTGAGGTCGGAGCTGACCTGCTGGTACGCGCTCTCGGCATAGCTGGCGATGCGCTCGAGATGCTGCTCAATCTCCGGGTAGTAGTAGATCTCGAAGTGATCGGTGGTGTAGATGTGCCACCGGAAGTTGTCGTACCGGATCTGGTTCTTGCCGAAGTACGGGATGAACGACGTCTGGGCCGCCGCCGGCGCGACGCCGGCGACAAGCGCCGTCAGCAGCACTCCGGCATAGATCCCAGCCATGCCGCGCCAGGCGCGCGTGCGCATACAAGTCTCCTCGCGACAGTTCACACGGGGTCGAGGGCGATTCGGAATGGATTGCATCTTACTCTCGTCCAGCAGGGGCCGCAAACCGGCAGCCGGGAGACACCCGGGGGGTCAACTGTCACCGTCGAGCAAGCCTCGTGCCTTCGCGGCAGCGGCTCACGAGGCCGAATTCCGCGCGTTCCGCGCGCCGGCTGTCCTCTGACGCGGTCCGGCTCGTCTCCGGAACCGGACGCCGCGCGCGCCGCGCCACGCGGCCCGTGGTCCGGCGGGACCGGCGCCCTCGCACCCGGAGTGGGTGATAATGAGTGACGAGGGGGACACGGACACAATGGCACGAATCGTCCGGTGGGTGATCGCCGGAGCGGCAGTGGTCGCCCTGGTGTACGCGATGCTGCCGACACTGCCGGGCCCGACCGAGGTGGTGGATGCCGGCGCGGTCGAGGCGTCGGATGGCTTCTGCCCGGCCAACGCGAAGCAGGCGGATCTCGACTTCACCGTCAAGGACCTCCAGGGGCGCTCGGTCAAGCTCGCCGATTTCAAGGGGAAGGTCATCCTGCTCGACTTCTGGGCGACGTGGTGTCCCCCCTGCAAGGCGGAGATCCCGGGCTTCGTCGAGCTGCAGGAGCAGTACGGCGAGCAGGGCCTGCAGGTGGTCGGCGTGTCGGTGGACGATCCGCCGGAGAAACTGAAGCCGTTCGCGGACGAGTTCAGGATGAACTATCCGGTCATCGTCGGGCTCGGACGCGACGACCTGCAGGACGCCTACGGTCCGATGTGGGGCATTCCCACGACGTTCCTCATTTCGCGCGACGGACGCATCTGCCGCAAGCACTCCGGCCTCGTCGGCAAGGAGCGCTACGAGCAGGCCATCAAGGCGCTTCTGTAGTAAGATCGTGGCTTGCCGCCGGCGCGGGCGGGCGCGAATGCCCGGCCCGCAATCGGCGCGTCCGATTCTCCGGACGGGCCGCGGCGGTTGCAGGGTCACCACCACAATGCTCAAAGGCTTCACGCACGCCCGTCTCGCCTGCGGCTGCCGGCTCGCGTTCCGCGAGGGCGTCGAAGGGAGCCCGGTCATCGTCGTCGTCGACGACAAGGCCGCGAACTGCACCATCTCCCTGCACGTGCGCGGTCTCCCCATCTACGACTACCGCGAGGCGCTGCGTCCGCCGACGCGGCTCGGACCGCGGGAAGAGGAAGAGTACGGCGAGGAAGGCTAGCGCTCCGCGGGACGCGGAGGCGCGGACACCGGAATCCTGAACGGGGCGGCGCAGGGATGCGCCGCCCCGTTGCTGCGTACGGGGCCTGTCAGGCGTCCCGCAGCGCCGCCGTGATCGGCGTGCGCGCGGCCTTGAACGCCGGCAGGAAGCCTCCGATCAACCCCATCAGCACCGCCGAGAACACGGCCACGCCGAGCCAGAAGGGGCTGACCCGGAAGTCGAACGCGATCTGCGAGAAGTTCGCGCCCCCGGTGGCGCCGGACAGCAGGTTGACCGGCAGCGCGAGGATGCTGCCGAGCAGCCCGCCGACGAGCGCCAGGAAGGCGGACTCGATCATGAACGCGGTCAGCACGGCGCTGCGCGAGAAGCCGAGCGCGCGGAGCGTGCCGATCTCGCGGGTCCGCACCGAGACCAGCGCGTACATCGTGTTCATCGCGCCGAACACGGCGCCGATGCCCATGATGACACCGACGAAGATCGCCAGCGCGGTCAGCGTCGTCGCCGTCTGTCCCGCCTGGTTCGCGTAGTACTCGCGCTCGCGCGCCATCTGCACCTGCATGTTCGGGTTGGCCTTCAGCTCCGTGTCGAAGGCCTGGAGCGCCGACGGGTCGGCGAGCCGGACCGTGAGCGACTGATAGCCGCCCGTCCGGTTGAACACCGGCTGCAGCGCGTCGATGTCGCCCCATATCTCGCTCTCGAATCCGCTGCCCTCGGACGTGAAGATGCCGACGACGTCCCACCGCTGGCGCCGCAGGGTGATGCTGCCGCCGACCTCCAGGCCCTCGAACCGGTCGGCCGCCTTCTGGCCGACCACGAGCTCGTAGAGACCCGGCGTGAAGTTGCGCCCTTCGACGATGCGGATGTGCTGCCGCACGGTGAACGCCATCGGGGTCACGCCGCGCAGCGTGACCTGCACCTCCGTGCCGTCGCCGCGCTTCGGGAGCGAGGCGACGACCACCATCTCGGGGGAAGCCATGGGCCGCCCCTCGGTGTCGCGCTTCACGCGCGAGTCGACCATGATCATGCTCGCCTGGTCGCGCGTGAAGCCCGAGGCGAGCTCGCCCGACGACCCGCGCTGCGTGACGATGGCGTTGTCGGCCGAGCCGGTGACGGCCAGCGCCCGGCTGAAGCCGTTGGCCATCGCCGTCAGCGCGATCAGGACCGCGACGACGAGCGAAATCCCGGCCAGCGCGAGCAGCGTGACCTTCCAGCGGACGATGACGTTGCGGACGTTGTAGGAGATCGGGAGCGCCATCAGACCTGCCTCAGCATCGACGTGATGTTCGCGCGATACGCCCCGATCGCCGGCGCGAGCCCGGAGAGCACGCCGATGAGCGCGCCGAAGCCGAGCATGGCGGCGGCCAGCGACGGCGTGAAGTTCAGCGGCGGGAGCTGGAGGAAGGGAATCTGCCCCATGTTGGCCATGAGCCCCTTCGCCATGAGGACGCCGAGGCCTCCGCCAATCAGGCCGATGACCAGCGCCTCGCCGAGCACGAGCGTGAGTACGAGCGCGCTCGAGTAGCCGAGCGTCTTCAGCACCGCGATCTCGCGGCGCCGTTCGCGGATGGCCATGCTCATCGTGTTGGCGGTGACGAGCAGGATGGTGAACGCGACCGCCATCCCGATCGAGTTCAGGATCAGCGCGAGATCGCCGGCCATCTCGAGGAAGCTCGCGGCGAACTGCGCCTCGGTCTCGGTCTTCGTCTGGGTGTCGCTGTTCTCGAAGATCGCGTCCACGGCCTTGGCGACCGCGGCGGCCTGACTCGGATTCTCGAGCTGCAGGTTGTACGTGTTCACGCCGACCCGCCGCCCCGTCTTCTCGTAGAAGTAGTCCCAGTGGAACAGCATGATGTCCTGCGCATGGCTGGGATACTTCTGGAGGTCGGTCGAGTAGATGCCGCGGACCACGAAATCGAACGGCGTGTCGGCCCGATAGGGCGGGATGAAGCTCTCCAGCTGGAACTGGCTCCCGATGCCCCAGCCGAATTTCTCGACCAGCCCCGGGCCGATGATCGCGCCTCGGCGATCCTGCATGAATGCCCGTACCTGCTCCGGATCGATCTGGTACTCGGGGGACATCGCGAGATACGGTTCGGCTTCAACGGCGAAGTTCGGGAAGAAGTTCCTGAAGTCCGGTTCACCGCTTGCCGTCGAGCCCTGGAAGCCGCCGAACCACGTGAAGCGCGCGACGCGCTTCACGCCGGGCACGGCGGCGATGCGCGGCTGATAGGCGATCGGCAGGTTTTCGGCGAGGCTCAGCCGGTGGCGCACCACCAGCCGTTCGGCGCTCGCGTTCTCCAGCCCGCCGTAGAACGCCTCGAGCGCGGTCTGGAGCACCGAGATGAGGAAGATGCACAGCGCCATCGCGGCGATGGTGCTGAGCGTGCGGAGCCAGTTCTTCCGCAGGTGCTTCAGGATGTAGGGCAGATGCTTCATTGCGGATTCCGGATTCCGGAGTGATTGCGGATCGGGCTCGCCGTCGGCGGCATTGCGGATTCCCGCGGATCGGGCTCACGCGCGGTCGGCGCGCGAGCCCCGATTCGCCCCGCGCTACGACGCGCTGACGGGGGCGCGATCGTGGCGGGCGACGCTGCCGGCCAGGACGCCCTTTTCCAGGTGACGCTCCACGTGGGCGCGGGCGGCGGCGCGCGGATCGTGCGTGACCATCACGATCGTCTTCCTGAACTCGCTGTTCAGGGTCTGCAGCAGGTTCAGGATCTCGTCCGCGCTCTTCGCGTCGAGGTCGCCGGTCGGCTCGTCGGCGACGAGGACGGCCGGGTCGCCGACGATGGCGCGGGCGATCGCGACGCGCTGCTCCTGGCCGCCCGACAGCTGCCGCGGGTAGTGCTGCGACCGATCCGCGAGACCGACGACCTTCAGCGCGGTCATCGCGCGCTCGCGGCGTTCCTTCCGCGAGAGCTTCGTGAGCAGCAGCGGCAGTTCGACGTTCTCGATCGCGGTGAGCACCGGGATCAGGTTGTAGAACTGGAAGATGAACCCGATGTTGCGGCTGCGCCACTTCGCCAGCGCCCCTTCGGAGAGCTGGCCGATGTCGGTGCCGGCGACGATCACCGTGCCGGACGTCGGACGGTCGATGCCCGCGATCAGGTTGAGCAGCGTTGTCTTGCCCGAGCCCGACGGACCCATGAGGGCGACGAACTCGCCTTCCGGCACCTCGAGGCTGAGGCCGTCGAGGACGACGATGTCCTGGGCGTCGCGCTTGTAGACCTTGCGGACGTTCTGCACTGTCACCGCTGCCATGGGATCTCCTCGATGCGGGCCGCCGCCGGCGGCCTGTTCGTGCCGTCCTACCGGGATGCGGTCACGGCGTCTCCCGGTTTCAGCGCCTCGCCCGGCCGGTCGACCAGCTGCTCGCTGCCGGCGAGTCCGGCGGTCACGATCAGGCGATCGCCGCGCGCCGGGCCGGTCTGGATGACGCGCGCCTCGGCGCGCCCGTTCACGATCTCGAAGACGGTGGACGCGCCGTCCCGCGTGACCACGGCGCTCTGCGGCACCAGCACCAGCGGGCGCTCCGGCGCGTCCGTCTGCGCCTCGTCGTCCGAGCCGAGCTCGAGGAAGGTCACCTTCGCGCTCATCTCGGGCTTGAGATCCTGATCCTTGTCGAGCAGCGTGACCTTCGTCTGCACCGTCGCCTTCGTGCGGTCCGCCGTCGGGATGATCTGGCGGAGCACTGCGCGGTACTTGCGATCCGGGAACGCCTCGACCGTGATTTCCGCCGGCTGCCCCTCGACGAGCTTCGCGACGTTCGCCTCGTTGACGTCGGCTTCCATCTCGAGCGTCGCGAGATCCGCGAGCGCGACGATGGCGCCCGAGGCGGTCGAGATGTTCACGCCCGGCGGAATCGGCGCGACGCTCTCGCCGATCTCCGCCATCTTGCGGACGACCGTGCCGGCGAACGGGGCGCGGATGATCGTGTTCTGCAGCTGCGCCTCCGCGTAGGCGAGATCGGCCTGCGCCTGCGAGGCGGCTGCGGCGGCGCGCTCGCGCTCCGCGCGGGCCTGCGCCAGGGCGGCCTCGGCGAGCCGGACGCGGCTGCGCGCGGCATCGAGCTGGTCGACCGGCACCAGCCGATCGGCGTGCAGCTTCTCGCTGACCCCGTGCTGGCGGCGCGCTTCGGCGAGATCGGCCTCGGCGCGCAGGATCGCCGCATCGGCGGCCGCCTGCGAGGCGCCGGCCTGCTCGATCTGCGCGCGGGCGCGCGCGACGGCCGCCTGGAAGTCGTTGCTCTCGAGCCGCGCGATCACCTCGTTCTCGCGCACCTCACTGCCTTCCTCGACGCGCAGCTCCGACAGCCGCCCCTGGATCTTCGAGGACACGATGGCTTCCCGGCGGGCGACGATGTAGCCGGACGAGGTCAGGATGGGGGTGCCGGCCGGCGCCGATCCGGAGCGTTCGACGGTCGGCGTCACCACCGACACGGGCACCGCCGCGTTCACGCTGCGCCAGGCCAGCGCCCCGCCCCCGAGCGCGACGATCACCACACCCAGCAGGATCCACAGCCCCTTGCGCGACCGCTCCGGCGGGTTCTCGAGCCGAAGCGAAGCCAGATCGGATTTGAGATCGCTCACGTCTGCCGGTATCTCCTGACCAGAACGCCATACTCTACACCCACGGGTGGGTGAGCGCACCCGGCGCCCGCATGTCCGCCGCCGGGCTTGGACCGACTGGGTGGCCGCCTGCCGCGTCCGCCCGACTCCGGACGGCGTTCGCTTCCGGACACCCCGGATCTACTGGATCCGCTGCCGAAAAGTTTCAACAGGGGGAGATGGGGTGTCTGATGTCGGTACGGGTGTCTGACACCCGTACCGTACCGGTGTCAGACACCCGTACGCGGGTGCTCCAGCTTCTGGAGGCGCTGGCGATCGGCGGTGGCGCGCCGGATGATGCGGTCGTACACCGGATAGGGCAGCACCCGCAGGAGCTTCAGCGTCCAGGAGAACGGCCTCGGGAAATGGATTTCACGCCGCTCCTGCTCGATGCCGCGCACGATGCGTGCGGCGGCGGTGTCGACGGGCATCAGGAAGGGCATGCGGAACCGGTTGCGGTCGGTGAGCGGGGTCTTGATGAACCCCGGCGTGACGCTGACCACGCGCACGCCGTGCGGCTCCAGATCGAACCGCAGCGCGTCGAGGATGTGGCTGAAGGCGGCCTTCGACGACCCGTAGGCGCCGGCCGTCGGCACGGCGCGATAACCGGCCAGGCTCGAGATGCCGACGATCCACCCGCGGCGGCGCGCGAGCATGCCCGGCAGCACCGCCTCGATGCCGTGCAGCGCGCCGAAGACGTTGAGCGCGAAGGTGTCGAGATATTGCTGGGCGTCGAACGGCTGCACGGCCGGCCGCAGATGCGACCCCGCATTGAGGATCGCGACGTCGACGCCGCCGAACGCCCGCTCGATCGCGGCGACGGTCTCGCGGGTCGCCTGCCGGTCGGTGACGTCGAGCGGGAACGTCCGTACGTCCCCGCCGCGGGCCCGCGCCGCGGCGGCGATCGCCTCCAGCCGGTCGGCCCGCCGCGCGGAAAGCGCCACGCGCGCGCCGCGCGCGACGAGCAGCGGCGTCAGCGCCTCGCCGATGCCGGAGCTGGCGCCGGTCAGCCACACGACTTGACCCTCGAACGTCATCGGCGAACGGTCCTCCGCGCTCGTGTCATCCACGAATGCGCAGCTCCGCCACGAGCGGCAGATGGTCGGAGGCGATGAGCGCGCGCCGGCTGCGCACCAGCTCCACGCGCTCCACCTCCACGTGGCCCTGATAGTAGATGTGATCGAGGTGCACGATCGGCAGCAGCCCCGGGTAGGTCCGCCGGCGCCGGAGGTGGGCCGCCAGATCGATCCCCTGGAGCCGCTCGCCGAGCAGCGCCGATGCCGGCCCGCGCGTCCACTCGTTGAAGTCGCCCAGCACGACCTTCGGTCCCGTCACGCGCCGATCGCTGACGATGCCGGCCAGCCGCGCCGCCTGCACGCGGCGCTCGAGAATCGCGGTCCCGAAATGCACGTTGTAGAAGTGGAGCACCAGTCCGTCGACATCCAGGTCGACGCGCAGGCAGCCGCGGGGCTCGCAGGTCTTCCACGACAGGTCGTACGCGACGTGCCGGACGATGGGGAAGCGCGCCAGGACGACGTTGCCGAACTGGTGCCCGCGCAGCAGGCGCGTGGGGGCCATGATCCACCCCATGCCGAGCGCCGCCCCGAGCTCCTCCGCGTGCCCGCCGTGTCGCGGCCCGGCGCCGATGACCTCCTGGAGCGCGATGATGTCGGCGCCGACGTCCTGCAGCACCTCCGCAATCCGCTCCGGACGCGTCCGACCGTCGAGTCCCCGGCTGCGGTGGATGTTGTAGGTGACGATGCGGACGAGATGCGAGCGATCGGACATCGGCGGCGGACGCGGCCCCGGGGCGGCCGCAGGGCGGCGTCGCGGCCGGGGTGTATGATAATCACATGCCGCGCCTCGCGTCCGAAGTCGAGCTGACCTGCCCCTGCTGCGGCGCGGTGCTCGTCTACGACCGCCACCTCAACCGGATCGTCTCGCACCAGGAGCCGGAGTCGGGCAACAAGCCGGAACTGAGCGAGGCGCACCGGCTGCTCGCCGAGGAAGCCGCGCGGCGCGAGTCGATCTTCCAGCAGTCGCTCGAAGCGGAGCGCACGCGAGACGACGACCTCGCGAAGCGCTTCGAGGAGGCGCTCAAGCAGGCCCGCAAGGAGCCCGTCACCAGACCGACCCGGGACTTCGACCTGGACTGACGCCCGTCGATTGCGGATCTGCGCTTCGCGTGATTGCGGAGGGCGTCCGGAGCTCAAGCGGCGCATCCGACGAACAGTCGGCACCACACGCGCAGCACCCCATCGCTGTTCATTGCGCTGCGTTCGCCACACACGGCGACACAGAGAGCGCAGAGCACGCACAGAGAAGAATGCAACAGGAGCTGTCCTCTGTGCGTCCTCTGTGTCTCCGTGCCTCTGTGTGAGGCGGATGCATCGGATGAGTGTCCGTTACCGCAGGCGTCCGGCGAAGGGAAGCGCCGCCGCCTTCCTGAACTCGCGCGGAATCGGCGTCCAGCGCTCCCGTCCGCGATAGTCCACCGGCTTCATGTCGTGTGTCTTCCGGAACGCCGCGTACAGCCGGCGCAGCATCCTGATCCGCGCCGGACTCGTCCGGATCGGGCGGTGCGGGTAGTCGAGCAGGTACTGCTCGGCCGGCCAGACGTGTCGGCGCGAGAAGCGCCAGTCGAACGCGCCGAGCCCGCGCAGGTCCACCACGGCGTATCCCGTGATCGCGCCGGTGTAGTCGACGTACGGATCGACGTAGCTGAGCGCGAGGGCGCGCGGCGTCCGGAACACGGGCAGGCGGCCGTGCAGCCCGGGATCGCGCGAGCGGGCGACGGATCCCCACCCGGTGCGCGTGCGGTACACGAAGAGCACGTGATCGAGCCGGTCGATCGACTCGAAGCTGAGGACCAGCGGCGGAGAGCCGTGCTGTTCGAGCACCACGGCGGCGAACAGCGCGGCTTCGAAACAGTGCGCCGTACCGGCGCGCACGACGCCGCGGAAGCTGCGCAGCGTCTCGCCGTGCGGTTCGGTGTTGTAGGGCAGCGCGTTGAGCCAGGCCTGGACGGCATGCGGCGTCCGCAGGCGCGCGATGAGCCGGCGCTCGCGCGGCGTGAACCGGTGGAGCGGCGGCGCGCCCGCCGGCGCGCGGCTCACGACTGGACGAGTCCCCGGAGCGTCTCGAGCACGGTCGCCGGCTGCCAGTCGGCGCCCGTCAGCATGGCCGCAATCCGTCCGTCCGGACCGATGACGACCGTCCGCAGGTTGTGCGAGATGTCGGCCGCGGTGTCCCCGGTGCGCCGGACGTCGAGACCGAACTGCCGGCCGAAGGCCGCCACGGTTTCGGGATCGCCCGTGGCGAGCTCCCAGACGTCGCGATTCACGCCGAGCTTCTCCGCATGCGCGCGGAGCACGGCCGGCTGGTCGTACTCCGGGTCGAGGCTCACGGAGAGGAGCCGCACGCTCGTCAGCGCCGCCTCGCCCGTCACCGCGCGCTGCAGTGCGAGGAAGCGCTGATCGATCGCCGGACAGAACTCCGCGAACGGGCAGCGCGTGTAGGTGAAGGTCAGGACGAGCGGCTGCCCGCGATAGGCGGCCACCGTCACCGGCTCGCCGGACGCGGCGACCAGCTCGGCGTCGGGCACCGCATCGCCGAGGCCGAGGCCCTGGCCGGGCGGCGGGGCCTCCGGCAGCGGCGCGTGTCCGGTGACGGTGACCGCCGAGATCCAGGCCTCGACGCCCTGCACGCTGAGCGTGGCGCGCACGAGGTCCCCCGGCTTCGTGCTCTCCAGCACCGCCGCGTCCCGCACCTCGAAGGGCATGGTCATGGCGGGCATGAACCCTTCGATGTCCTGGTGCTTGATGGTGATGCGCTGCGGCGTCGCCGGCTGCACGGTGATGACCTGCCCGACGACGGTGTACTCCCGGACGGGCGGGTCCTGGCGGCAGGCGGTGTACAGCGGAGCGGCGAGCGCCAGGAGGAATACCAGCAGGCGGCGGCCGGCCATCCGGTGCCGTGCCGAGGGTCGCGTGGGAGCCATATCCGCACTGTACCCGGCCCGGCTCCGGCGGGTAAAGCCGCCGGAAGGTACCAGGCCAGAAATGGGCTTGACAAATGGGGAAATGCTTTATACTGGCGCGGCCTTGAGACGCGCGCCCTTCCACGGCAGGCTGCACTGGCCGCTCGTCCGGTACGCCACGCCGCAAGTACGCCCGTCCTCCGGGAGGCTTCGCGCGCGGCCTTCCGCCGACTGAAATCGCGCGCGCATGCTGTCAGTCGAAGGAGCGGTACGATGGGCCGGAGATTGTATGTCGGGAATCTCCCATACAAGACCACGGATGAGGAGCTGAACGCGCTGTTCAGCCAGGCCGGACCCGTGGACAGCGTCCGCGTGATGCGGGACATGGCCACGGGCCGTGCGCGGGGCTTTGCCTTCGTGGACATGGGCACGGAAGACGGCGCGCAGGCGGCGATCGCGCAGTTCCACGGCTACGCGCTCGACGGACGGCCGCTCGTGGTCAACGAGGCCCGGCCCAAGCCGGACGCGCCGGCCTTCGGCCGCCCGGCGCGCGGCGGCGGCGCGGCCATGCCCGGCCGGGAACCGCGCTGGTAAACGGGACGCGGGAACGCGCGCCGCGCGTTCCCGCGCCTCCGCTCCCCCCGCGTCAGGCGCCGCCAGGCGGCGCGACTCCGCTATCCTGTTCTCCGTCCGCCTCCCGGACATCAATCCGCATTCACGAGACGACATGATCTGGATCGGTACGTCCGGTTACAACTACCCCGAATGGAAGGGCAGCTTCTATCCGAAGGATCTGCCGGCGTCGAAGATGCTGGCGTATTACGCGGCGCGCTTTCCGACGGTCGAGATCAATTACACGTTCTACCGCATGCCGACGGAGAAGCTCGTCACCGGCTGGGCGGCGGGCACGCCGTCGCCGTTCCGGTTCACGCTGAAGGCGCCGAAGCGGATCACGCACGATCGCCGGCTGCGCGGCGCCGGCGATCTCGTGCGCGGCTTCTGCGACGTCGCCGGCGCGCTCGGCGACAAGCTGGGCGTGCTCCTGTTCCAGCTCGCGCCGAACTTCCGGCAGGACCTCGCCGCTCTCGACGGCTTTCTCGAGGACCTGCCGCCCGGCGCCCGCGCCGCGTTCGAATTCCGGCATCCGTCGTGGTTCGACGAGGCGGTCTACGACCGGCTGCGCGCCCGCAACCTGGCGCTCTGCATCGCCGACAGCGAGAAGCTGTCGACGCCGCTCGTCGAGACCGCGTCCTACGGCTACTTCCGCCTCCGCGACGAGGGATATACCGCCGTGGATCTCGATCGGTGGGCGGATGCCATCCGTGCACGCGGCGAGACGTGGACGGACACGTTCGTCTACTTCAAGCACGAAGAGGAAGGCAAGGGGCCGGAGTTCGCGCGGGCGCTGATGGATCGGCTCGGGCTGTGACGCGCCGGGGCGACAGGCATGCCGCCCCGGCGGCGCAGCGATCCGTCAGTGTGGCCGGACGGTCGGGTACTCGATGCCCAGCTGCTCGAGGTACGTGCCGTACTTCGACGGGTCGTAATGGTGCTGTCGCATCGCGTCGCGATAGCGTCCCATCGTCTCGCGGTTCATCTCGACGGCGGGCGGGTCGTCCGGCTCGATGAGCGGCGTGTACTGCACGTCCTTCGTCTGCACGTCCCTGAAGTAGCGCCACGCGTCCTCGACCAGCGCCGGCGTCGTCAGCACGTCGACCAGCAGCATCGCGAGCGCCTGCGCGCCTGCCGTGGTGCCCTTGTGGGCGATCGGGGTCGCCATCGCGACCGCATTGGCCCAGTTGTGGCCCGGCAGATCGGGAATGTTCGCCGGGTAGCGCAGCACCACCGTCGGGACGGTCCAGGACACGTCGCCGATGTCGTCCGATCCGCCGCCGCGGTTGTCCTCGTCGCGGATGCCGCCTTCGATCGGCGACACCTCCTGCGCCAGCCCCGACGGGCGCGCGCCGATCTCCTGCTGCAGCGCGCGCGCCAGCTGCTGATCGGCGTCGCTCCACTCCGGCAGGCCGACCTGGCGGATATTCGCGTCCAGGGCCTCGGCCAGCGGCCGGTTCATGTGCTGCGGCCACGCCGCGCCGAGGACGCGCGAGGTGACGGTGGTGCCGGTCATCGTCGCGGCCCCATCGGCGATGGCATTGCCGATGTCCCAGAGCTCGCGGATGCGCGGATACTCGGTTTCGCGGAAGTAGTACCAGACCTTCGCGACGCGCGGGACGACGTTGGGCTGGTCGCCGCCGCCGGTGACCACGTAGTGCGAGCGGTGCTGGAGGCGCAGATGCTCGCGCCGGTAGTTCCAGCCGATGTTCATCAGCTCGACGGCGTCGAGCGCGCTGCGGCCGCGCCACGGCGCGCCGGCGCTGTGCGCCGTCGTCCCGGTGAAGGTGTACTCGACCGAGACCAGGCCGGTGCCCTGCCGCGCGCCCCAGAAGGTGCCGAATTTCGAGTCGACGTGCGTGAAGATCGCGAGGTCGGCGTCGCGGAAGACTCCCTCGCGCACGAACCAGGCCTTCGATCCGAGCAGCTCCTCGGCGACGCCGGGCCACAGCCGGATCGTGCCGGGCAGCCCCTCGCGTTCCATCAGGCGCTTCACGGCAATGGCGCCCGTGATGTTCAGCGGGATGCCCGAGTTGTGCCCTTCACCGTGGCCGGGCGCCCCGTCGACGATCGGGTCGCGGAAGGCGACACCCGGCTTCTGCGAGGCCTGCGGGATCGCGTCGATGTCCGAGCCGAGCGAAATGATCGGGCGGCCCGAGCCCCATTCGGCGATCCAGGCCGTCGGCATGCCGGCGACCCCGCGCGTGATGCGGAACCCGTGCTGCTCGAGCATGCCCGTCAGATAGCGTGACGACTCGGTCTCCTGAAAGCCGAGCTCGCCGAAGCTGAAGACCGAATCGACCATCTGCTGCGTGAGCGTCGCCATCTCGCGGACGGCCGCCGCCGCCTCCGATTTCAGCGCCGCGGCGCGCCCGGGCTCCCGGCCCGGCTCCGCCGCGCCGAGCGGCGCCGGCTCCGGTCCGGCGGTCGCCAGCAACATCCCGATCGCGAGTGCCGTCCACGTCCTCCCCATCAGTGCTCCTTCCACAGTGATCCATGTAGCTGGCGGCTGACCGCTGGCAGCTGGCAGCGCGTGGCGCCGCAGCGCGCGGCGCCGGCTGCGATAGTCTAATTCCGATGGCGGATCGGTTCGTGCCGCACCCGCGGCTGGTGAACGGGCATGCGATGACGTTGTGGGCGTGGGCCAGGCGGCGCCGGTTTCCCCGGCTGCCGGCGGCGGAGCCGCGCATCTTCCAGGTGGCGCCGGGCGCTCGCGTCCTGGCGCACTGTCACTGGCAGGAGCGGCCCGATCGGGCCCCGACGCTGCTGGCGCTCCACGGGCTCGAGGGGTCCAGCCTCGCGCACTACATGCAGGGGCTCGCCGACAAGGCGTACGCGGCGGGATTCAACGTCGTGCGGCTGAACCAGCGCAACTGCTGCGGCACGGAGCACCTGTCGGAGACGCTGTATCACTCGGGCCTCTCCGCCGATCCCGATGCGGTCATCCAGACGCTCGCCTCCGAAGGACACCAGCGCATCGTCGTCGTCGGCTACTCGCTCGGCGGGAACCTGGCGCTGAAGCTGGCGGGGGACCACGGCGAGGCGGTGCCGCCGGCGCTGCGCGGGGTGGTGGCGATCTCGCCGGTGATGGATCTCCCGCGGTGCGTCGCCGCGCTCGAGCGGCGATCCAACGCCATCTACCAGTGGAATTTCGTGCGGAACCTGAAGGCCCGCATGCGGCGGAAGGCCGCGGCCTGGCCCGGCCGGTTCGATCTGCAACCGCTCGCGCGCATCCGCACCGTTCGTGAGTTCGACGAGACTTACACCGCGCCGCACTTCGGATTCCGCGACGCGTCCGATTACTACCATCGCGCCTCGGCCCTGCGGGTCGTGGACCGGATTGCGGTCCCGACGCTGATCCTCACCGCCAAGGACGATCCGTTCGTGCCCGTGGAGTCGTTCCGCGATCCGGCCCTGGTGCGCAATCCCCACGTGACCGTGCATGTGACCCGGCATGGCGGCCACTGCGCGTTCATCTCGTCGCGCAACGGCGTCCACGACGGCTACTGGGCGGAATGGCGGGCGGTGCGGTTCGGGTCTGATCAGGTCGGATCAGGTCGGATCAGGTCGGATCAGGTCGGATCAGGTCGGATCAGGTCGGATCGGGTCTGATCAGGTCTGATCAGGTCTGATCAGGTCCCGCCTCCGCCGCGCGTGCGTATTGGCGCGGCTGCGGCGGATCAGGTCCGATCGGGTCCGATCGGGTCTGATCAGGTCGGATCGGGTCTGATCAGGTCCGCGCGTCCGCTCGCTGATACCCCGGCTCGCAGACGCGCGACCAGGTCGGATCAGGTCGGCGCGCCGCCGGCAGTCGATTCGCGGCGCGCCCGCGAAGAACGCGGTCCAGCGACAGTCCGCGTTCTTCGCTCTTTCCGCCTCCCGTTTCTGAACAGGTCTGATCAGGTCCCGCCTTCGTCCCGCCGCTACACACCAATCAGGCGCCGGAGATCGTCGACGCTCCCGTCGCCGGTGAACGGCAGCGTGCGGATGCCGAGCGACGCGGCGGCCTCGATGTTCTCCGGCCGATCGTCGACGAACAGCGTGTCACCCGGCAGGACGCCGAGGCGGTTGAGCGTGAGCCGGTAGATCTCCGGCTCGGGCTTCGCCAGCGCGACCTCGTACGAGATCACGACGACATCGAAGAGCGACGGCAGATCGCGCTCGGCGCGGATGCGCGCGACGATCTCCGGCACGCCGTTCGAGAGCATGGCCAGACGCCCGCCGTGCTGCCGGAACTGCATCGCGAGCTCCCATGTCTCCTCCCGGTAGTCGGTCCAGCTGTCGACGTCGACTGCGATGAGCTCGCCGCGCAGGCGGTCGTCGATGGTCACGCCGAGATCGGCGCCGACCTGCGCCCAGTACTCCTCTACCGGCTGGCCGAGGTCGTAGTCGCGCCGCCACCGCCAGTACACCTCGTGCATCGTCGGCTCGGAGACACCGAGCAGCGTGGCCATCAGCGCCTGCGCGCCGGGGCGCTGCGGGCGGCTGAGGACTTCGCCATAGTCGAGGACGAGTGCGCGGGGTGATGAGGTCATGTCGTCGGAAGACTCCCTTCAGAAGCGCCCTTCGTCCGCCGTCGGCCCGTAGACCGGCGGCAGCGGGACGCCGAGCAGCCGCAGATAGACGCCAAGCTGCCCGCGATGATGCACGAGGTGGTACAGCCCTTCGGTGCGCACGGCGACGATGCGCGGGGCGGTGAGCAGCACGCGCCCGTCCCGGAGCAGAGACCAGGGCTCCAGCAGGCGTGTGTCGACGCCGGCGCACACGGCGCGCCGCGCCCGCGCGGCCTCGCGGTCGAAGCAGGCGAGGACGGCCGGCGCGTCGGGCTCCATCCGCCGCGCGCCGGGCAGGCATGCGAGATCGAACGACGGCTCCTCGACGATGTGCGCGATCCAGCCGGGGAGCTCGGCGACATGCGTGGCCAGCATGCCGAGCGGCATCGAGCGCGGATGCGGCGTCCAGGCGAACGAGGCGTCCGGCACGCGCGCCAGCACGCGCCGGGTCGCGCCCATTTCGCGATCGAGCTCCGCGAGCAGCTGCTCCTGCAGTCCCGGGCTCATCGCAAGTGCTCCGCCCGCCTCACGGCTGCGGTGCCGGCTGCGGAGAGGGCGTGGTCCCGGAGGGCGACGCCGTCTGCGGCGAGCCGAAGTTCACGCGCGGCACCTCGCGCGCCTCGGGCGGCGCCTCGAAGAACCGATGCTCCTCGAACCCGAAGATCGCCGCGGTGATGTTCGAGGGGAACTGGCGGCGCGCGGTGTTGTAGGCCTGGACGGCCTCGTTGTACCGCATCCGCTCCACCGCAATCCGGTTTTCCGTGCCCGCCAGTTCGTCCATCAGCCGGTTGAACGACTCGCTCGATCGGAGCTGCGGGTAGTTCTCGACGACGACCAGCAGGCGCGCCAGCGCGGAGCTCTGCTCGTTGGCCGCGGCCATCGTCTCCTCCGGCGTGCGCGCGCCGGCCAGCTTCGCGCGCGACTCGGCGATTGCGCCGAACACCTCCTGCTCCTGCCCGGCGATGCCGCGCACGGTCTCGACCAGGTTGGGGATCAGATCGTTGCGGCGCTGCAACTGGTTCTCCACCTGCGCCCACTGCGCCTTGATGGCCTCGTCCTGCGACACGAACCGGTTGTACGAGCAGCCGCCGAGCGGCGCCGAGAGCAGCGCCAGCACGAGGACCGCTCCGAGCCTCGCTGTCAGTGATCGCATCAGTGCACCTCGTTTGGTCAATCTCACCATGACGCGCCGCCGCCGCCCCCGCCGCTGCGGCCGCCGCCAAAGCCGCCGAATCCGCCTCCGAATCCTCCCGAGCCGCCGCCGAAGCCGCCGCCGAACGGCCCGACGCCGCTCGACCAGCCGCTCCAGTGCCGTCCCCAGCCGCGCCGCCGCGGGCGGCGGCGTCCCGCGATGCCGCTGATGATGAGATAGAGGATCAGGAAGATCAGGAACCCGGGGATCGGGAACCCGGGCCGGCGTTCGCGCTCCGTTCGGCGTGGCGCGACCTCCTCCGGCAGCGTGACCCCGCGTCCCTCGGCGATGCGCAGCGCGAGGCGCTCGACGCCGGCGCGCAGCCCGCCGCCGAAATCGCCCTCGCGGAACCGCGGCACCATCGCCTGGCGGCTCGTCTCGCCGGCGAACCCGTCGGTGATGTACGGCTCGAGCCCGTAGCCGACCTCGATCCACACCTGCCGCTCGTCCACCGCCAGGAGGACGAGCAGCCCGTTGTCCTTGCCCTTTTCGCCGATCCCGCGCCCGGCGTTCTCGAACATCTCGACGGCGTAGCTCCGCGCGTCGGCGAACGGCGCGATCGTCTGCACCGTCGCGACGACGATCACGTCGCCGCTGGCCTGCTGGAGCGCCGCGGAGATGCGGGCGATGGCCGCCTCGTCGTCCGGCGGGATGATGTTGGCGAAGTCGCTGACCGCGCCCTCGAGCGGCGGCGGCGCCTGCCGAGCCTGCGCGACCGCGCCGGACGTCGCCGCGATCGCGACGATCAGCGCGAACGCCAGCACGAGTCCTGCCCGGAGGGCGCTGCGCTCAGCGCCGTGCCGTCCAGCCATCGACATAGTCGGCCAGGGCTTCCATGGCCGCGAGATACGCGGGAAAGAGCCGGGCGGCGTCACCCCGGGCGAGCGGCGATTCGAGGCTCGCGAGCACGCCGGCGAACGCGCGCTCGTGTTCCGGCCCGAGATGCGCGCCGATGTGCGCGGTGAGCGCCGCCGGATCCGTGCGCGGCTGGCCCTCGAGCCGCGAGACGTTCTCCAGCAGCGCGCGCAACGCCGGCGCGGACGCCTCGACGAGTGCCGCAATCCGCGCGGGCGTGCCGGTCGCCTCCACGTAGCCCTCGCGCAGATGCAGCAGATGTCCCTTGGCCTCGATTTCGCAAGCTCGCCGCAGGTCGTCGGTCGCGACCTCGAGGCCGTCGAACGGATCATGGCCGTACAGCACGCGGTGCTGCGCGATGATCGCGCCGAATTCGAGCGGAAACGCGTCGAGCGACCGTGCAAATTCGCGCGTGCCGAGCAGCAGGGGAATGGCGAACCCGCCGTTGCGCCAGGCGCTCACGCGCCGCGCGCAGGCGTCCAGGTCCTCGATGTTCAGGCCCTCGACGAGCGCGAGCGTGTGGACCGGTGTGCCGGTGGCGCCCGCGCCGTCCGCGCCGGCGCCGTAGGCGACGAGGCAGCGGAGACGCGCGCCGAAGATGTCGCGCAGGTCGCTCACGAGGGATTCCGAAGCGGTCATGGCCTCCATTGTAGGGGAGTACAATCCCGCACCATGAAGTTCCGGGAGCTGAACGTCGGCTGCTTCGGCGGCGGAACCGGTCTGCCCAGTCTGCTCGGCGGCCTGAAGCGCAATCCGTTCCTCCGCGTGCACGCCATCGTGACGATGTTCGACACGGGCGGCAGCTCCGGGCAACTCAAGGACGAGCTCGGCGTGCTCCCGCCGGGCGACGTGCTGAAGTGCACGCTGGCGCTCTCGCCCAACGAGAACGACGCGCGGCGCGTGCTGCTGGCACGCCTGCCGATGCTCGGCAACCACACGCGGCTGCAGGGGCACACCGGCGGCAACCTGCTGCTGTCGATGATGGAGCAGTACAGCGGCGACTTCCTCGCGGCCGTCGATGGCCTGCGCACGCTGCTCGGCTGCGAAGGGCGCGTGTGGCCGGTGAGCGTGGATCGATCGACGATCTGCGCGGAGCTGGCCGACGGCGGCACGACGACCGGCGAGGTGGACGTCGATGCCGCGCAGCGCGACGGGCGCGCGATCAGGCGCGTGTGGCTCGAGCCGCCCGCGACGATCCATCCCGCCGTCGCCGAGGCCATCCGCGGCTTCGACGCCCTGATCATCGGGCCCGGCAGCTTCTACACGAGCCTGGTGCCGCCGCTGCTCGTCGAAGGCGTGGCCGACGCCATCGCCGACGTGAAGGGGCCGGTGATCCTGATTGCGAACCTGCTGACGGAAGGGCGCGGGATGGCGGAGTTCACCGCGGGCGACGCCGTCCGGCTGGTCTCGCGGACGATCCGGCGCGACGTCGACGCGGTTTTCGTGAACACGCGCCGCCCGCCGGCCGCGGTGCTGCGCCGCTATGCGGCGGAGGACAAGGCGATGCTGCCGCTCGGCGACATCCCGCCGGGGTGCGAAGTCATCGAGGGCGATTTCTGGCGCCACGAGATCGCGCGCCACGATCGCTGGCGGCTCGCGTACGCCGCGTGGAGCGTGCTGTCGCGCCGGCTTCTCGACTGACGCCGGACGCAGCGGCCGGCTTGCGCGCCGTCGCGCCGCCGCTCTTCGCGGCCTTCGCGGCGGGACGCTTCCGCGATGCCGCGCGCGTCCGGCGGGGTGCGGTGGCCTCCGTTCCGTCCGTCTCTTCCGGCCCGTCGCGCTCCTCCGGCTCCTCGCGCGGGGCGACCCGCGCGTTCTCCTCGGCGATGGCCACGGCGCGCTCGACCACTTTCAGCAGCGGTGAGGCTCCCGCGCGTCCCGCGCGGTTGCTGACCCAGACGTCCGGCGCGCTCTCGAGGATGTCCGTGAAATCGCCGCCGCTCTTGATGCTGTAGGGCGCGAACGCGGCGATGTCCAGCGGGCCCGCCCACTCGTCGCGGTGTTTCAGCAGCAGCCAGCTCCGGCCGTCGCCGCCCCGGGTGCGCACGAGCGCCCACGAGCCCCGCAGCTTCACGCCGTGCAGGCGCAGCTTCAGGTCCCCCTGCCGGAGCGCCGCGTCGACGTCGTCCACGAGCGGCTCCCACGTGCCTTCGTCCCAGAGCATCACGACTCCGGCGCCGTAGCCCTCCGGGATGACCCCTTCGAACGTGCCGTACTCGATCGGGTGGTCCTCCACGTGCATCGCCAGCCGCTTGTCCGCCGGATTGATCGACGGTCCCTTCGGCACGGCCCACGAAAGCAGCACGCCATCGTGCTCCAGCCGCAGGTCGTAATGGAGGTGGCTGGCGAGATGCTTCTGCACGCAGAAGAACCGCGGCGCCCCGCGCGGCTTCGGCGCCGGCCTGGCGCCCGCCGGCTCCGGCGACACGGAGAAGTTGCGCTTCGCGCGATATTCCTTCAGCGGCATTCCGACGCCCCCTCTCGCATGATCACAGCAAATGCTAGAACATATTGGAGATCGTGATCCTGCTGCTCTCGACCTACGAGCTCGGCCGCCAGCCGTTCGGGCTGGCGTCTCCGGCAGCCTGGCTGCGGGAGGCCGGGTTCGAGGTCCGCACCGGTGATCTGTCGCGCGAGCGCCTGGCCGGGCTCCCTGTCGAGGAGGCGGCGCTGGTCGCGCTGTGCCTCCCGATGCACACCGCCACGCGGCTGGCGCTGCCCGTCATCGACCGCGTGCGCGCCCGGAACCCGCGCGCCGTGCTGGCGGCATACGGCGTCTACGCGCCGCTGTCGGCCGCGCAGCTGCGCGCGCACGGCGTGCGCGCCATCCTTGGCGGCGAATTCGAAGCCGGCCTCGTCGAGCTCGCCCGGCGCGTGGCCAGGGGGGAGGCGCCCGACGGCGGCGATCCGGCCGGCGATGAGCCGGGCCAGGTGCCGCGGCTCGCGTTCCGCGTTCCGGACAGGAGCGGGTTGCCGCCGCTGGCGCGCTACGCGTCGCTGCAGATGCCGGACGGCTCGCGCCGCATCGCCGGCTACACCGAGGCGTCTCGCGGCTGCAAACATCTCTGCCGCCACTGCCCGATCGTGCCGGTGTACAACGGTCGCTTCCGGATCGTGCCGGTCGATGTCGTCCTGGCCGACGTCGCGGCGCAGGTCGAAGCCGGCGCACAGCACATCACGTTCGGCGATCCCGACTTCTTCAACGGCCCACGCCATGCGATGCGGGTGGTCGAGTCGCTCGCCGCACGATTCCCGGGCCTCACGTACGACGTCACCATCAAGGTCGAGCACCTGCTGCGCCAGCGCGCGCTCGTGCCGGCGCTGCGCGAGACCGGCTGCCTCTTCGTGACCTCCGCCGTCGAGAGCGTGGACGACGCGGTGCTCGGGCTGCTGCGGAAGGGGCATACACGCACCGACGTCGCGGAGGTCGTCGGCATCATGCGCGCCGCCGGCCTGCCGCTTGCGCCGACGTTCGTCGCGTTCACGCCGTGGACCACGCCGGCCGGGTATCTGGAACTCCTGACCTTCATCGCGGCGCACGACCTCGTCGAGTCCGTCGCGCCGATCCAGCTGGCCATCCGGCTGCTGGTGCCGGCCGGATCCGCGCTGCTGGACGTGCCCGAGGTCGCCGCGCTGGCCGGGCCGCTCGACGGGGCGTCGCTCGTGCATCCCTGGCGGCACGCCGACGCGCGGATCGACGAGCTGCAGGCCAGGATCCAGGCCCTCGTGGGCCGTCACCTCCACGCCCCGCGAGCCGACGTCTTCGCGGAGGCGTACGAGCTGGCCTCCGAGACGGCCGGCCGCGGACGGACCAGGCCGGCCCCGCCGCGCGCGGCGCGCGTCACCGTGCCGTACCTCACGGAACCCTGGTACTGTTGAGCGGAGCCGACCGAAGGGCAGGTGGCCCTTCTTTGATTCGGGAGTGGGAGTGCGGGCGGACTGGCCTCTCCGGGGGGAACTGCGCGTCAGCGCGGCGACCCGGAGGCGGTGACGAGTGATGCGGGTGCTGTTGTGTGCGGCGACCACCGGCTACCAGGTGCGGGCGTTCGATGCGGCCGCCGAAGAGCTCGGCGTGGAGCTGCAGCTGGCCACCGACCGCTGCCACGTGCTCGAGGATCCCTGGCGCGATCGGGCGGTTCCCGTGCGCTTTCATGACCCAGCCGGGTCGGTCGAGGCCGTGCGGCGGCTGGCGGCGGAGCGGGGCGGCGTCGACGGCGTGCTGGCGGTTGGCGACGACCCGGCCGTCATCGCCGCGCATGCGGCCCGCGCGCTGGGGCTGCCGTGGCATTCCCCGGAGGCGGCCGAGGCCGCGAGGCAGAAGCTGCAGTCACGCCGCCGGCTGGCGGAGGCGGGGCTGCCCGTGCCGGAGTTCGGCGTCTGGTCGGCGGAGTCGCGCCGGCACTGGGAGGAGCGGCTGCCGGTCGTCGTCAAACCCGCGGGGCTGGCGGGCAGCCGGGGGGTCATCCGGGCCGACACGCCGGCGCAGTTGCAGCAGGCCGTCGCCCGGGTGGCCAGGATTCTGGATGTTCCGGAGCTGCGGGCCAGGCGAACACCGCACGGGGCGCAGATTCTGATCGAGCGGTTCATCCCGGGCCGGGAGTTCGCGGTCGAGGGGGCGGTCGACCGGGGGCGATTCCGGCCGTTCGCGATCTTCGACAAGCCCGACCCGCTCGACGGCCCGTTCTTCGAGGAAACGATCTACGTCACGCCCTCGCGCGCCTCGTCGGCCGTCCAGCGGGGGTTACTCGAGACGGTCGCGGCGGCATGCCGGGCCCTGGGGCTGGAACATGGCCCCGTGCACGCCGAGTGCCGCGTGAACGGCGACGGTGTCTTCATGCTGGAGGTGGCCGCCCGGCCAATCGGGGGACTCTGCGCGCGAGCGCTCCGGTTCGAGGGGCCGGGCGGTGCGGCGAGCTCGCTGGAGGCGCTGCTCCTGGGGCACGCCTGCGGCCTGTGTCGCCTGGACGACTGGCGCCGGGAACGTCAGGCGAGCGGCGTGATGATGATTCCGATCCCGGCTGCGGGTATTTTCCGGGGCGTTGACGGAACCGGGGACGCGGAAGCGGTCCCCGGCATCGAGTCCGTCGAGATCACGGCGCGACCCGACCAGCAGTTGCTGCCGCTGCCCGAAGGGGCCACCTATCTCGGGTTCATCTTCGCGCGGGGGGCGTCGCCGGAGGCCGTGGAGACGTCGCTGCGCCACGCGCATGCGCGGCTGCACATCCGGCTGGATCGCCCGGTGCCGATGGCCGTCCCGCCTTCGTGACGAACGGACGGCCGCCGGATGGCCGGCGGCCGGCTACTTCGCCTGCTGCGGGACGTATCCGGGCGGCAGCGCGGCACCTTCGCCGAAGAAGAAGTCCTCCATGTACTTGGCGACGAGATCCTGCGCCTCCTTCTGGAAGGGGAGCAGCCGGTACTCGTTGAGGATCATCTTCATCCGCTCCTCCCACATCCTCCACGCCTCGAGCGAGACGTTGTCGAAGATGCGCTGACCCAGCTCGCCGGGCCAGGGAGGCGCGTCGAGCCCCGGCAGGTCCTTCTGGAACTTCACGCAGAACACGGTGCGGCCCGACTGGTTGCGGGTCGGCTCCGGCGGAGTCGGCGGTGCACAGGGAGACATGAGCCCATTCTAGTGCGACTCGGGGCGGCGCGTCCCCGGCTACTCCCGCCGGCGCGGCCGGAACCAGTCGCAGTCGGGGCAGTTGCGGATATCGAAGTGGTAGCCGACGACCGGGAACAGCATCGGGTGCGAACAGTACAGGAGCTCGCCGTCCTCCACGGTCTGGAAGCTCACCTCCGGCAGCACGTCAGGCGTCCGGCGGCTGTACCAGCAAAGGCGGTGGCGCACTTCGGGATCCCGATCGGATGGCACGCTCGTCGATTCTAATGCGCGGCCCCGCGCGCGCATCTCCTGTCGGCACTGTCAGCGCGCGGGCGGGTCGTTCTTACACCGCGTGGGAAAACCCTGCCCGCTTCGTACGCCGTGCGCGCGTGTCGCGCGCGCGCGTCTGCTTTTGACACGCTCTGTAGTGATAGGCGTCAGACGAGGTTCGGACGCGTTCCCACCTGCACATCGACGCGCATCGATTCGCTGAGCAATATGTGCAAGCGGATCCCCTTCGCGCTGCTGTCGGGATGGCACGTCGTTTGAAACTCAGCACGGCGACACGGGATTCAGGTCCCGGTCGTCATGGCCCCTCGGACGCGCGCGCGGACAGGGGTGGATCGTTGGGCAAGGAGGCAGACGTCCATGGCAACGGAACGCAAGGAGCGGCGCGGCTTCGCGTCGATGAGTCCTGAACGGCAGCGCGAAATCGCCAGCAAGGGCGGCCGCGCGGCCCACGAGAAGGGCACCGCCCATGAGTGGACCCCGGAGGAGGCGCGTCGAGCCGGCCGCAAGGGTGGACAGGTGAGCCGCGGCGGCCGCGGCCGTCTCGTCGAACCCCAGTCGTCCAGCGACGCGCCGGCCGAGGGCCCGGAATCCTCCGAGGCATAGGCCACCGCACCATTCCCCCTCAACCCGGTCCGCCGCGCCGGCCAGGCGCAGGCGGACCGTCCACATCCCAGCGACCAGCGCGCGGAGGAACTCGCCGACGGGAGCTGCCGCCTCGAGCGGCCGCTTCCGTCCGCTTCAGTTCCGTACGCGCGCTGGTCGCTGGCACTCCACCTCGACGCGGGCGTCGTTGAAACACGCCCCGCCGCCGACATCCGTCAGGGTGTCCGGGACGAGAACGTTCGTCGTGAATCCGTTCCCGGTCTGTCGTCGCCAGAGCCCCTTGGGCAGGACGACCGTGCCCGGCCGGACCCAGGCCCCGATCCGCGCACGGCAGCGCACCTCCCCCTGGTCGTTCCAGACCCGCACCTCGTCGCCGTCCTCCACCCCACGGGCCGCCGCATCGTCCGGATGGAGGAGGAGCCGTACCTCCGGCCGCGGCAGCTCGCCCAGCGTGGAACTGATCGTCCGCTCGGTGGCCGGGGAGATCAGCGCCAGGGGGAAGCGTCCGCTCGCCGGGTCGGGCTGGTAGCCGTACAGTCCCAGCGGCGCCTCGGCGTCCAGCGACTCGGGGACGAGGTGGACGCGGCGGTCCGGCGTATTGGGGAAGACGTCCACGAACTGCACGGGGACGCCATCCCAGGGCGGGGTGGCGGCCTCGCCCTGCCGCAGCGCTTCTCCATGGGGAGCGGGCAGCCCGTCGAGTGCCGACAGCAGCAGCTCGAGCTCGCTGCGCCGCTCGGCCTCGTCGAACACCCCCAGCCGGCGTCCCAGCTCGGCGAAGACGTCGTTGTTCGAGCGCGCCTCACCGACCGGGTCGATGACCGGACGCGTGAGCTGCAGGCTGAGCGGCCCGTAGGCCCGCGCGACGTCGTAGTGCTCGAGGAAGGTCGTCGCGGGCAGCACGACATCGGCGTAGGCCACGGTGTCGGTGGCGACCTGTTCGAACACGACGGTGAACAGGTCGTCGCGTGTGAGCCCCTGGAGCACCCGGCCCTGGTCCGGCATCGTCGCGGCCGGGTTGCAGTTGTAGACGAACAGCACGGACACGGGCGGATCGAGAGGGTCCGTGAGCACCCGCCCGAGCTGGTTCATGTTGATCCGGCGGGTTTGCGGCTCCTGCACGTCCAGCCACGGACGCGTGAGATTCCACGCCGCCGAGTTGGACATCGCGAACCCGCCGCCGCGGACGGCGAACTTGCCGCCGACGGCCGGCAGGGCCAGGATGGCGGCCGCCGCGCTGCCCCCGTTGCGGTTGCGCTCGACGCCCCAGCCGCAGCGCACGAGCGCGGGCGAGCTCGCCGCGTACAGATCGGCCAGGCGCCGCAGATCGGCCGCAGGCACGCCGGCCACCTCCGCGGCGCGCTCGATCGTCCACTCGGCGGCACGCGCGCGCAGACGGTCGGCGCCGGTCGTGTGCGCGTCCAGGAATGCCTGGTCCGCATGCCCTTCCTCGAAGAGCACCCGATGCAGCGCGAGCGCGACCGGCAGGTCGGTCCCGGGCCGCACCGCCAGATGCAGGTCGGCGGTCCGGGCCAGCGGCGTCGACCTCGGATCGACGACGACGAGCGCGGCGCCGCGCTTCTGCGCCTCCCGGATGTACGGCACCGCGTGCATGCCCGACACGGACGGGTTCATGCCCCAGATGACGATCAGGCGCGCGTGCACGTAGTCCTGATAGGTGACCGAGGCCATCTTGCCGTAGAGCCCCATGTGCGCGGCGCCGGTGGGGGCAGCGCAGACCGTGCGCATCAGACGTGAGGCGCCGAGCTTCCGGAAGAACGCGGCGTCGGTGGCATCCTGGGTCAGCAGGCCGTTCGACCCGCCGTAGCAGAACGGCAGGATCGATTCGCCGCCGTGGCTGGCGCGTGCGGCCGCCATGGCATCCGCTACGCGCTCGAGCGCTTCGTCCCACGACACGCGGGTGAACCGGCCACTGCCCTTCGGCCCGGTGCGCACCATCGGATGCCGCAGGCGCGCGTCGCCGTACACCCGTTCCGCAAACCGGCGCACCTTCGCGCAGATGTAGCCGCGCGTGACCGGGTTGCGCCGGCCGCCATCGATTTCGACAATGCGGCCGTCACGCAGACCGACGGTGAGCGTGCACGAATCCGGGCAATCGAGCGGACAGGCCGTCTCGACGCCGATCTCGCCGGCGGCCGGGTGCATGCGGGCCATGCGGGGAAGTGTACACTCGAAGGCGGCGTTCGCCGGACGGATGTCCGGTGGACGCGGAGGGCACTCGTGTCCGACACGCCGCACGTCGTCATCATCGGCGGGGGCTTCGGCGGGCTGTTCGCCGCCAAGGCGCTGAAGCGCGCCCCCGTCCGCATCACCCTGGTGGATCGCGAGAACCACCACCTGTTCCAGCCGCTGCTGTACCAGGTCGCCACCGCCGGGCTCTCGCCCGGCGACATCGCGTCGCCGATCCGCTGGGTGCTCCGGCATCAGCGGAACGTGCGCGTGCTGCTGGCCGAAGCGAAGCGCATCGACGCCGAAGCGCGGTGCGTGCACCTCGATGGGGGAGACCGGATCCAGTACGACTACCTGATCGTCGCGGCCGGCTCCTCGAATTCGTACTTCGGGCGCGACGAGTGGGCGGAGCTCGCGCCGTCGCTGAAGACGCTCAACGACGCGCTCACGATCCGCTCGCGCATGCTCCTGGCGTTCGAGAAGGCGGAGCGCGAGCAGGATCCGGAGGAGCGCCAGCGCCTGCTCACGTTCGTCGTCGTCGGCGGCGGGCCGACGGGCGTCGAGATGGCCGGCGCGATCGCGGAGATCGCGCGGCAGACGCTTGCCGACGAGTTCCGCGCCATCAGCACGCGCGGGTCCCGCATCCTCCTCATCGAGGCCGGGCCCAGCATCCTGGCGAGCTTCCCGGAGAACCTTCAGGCCGATGCGCGCGAGTCGCTGACCCGCAAGGGCGTGGAGGTGCGGGAGTCGACGCTCGTGACGGGGATCGAGCCCGGACTGGTCCGGCTGGGGGACGAGACGATTCCGGCCGGCGTCGTCATCTGGGCGGCCGGGGTGAAGGCGTCGCCGCTCGGCCAGTCTCTCGGCGTGCCGCTGGATCGGGCAGGACGCGTGCTGGTGGAGCCGGACCTCTCGATTCCGGGACATCCCGAGGTCTTCGTCATCGGCGACCTGGCGGCCGCGACCGACGAGTCAGGCAAGCCCTATCCCGGCGTCTCGCAGGTCGCGATGCAGCAGGCGGGCCACGCCGCGAAGATGATCGTGCGATCGATCGAGGGGCAGCCGCGCCGGCGGTTCCAGTACAAGGATCTCGGCAGCATGGCCACGATCGGCCGCAATGCGGCGGTGGCCGACCTCGGGTGGTTGCGGCTCTCGGGATTCGCCGGGTGGCTGCTCTGGCTCTTCATCCACCTGGTCTGGCTGATCGGATTCCGCAACAAGATTCTGGTGCTGCTGCAGTGGGCGGGCGCCTACGTGACCTACCAGCGCAGCGTGCGGCTGATCACGAAGTGGACGGCGTCGGCATGACCGCCCGCCGTCACCGGCGCCGCAGATCGAGCATCTGGCCCGGTGTCCGTCCGGTGGGCACCCCCGCGTCGATCACCGCCTCGCCGTTGACGAAGACGTAGCGCATCCCCTCCGCCGCGCGCTGCGGCTCGGCGTAGGTGGCGGCATCGCGCAGCGTCGCGGGGTCGAACACGACGAGATCGGCGCGCGCGCCGCGGCGGATGACACCGCGATCCTTCAGTCCGAACACCGTCGCCGGCAGGCTGGTCATGGAGCGCACGGCGTCGGGGAGCTCCAGCACGCCGCGCTCCCGCACGTAGACGGCCAGCTTGCGCGCGAACGCGCCGTAGCCGCGGGGATGCGGCCTGCCCGCGCCGGGCTCGGTCAGCTCGCCGTCGCTGCACGTCATCGTCCACGCCTGGCGCATGATGTGGACGATGTCGTCGTCGGACATGTTGAAGGACACGAGTGCGCCGTCCCGGAGGGCCAGCAGATCGATGACGAGATCGGCGGGCGCGACGCCGCGCGCGGCGGCGATGTCCTCGAGCGATCGCCCCTCGAGCGCCCGGTCGGGAGCGTAGCCGGCGATCACCAGAGTCGAGGGGCCGCCGCGGCGCACGATGTTGTCGGCGATCCCGTCGCGGATCTTCGCGCGCTCGGCCCCCTGCACGCGCTCGACGAACCGCTGCCGCCCGCCGGCCTGCGCCCACTTCGGCACCAGCGCGGCCCACAGGCTGGTGCCGCTGGCCTCGTAAGGATACTGGTCGGCGTACACGGCCACGCCGCGGTCCCGCGCGCGCTGGACGATCTCGGTGAGCTGCGGGCCGAGCCCCCACTGCTTCGGCCCCAGCGCCTTCATGTGCGAGACGATGCCGATCACCCGCGCCTCGTCGGCGATCCGCACCACTTCCTCCACCGCCGCGACCACGCCGATCGAGTAGTCGGCCTCGTCGCGGATGTGGCTGCTGTAGACCCCGCCGGTCTCCGCCACGACCTGCGCCAGCGCGATCACCTCGTTCGTGTCCGCGTAGCTGCCGGGAGCGTAGTAGAGGCCGGTCGACAGCCCGACGGCGCCCGCCTGCATCCCGCGGCGGACGAGCGCCTGCATGCGGGCGAGCTCGTCGGGTGTCGGCGGGCGGTCGTCGACGCCCATCACCTCGCGGCGGATCGATCCGTGCGGCACGAACTGCGCGACGTTGACACCGACGCCGCGGACGGAGAGCGCGGCGCGCTGTGCCGTCAAGTCGATCGGCCCGCCGCCGTCCGGGTTGATGACGACGGTCGTCACGCCCTGCGCGAGCAGCGGCACCGCCGCGTGGAGCGATCCGCCGAGGCCGCGGGCCGCATGCGAGTGGACGTCGATGAATCCCGGCGCGACGACCAGCCCCTCGAGATCGATGACGCGCGTCGCGGCTCCCTCGACGTCGCCGACGATGACGACGCGGCCGCCGCTGACTGCGATGTCGGCGCGCATCCACGGATTGCCGCTTCCGTCGAGGACGCGGCCGTTGGTGAGCAGCAGGTCGTAGTCGGGCCGCATCGACCACTGCAGCGTCACGAGGAGCAGCAGAGCCGTGACCGGCGCGGCCAGCAACAGGCGGGTCACACCAGGGCGGAGCGGCGCGCGTACTTCCGCTCGACGTAGTCGTCGACGAGGCGCTGGAAGGCGGCCGCGAGCTCGTCGTACGACCCTCGCAGGGTGGTCACGTGCTGCCCGTCGATGAAGATCGGGCAGTTCGGCGCTTCACCGGTGCCGGGCAGCGAGATGCCGATGTTGGCGGCCTTCGATTCGCCGGGGCCGTTGACGACGCAGCCCATGACGGCGAGCGTGAGCGTCTCGACCCCCTCGTAGCGGGTCTTCCACGCCGGCATGCGTTCGCGCACGTAACCCTGGATGCGCTCGGCCAGCTCCTGGAACGTGGTGCTGGTCGTGCGGCCGCACCCGGGGCAGGCGGTGACGCTCGGCGCGAAGCTGCGCAGGCCGAGTGCCTGCAGAATCTCGCAGGCGGCGTAGACCTCCTCGCGGCGGTCGCCGCCGGGACGCGGCGTCAGCGAGACGCGGATCGTGTCGCCGATCCCCTCGTTGAGCAGGATGCCGATCGCGGCGGCGGACCACGCGATGCCCTTCGTGCCCATGCCCGCTTCCGTCAGCCCGAGGTGCAGCGGCTGCCGGGTCTGCCGGGCGAGGTCCCGGTAGACGGCGATGAGCTCCTGCGGACGCGACATCTTGCAGGAGATGACGATCTGGTCCTCGCGCACCCCCGACTCCAGGGCGAGCTCGGTCGACTGGAGCGCCGACAGCACCATGCACTCGCCGATGATCGCCTCCGACGATCGGCCGAGGTTGCGGTCGGTGTTCTCCTGCATCTTCGCGACGACCAGCTCCTGGTTCAGGGAGCCGCCGTTGACGCCGATCCGGATCGGCTTGCCGTGCTCGACGGCGACGCGGCAGATTGTCGCGAACTGCTCGTCGCGCCGGCGGCCCGTGCCGACGTTGCCCGGATTGATCCGGTACTTGTCGAGGGCCTGCGCCATCGCGGGATGGCGGGTCAGGAGCAGGTGGCCGTTGTAGTGGAAATCGCCGATGAGCGGCGCCGTGCAGCCGGCGTCCAGCATCCGCTGCTTGATCTCCGGCACCGCCGCAGCCGCTTCGGGGACGTTGACCGTGACCCGGACCATCTCCGAGCCGGCCTCCCACAATTCGACCACCTGCCGCGCGGTCGCCGCCGCGTCGGCCGTATCGGTCATCGTCATCGACTGGACGGCAACCGGGGCGCCGCCGCCAACCTGCACGCCGCCTACCCGCACGCCGATAGTGCGGTGGAGTCTCACGGACATCACCTTCAATTCTACTGTTGATTCCGAACCCCTGGCAGTTGGCCTGCCCCCCGGCCGACGATGAGGGGGGTGATAGGATGAGCCCCGATGTGGGAGCAGCGGTGGCATCCGCTGAGGGAAGAGTGGGTGATCGTCGCGGCGCACCGGCAGTCGCGCCCCTGGTCCGGGGAGCGGGTGGCGCCGCGGCGGGAGCGGCCGCCGGCCTACGACCCCGACTGCTATCTCTGTCCCGGCAACGCGCGCGTCAGCGGCGCGGTGAATCCCCGCTATACCGGCACGTACGTCTTCGACAACGACCATCCCTGTGTCGGGCCGGCCGCGCCGGCCATCTCTCCACCGGAGCCGCCGTTCAGGAACGCCCGCGCTGACGGGCTGGCGCGGGTCGTGTGCTACAGCCCGCGCCACGACCTGACGCTCGCGCAGCTGGAGATCGACGAGGTCGACGCGCTGCTGGCGACCTGGCAGGCGGAGACGCGCGAGCTCGCGGCGCGCCCCGAGGTCCGGCACGTCCTGATCTTCGAGAACAAGGGGGAGGCCGTCGGCGTCAGCAACCCGCACCCGCACTGCCAGATCTACGCGACGAACTTCGTCTTCAAGTACATCGAGACCGAAGCGCAGGCGGGGGAGCGGCATCTGGCGCGGACCGGGCGCGTGCTGTTCCAGGACATCCTCGAGGCCGAGCGGCGCGACGGCCGCCGCGTGATCGCCGAATGCGGCGAGGCGATCGCGTTCGTGCCCTGGTTCGCGCGCTACGCCTACGAGGTGTTCGTCGCCCCTTCGCGCACGCACTCGTCGATCGTCACGCTGGAGACCGCGGAGCGGCGCGACCTGGCCGCCGTGCTTCGCGAGGTCGCGATCCGGTACGACAACCTGTGGCGGATGCCGTTCCCGTACGTGATGGCGCTGCACCAGGCGCCGATGGATGGCGCCGCCTGGCCCGGGTTCCATTTCCACATCGAGTTCCACCCGCCGCTGCGGATGCCGCACCTGTTGAAGTACCTCGCCGGGCCCGAGATCGGCGGCGGCAACTTCCTGAGCGACACGTCGCCGGACGAGAAGGCGG
>CAYUPN010000031.1:24540-41987 GCA_964446605.1 uncultured Bifidobacteriaceae bacterium | reverse complement strand
GCACGATCAGTGCTGTCGCGATGCGGGTTGGTTCGCGTGTCTTACAGTATGCTGGGGCTTTGCCGCCGCTTACTGTTGAGTGACGCATTCGGCACTCAGATTTGAAGCCGTGCGACGAAGGTATCAGTACACTCACGCGAAATGGCGGGCAACGAGGAGTTGCAATGGTAGTTCGCTTGTACAAAATCGCAGGCGCCTGCAGTGGCTTGTATGGCCAGTCGTTCTCTTTCACACGGTTGGCTGTGCACACACTCCAACTGAGGGACTCCGAGTGGTTCCGTCCCGAAGACAGCCTGTCACTTCGGTTGCAGAGCTCACCATGCGTCCTGGAGCGGAGTGCGTAATAACCCTGAAGTCTGGCGCCGTCATTCGGGGGCTGGCCGTCGGGATTGATGCCGACTCGATCGATGTGGTGATGAAGAAGACCCCCGGCAACCCTGAGACGACTGTGACGGTGCTGGAGTCGGAGATTGCGTCGGTTGGTCAAGTAGTCGGAGTATCGAAGGCGAAACGAGGTTGGGTCGGAGCAGGTCTCGGCGCGCTTGCGAGCCTACCGCTCTCGATGAGCATGGTTGGCGATGCCATGCTTATCGGCGGCTTACTGGGAGCATGGATAGGTAGGAATACTGGTGATTCGCGCATCGAGATTGTGATGCAGAGGTAGGCGCCGCCGCGCATTGCGCGATGGAGTGGCAGGCGTTCCGATGTAATCGTCCGGGGAGTCCGGTGATCTTGTCATATCCCGCGCAGCACACGCCCGGCCGGCGCGCGCCGGGAGGCTGCGCGACGATCTGGCCGGCGACCTGCGCCGCCGCGTCGACCATGACGAGAAGAGCGAGCGTCAGGGTGAGGAAGAGTGGCTTGTGCATGGCGAACCATCACCGATCCGCCTTCGCCCTTCGGGACTCCGGCGGACAAGCCCGGTCCGCCCTTCGGGACTCGGCGGGCAAGACTGACCAGGCCTGACAGTCTCCTGCGCGGGCCGGTGGCAAATCCTACCGCGTCCGGGACGCGCGGACTACTGGCCATGGCCGCGATGCTGGGGGAGGCCTCCTGAGGGGAATCGCGACGGGCGGCTTGACGGTCGGAGGGGCCTCGGCCAGGTTCGAGGAGCGCAGAACGGAGAGTTGGCTCCCGTTCCGCGTGCGCCAGGCGGACGCCCCAACGCTCCTCGACCACCGTCGCTACGTTCCGCCGTCGAGATCCCAGACGTCCACGACGCCGGCCCTGCTGACGGCAATCAGGAAGCGGCCGTTCGGGCTCGTCGCGAGAGCGGCGACGTCATCGGGTGCCTGCGGCTCCGCCGATTGAAACGCCGCAATCGTGTGCGCCGGCGCGGAGGCGCCAAGCTTCCAGACCAGAATCTCACCGCTCGCCTCCGGGTCGGCCATGGGGCCGCCCTCGCGTACGGCGAAGAGGTGATCGCCGTCCGGCGCGAACGCGAATCGCGCGATTCCCGGCAACGAGGCAATCTCCTTGCCGGCGTCGGTGTCCCACACGACGACGGCCATGCCGCCGGCCAACTCGCCGGCGGCGGCAAGGAGCCGGCCCGCGGGGCCGAATGCGATCGGACCGAAGGGCGCGAAGTCCGGGCGTGAGAACGCCCGTGCCTCTCCGTTCCCTGGATACCTCGCCACGTAGATCGGCGCGCCGACCTCCTGGTTGGTCGTCGTCCACGCCAGCCTCTCACCGCCGGGCGACCAGGACAACGACCCCGGCGTGGCGTCAGTGCGCCACACAGTCGGGGCTTCCGGCCGGGACGTCGTCCACAGCCCGTCTCCGGTCGGCTGTAGCACGATCGCTCCCGCCCGTTCGTTTTCTTCGTCCCCGAGTCCCATGGCGAGGATCGGCTGCGCCGGATGGAACGCCAGCGCGCGCCAGGTCGGTCGGCCTTCGATGGCGGCCGCCGCTTCGACAAGAATCGGGCTCGAGAAGTAGTAGCCCCCGTCCGGAGGGCGCTGCTCGAGATTGAGGGCGAGCGGCAGCGCCTGCGGAGTCCACGTGGGTTCGCCCACGATGACGAGGCCCCTGCCGTCGGGCCTGAGCGAGAACGTACCCCTGGCGTGCGGGACCTCCGCCGACCAGAGCTCGCGAAGCCCCGGGAGCTCGAGCAGCCGGACGCTGGCGGTGCCCGGTTCCGTCAGCGCGAGAAACCGGCCACGCGGGTCGACGGACAGCGCCCCGTGCCAGGGCTCGCCGCTTCCGGTGGTCTGCGCGACGAGTCGAGCGCGAGCGGGATCGAACGCGTGCGCCGTCCGTCTCCGGGCGCCGGGGCCGGGCGGCACGGCGGACCCGGCGCGCCAACTCACCGGAAGCACTTCGACCCTCTCCCACGGCCCGTGCCGGTCCACCGTCCAGCCACCATCCTCGCGCAGGAGCGTCACCTCGCTTCCGAGGCGCGTGCGCAGCTGCCCATCGACCCGCTCTCCACGGAGGACCAGCACCGCACGGTTCCCCGACACCGCGCCGTGAGCGATCGTCCACCCCGGCGGAGCCTCGCTTGCCTGACTGCGGAGCCGCTGGAGCAGCTCAGGGGCGCGCTCGACGGGCATCGCACCCAGCTGCTCGCGTCGCGACGCTGAGAAGTGCGGCCGGACATCGTCGAGAGCGCTTGCCGTCTCGAGCGCGTCGAGGAACGAACGATAGGCCTCGCTGGGTTCGCGCAGAGACTCCTGCGCCGAGAAGGATGCCGCGGGTCCGAGCACGAGGGCGGCGAGCAGCAGCCGGACGGCGATGGCGATGTCGCGGCGAGTCACGGCCGCGGCTTCGGTCGGAAGCCGGCGCACGGACAGGCGCATGAGATACCTCCTGTTCCATCGAGCGCGGCAAGCGGCCTCGTCCCGACACGACGGCGTGTCGGATGTCGGCGCAGGACTGCGCTCGGTCGGAAGGAAGATCCGTGAGGTCAGGATGCCGGACCTCGGCGCGGCGCTGGGGCGGTCGCTCAGGTGAACACGGTGGGGCGGCTGATCGCGGCGGCCATGGTGCTGATCGCCGGACTAGTGGCCATGGCCGCGATGCCGGGGGAGGCCTTTCCTGAGGGGAATCGCGACGGGCGGCTTGACGGTCGGAGGGGCCTCGGCTAGGTTACCCGCCTGGCTCATGCGCGCTGACCCTGACGAGCTCCCCCGTCTGGTGCAGCGGTGGAGCGGCGGCGACCCGACCGCCTTCGACCGTCTCGTCAGTCTTCTGTACGACGACCTCCGCCGGCTCGCGCACTCCCACCTGCAGCGCGAACGCCCCGGGCACACCTTGTCGACCACGGCGCTCGTACATGACGTCTACGTGCAGCTCGCCGAGCGGACGGGCCCCGTCTGGCAGGGGCGCGCGCAGTTCTTCGCCCTGGTCTCACGGGTGATGCGCAACGTGCTGGTGGATTACGCCCGCCGGCGCAACGCGGGCAAGCGCGGCGGAGGGGACGTGCACATGGAGCTGGGCGAAGCGTCCGTCGTCTCGGACGGGCGCGCGATCGACGTGCTCGCGGTCAACGAGGCCCTCGAGCGCCTGATGGCGCGCGACGAGCGGCTCGGCCGCATCGTCGAGTACCGCTTCTTCGGCGGCATGGCGGAGGCGGAGATCGCCGAGGCGCTCGGCGTATCGACGCGCACGGTCGAACGCGACTGGAAGCGGGCGCGCGCGTATCTCCACACCATGCTGGTCGGGTCTCCACCCGAACGCGACGGAGGCTGACGTGCCGCCGGACGACTCTTCCGCTGACGACCGCTGGAAGCGGGTGGACCGGCTGTTCGACCAGGTGCTGGATCTGCCGGAGGCGGACCGCGAGGCGTTCCTCGCTGCGGAGTGCGCCGGCGACGCGGAGCTGGCGCACGCCGTGCGCGTGCTGCTGGCCGCCGCGCAGGCGTCCGAGCACGAGTTCGACGTGCCGGGCCTGACACTGACCCGTGAAGCGGTCGAGGAGCTCGGCCGGCGCGTCGATCCGGTGCCGGACCAGGCCGGCTCGTTCCGGATCGTCCGCGAGATCGGCCGCGGCGGCATGGGCACCGTGTACCTCGCCGAACGCGAGGGCGATGGATTCCGCCAGACAGTGGCTGTCAAGCTGCTGCGGCGGGGGCTCGACACCGACGACATCCTGGCGCGATTCCTCACCGAACGGCGCGTGCTCGCGTCGCTCACTCATCCCAACATCGCCCGTCTCTACGATGGCGGCTCGCTCGAGGACGGCCGGCCGTATCTGGTGATGGAGTACGTCGACGGCGCGCCGATCACGTCGCACTGCGACGCGGCGCGACTCGACATCGGCGCGCGGCTGCGGCTCTTTCTCGAGGTCGTCGACGCTGTCCGGTCGGCGCACGCGCAGCTGGTGGTCCACCGCGACCTGAAGCCCTCGAACATTCTCGTGAACGCCGACGGCCGGGTGAAGCTGCTCGATTTCGGCATCGCCAAGCTGCTCGGCGCCGACGACGTCTCCGGGCACACGCGCACCGGATTCCACGTGCTGACGCCCGAGCACGCGAGCCCGGAGCAGTTGCGCGGCGAGCCGGTCACCACCGCCACCGACATCTACCAGCTCGGTCTGCTGCTGTTCGAGCTGCTGACCGGCCGGCGTCCACACGCGGGGCCGGGACCCGCGGCCCGTGCGGGCGACGCGCCGCGGCCCAGCTCGCAGGCGGGCGGCGATCCGGCCGTCGCCCGCGCGCGGGCGACGACACCCGATCGCCTGAAGGGCGCGATTCGTGGAGACCTGGACGCGATCGTGCTGAAGGCGCTGCGGCCGGAACCGGAACGCCGCTATGCCTCGGCCGAGGGGCTGGCCGACGACATCCGGCGGTTCCTCGATCAACGCCCGGTCGCCGCCCGCCGTGATTCACGCGCGTACCGCGCGCGCAAGTTCCTGCAGCGGCATCCGTGGTTCGCTCCGGTCGTCGCGGCGAGCCTGGTGGTGGCGTCGGCGTTCGTCGCGATGCTCGTGCGCCACAACCTGCGGCTCGAAGAGGAGCGGAACGCGGCGCGACTGCAGGCCGAGCGCGCCCAGGGCGTCACCGATTTCCTGGTGGGCCTCTTCCGCAGCGCCGACCCCTATGCCCCCGCCGACCCCGACCGGGGGCGCAGCATCACCGTCGTCGAAGCGCTCGATCTGGGGACCGCGCGTCTCGAGTCCGAGCTGGAGGGGCGTCCGCTGATCCGCGAATCGCTCCTGGCCGCGATCGGGGAGGTGTATCAGAGTCTCGGCGCGGTGGATCAGGCGCTGGCGGTCAAGCAGGAGGTCGTTGCCCTGCAGCAGGCCCGGGCCGCCGCTCCGCACGAGGTGGCAGGAAGCCTCGGGGCGCTCGCCTTCGCGCAGTCCGCGGCTGGAGATCGCGAGGCCGCACGGCAGACGCTGGAGCGACGGCTGACCCTGGCGGAGGGGCTCGATCCTCCGGAACCCGTGCAGGTCGTCCAGGCGCACATCGATCTCGGTGTCCAGCTGGCCGAGATCCGGGAAATCGATACCGCCGAAGCACACCTTCGCGCGGCGCTCGCGCTCGATGCGGTGAATCAGCTGGGGCCCGCCCAACGGGCCCGCGCCCACGATGCCCTGGCCCTCGTCCACTATGCCCGCAGCGAGTACGAACAGGCGGAACACGCGGCGCGGAGCGCGCTCTCGCTCCGGCTCGAGGCCTACGGGCCCGATGCCGTCGTCACGGCGCTCGGTCACCTGCGTCTCGCGGAAGTGCTCGGCGATGTCGGACGGTTCGAGCCAGCGCGCGACCAGCTCGAGCAAGCCATCGACATCCTCGAGCGCCGGCTCGGGCCGGATCACGCGCAGACGCTGTCGGCGATCAACAACCTGTCGGTCCTGCACATCAATCGCGGCGATCTGCGGGAAGCCGAGGTGCTGCAGCGGCGCCTGCTCGAGCGGTGGACGCGGCTCCACGGCGAGCGCCACATGTCGGTCGGCGACGGATACCAGAACCTCGGCACGACGCTCGGTCAGCTGGGACGGCTGGCCGAAGCCGAAGAGATGCACCGGCGGGCGGACGACGTGTATCGCACGGCTCTCGGGGAGAGCAACTTCCGGCGGGCGATGCCGCCGCTGTCCCTGTCGAACATTCTCCTCCAGCGGGGGCGATTCGACGCTGCCGAAGCCGAGGCGCGGCGCGCGCTGGCCATTCTCGAGCGCACGCTCCCGGAGGGGCACTACGCCCGGGTGATTGCACGCTGCCGGGTCGGACGCGCGCTGATCGGCCAGCGCCGGTACCAGGAAGCGGCGCCGCTGATCGATCGAAGCGTCTCGGGCTTCCTGGGATCGGGGCCGCTCCCCGGCTTCTCGCAGCAGTACAGGCGCGAGTGCCTCCAGGCCGCCGCCGCCTTCTACGACAGGCGCGGACGGAACGACGATGCCGCCGCCGTACGGGCCGCGTTGAGCGACCCGGCACGGTAAGCGGCGTCCCCGCTGCCTCACGGCGCCCTCGAGCGCCCGCGGGTCACACCTCCCTGTCGGGTCCCCGCGCCCGTTTGCGCTCGTCTCCATAAGTGGTCGACACCCATCGCCCGCGCCGGCAGCGCGCGGCGGTATCTACCCTGCTGGAGACGTCGATGCCCGCGCGATTCCTGCCGTGTGCCCTCGTGCTCCTGGTCGCCGGACTGGCCAGCCCCACGGCCGGGCACGCACAGATCTGGAAGAGGCTGAAGAAGGCCGCGGAGGATGCGGCCGAGCGGGAGGCGGCCCGGAAGGCCGACGAGGCCGTGACGCGCGTCGTCCGCTGCGTCTTCAACGACGCCCCGTGCATCCAGCGGGCGCGGGCCGAAGGGCGCGACGTCGAGCTCACCGACGAGAGCGGCGCAATCGTCGTCGATGAGCACGGGCAGCCAGGACGTGAGGCGGACGATGCCGTCGCGGGAGGTGGAGCGCAATCGACCGCCGCCGAGCCTGCCGAGCGCCCGGGAGCCGGGGTGTGGGCGAACTACGACTTCGTCCCCGGCGAGCGGATCCTCTTCGCCGAAGACTTCAGCAACGACACCGTCGGCGACTTCCCCAGGCGCCTCGAGCTGGTGAGGGGCAACTGGGAAATCGTCGAGTGGCAGGGACGGCGTCTGCTGCGGAACACGGGCCCCCGTCACTCCGCCTTCCGCATTCCGCTGCCGGAGACGCTGCCGGAGCGCTTCACCATCGAGATGGAGGTGTACTTCCCGCACGTCAACCAGCGGCTCGCGCTGGCCACGCGCGTGCCTGATCGCGAGCTGAGTCCGGCGGGGCTCAAGAGCCTCGGCGGGAATTACCTGCAGGTGGCCTCCTGGCAAGGCACCGGGATTACCGCCTTCAGGGGGACCGGAGTGGAGGCGCTGACTCAGACCAAAGGCCTCATCGAGGCAGGCCTGACGCCCGTCCGCATCATGGCGGACGGCCGCTACGTGAAGGTCTATGTCAACGAGCAGCGGGTGGCGAACGTCCCGAACGCCAACCTGCCGCGTGGCGAAGCGCTTCACTTCGAGAACATCTACTCCGCCACCGAGAAGGACCCGATGTACTTCGGTCCCATCCGGGTGGCCGCGGGGGGCCGCGACCTGTATGACGTGCTCGAAGCCGAGGGGCGCGTCTCGACGCAGGGCATCTACTTCGCCATCGACAGCGATCGGATCCGTCCCGAGTCCACGCCGACGCTGAAGGAGATCGGCGCGATGCTGACGGCGCACGCCGATCTGCGGATCTCCATCGAAGGGCACACCGACAGCCAGGGCGAGGACGCCTACAACCAGCAGCTCTCCGAGCAACGCGCGGCGGCCGTCAAGACGTACCTCGTCGAGACCTACGGCATCGACGCGAATCGCCTGGAGACCGTCGGGCATGGCGAGAGCAGACCCGTCGGCGACAACGCGACGCCCGAGGGGCGTCAGCAGAACCGGCGCGTCGAGCTGGTGAAGCTCGGATGAGCACGGTCAGTCGCGCAGCGGTGGACGCGAACACAACAGGAGGATTTGATGGGGTACGTGAACTCGCGCACGAGAGTGATTGCCGTCGCGGTGGTTCTGACATTCGTTGCCCTCGCGTGGCCCGCGACGGCGCGCGCCGACTGCCAGTTCGTGATCCAGGCACGCAACACCCACAAGGATCGCAGTCTGTACCTCCAGCTGTACGAGAGCAAGGTCCTCCGAAGAAGTACCTTCCTCGCGGGCTGGGTGCAGTTGAAGATCTCGAACGTGCGTGTCGGTCCAGGCAAGACGGAGCAAGCCAATTACAAGGCACCCGGACCATGCAGCGGAAAGCGCTCGTGGACCATCAAGTACAGGCGGGCAAAGGCGTCGGCCCTCCTGGAGAAGCATTTCTGGACTGACAAGGACGCGTTGTACGCGCCGGACGGAAAGCGCGTGCTCGATCTGGGCGATGTCGGCAAATGGTTCTGAATCCGGGAGCAGACTCGTCGGCGACAACGCAACGCCCCACAACCGGCGCGTCGAGCTGGTGAGGCTCGGATGAGTGCCTTCCACCTGCCGACCGACTGACATGCGCGGAACCGTAGCGGTAGTGATCTCGCTGCTCGTCCTGGGCTGCGCGGGTTCCGACGACAGGGCGGGCGAACAGCCCGGGCGCGCCGCATCCGCGGAACCGAGCGCGTCGCGCCGGGCCGGGGAGACCGGCGGCGGGCCGCAGGTCGAAGCGCCGTACCAGGCGCGCATCGACGGGGCCTGGCGCAAGGCGGTGGCGGGAGAGAATCCCGCCGCCACCTGCGCCGCTGTAAAGGGCCGGGCGTCTGTGGCGCCGGCCGGATCGGCCACACGGGCGCTCGCGGCCTGCAACGTCGACATCCCGGTCCGCTACTTCCTGACCGTGATCGAACAGGTCGAGGCCGGCGAGAAGAGTTGCCAGAACCTGATGGTGGCGGTCACCACGCAGCTTTCGGCAATGACGGCATCCGCTGACGCACTCGGCGAGACGGCTCGCCAGCGCGCCGGCGCGGATGGCGGCGCCGGCGCCGCCCGTTCCGCGGGAGCGATTCTCACGAAGGAAGCCGCATCCCGCGGCAGCACAGACGCGCGCGAGGCCATCAAGGAGCGGTTGAGAGATCGGGTGACGGCGGTCTGCCCCGGCGAAGCCGCCCTCATCCTGCGGTGATCCGCTGCCGCCGCGAGGCGTCCCGTTCATGCGGTCCAACCTGAAGCTGTCCACGCGCGCCGCGCTGGCCATCGCCGTCGCGCTCGCTGGGCTGGCGGTCGTGCTGTGGCGCAGCGATCCAGTGGCCCCGGGCGGACAGCTGGTGCAGGACGGGGTGTCCCGGCTCGAGTGCGAGGTCAAGGGTTATCCGTGCACGTGGCCCGAGGTGTCGCCGGAGGCCGCCGTGCGTACCGACCAGGTCGGTCAGATCGCGGCCGAGTTGCTGCGGCTGACGCAGGACCCGTTCGCCGTGGCCGACCTGCTGGCCGAGGTCGTCGAATTCGCCGAGCTCGACGCGGACGTGCACGCGCTGCGCTTCCGTCTTCCCGGAGCTCGCCCCGCATGGGTGTCGCTTCCGCACGACCACGGCGAACCGGCGGACGAGGTCGCGGCCCTGGTACACCTGCCCACGCCTGCGCCGCCGGGAGCGCGCGGGCCCTCCGCGCACGTGTCGGACTGGGCGGCGGCCGGGATCGCGGCGCTGTTCCCTGCCGTACATGCGCAGGCCTCCTCGACGGCGGGCGGGAGCCCGGGTGTCAACACCAGCCAGCCCGGGAGCGGCAAGAAGGCCTTGATCCTGTCGCCGTACCACTACGAGATGGGCGGCGAAGCGCCGGCAATCTACCAGCGATTTTCACAGGCCAGGGACTACCAGGCGGCGGCCGGCGGCGCAGTGGAGTTCTATGCGAACCTGAACCCGCACAACACACCCAATGACCCGGCGGACCAGCAGACGCTGGGTGCTCAGGGTCAGTCCACGATCATCCAGTTTTTCCGGTGGAGTCAGTACAACTTCGTCTATGTGGCGACGCACGGGCTTTCGTACTGTCCCACTTATGACAAGGATTCGGACCTCCTGACCGTACGACGCGCCCCCAGTTCCGCGAGGGACGCCCTCGTCGCCGCGGGCAAGTGTGAAACGCGCATCTGGGTCCAGGACTATCCGAATGGCGCGGCTGGTCTTCAGAAGGCCCATGCCGAACGCGCCTATCTGGCGCGTCCGGGCGTCGACCCCCACTACGACACGGTATTCGAGCAGGACCCGCAGCTTTCCGCAGCTGACGCGCGGTTCTGTCTCACCCAGAGGAGCCCGGACGCGAGGGTGCCGGGCACGGGCAGGCCGTGCTTCTTCGAACGGAAACTGCCGACCGAGATCGTCGTGACGGCCGAATTCTTCCGCCGCCAGTATCCCGGCGGTCTCAGCGATGTCGTCATCTTCCTCGCCGCGTGTGAAGGCCTCAAGGTGAAAGACGTGGCGAACGCGCTCGCGCCGCCGGGCACTCGCAACACGGCGGTGTTCGGATACACGGAGCTCGTCAGCAACTACTTCGCACGGCCGATGGGCATACGGGCCGCAGACGCCTTCCTGGGCGGCGGTTACCACCACCGGACCGTGGAGGGACTGCTCAGGCAAGAGGCTGCGAAGTTGGCGAAGAACCGGTCTTCCGGGGTCCGCGGCACCGGACACGCCAGCGACTTCGACAGTGTCCTGCGCGGTCGCGGGCGTCCAACCGGCCGGGTCGTCAGCGGCGCTGTCGAGGACGCGTCCACCAATCCCACCCACGCCCGCGACATCGTCCTGCTGATCGATCCCCTGACGGGTGCGGAGCTGAAGGATGGCGGCTCGGTGGTCGTGCGCGAGAGTCCCGACGGCGCCGGCGACCGGCTGGACATCAACCCGGAGCTCATGGGCGTGGCACCCGACCAGGAGCCGCCGACGACCCGCCTGCAGGTGCGGGTTGCCGGCGAACCCGTCCCGGACGAGACGTATCTGCCCGACCGGCGGATTCGTGACGGTGTGTACCGGTACGCCGGCACCATGTCGCTCGGCCGCACGCACGTCGAGGGCGAGGTCGTGGACCTGGAAGTGCGTGCCGACCTGGGCGGCGGCAGCGAGACTCGCTGGGTCTATGAGGACATCGCGCTGATCGCGAACCCGTGCGAGTTCACCGCGACCGTTGCCGGCAACAGCCGCCGCGGCACGGTGACCGGCACCTCGGCCAGGTTCTCCACGCGCGGGCAGGCGACGATCCTCGGTGGTGCGGGCACCCCCGAAGCGCTCGAGGACCTGATGGCGCTCGCCGGGCGGCTGCGTGGGCCGGCGGGTCTGCGCGAAGAGGTCGGGCAGCGGATGCAGCCGGGGGCCGCGCCTCGTCGCGACGAGCACGGCTGGACGGCGGGCGGTTCGGTCGGCATCTCGCTCGTCGAGACGCGTCCCGGCGGCATCGGTCCGGCCCCCGGGGGGCTCGCCACCGCGTTCAAGCTCGACGTGCTCTCCAGGACCTCGATCGCACCGGGCTTCACCGGCACGCTCCAGGTCCACACCCTCGTCCTGCACACCGGCGAGTTCGCCTCGGAAGGCGGGGGGCCGATGCTGTACCGCTGGACGCCGGGCATGCGGGGCAGCGTGCAGCTCCACGTCTCGCGGTTCGACGGCTCAAGGCTCGACGGCTCGGTCACAGCCGAGCTCGAAGGCGTGACCGCCCTGATGACGCTCGGAGGCGGCAAGCCACGGGTGCAGGTGCAGGCCGACTTCCGCGCGGGCGCGTTCAATCCGTTGCAGTTCGAGAACGTCTGCGCCTTCGGGCCATTCGAGTAAGGGGGAGACGGGCGCACGGACCCGACGCGAGGCAGGGTGCTTCCCTTCGTACCGTCGGTAACGTGCCTCGATCGCGATTCGTGTCCGGAGCCGACCGGACGCCGCCTGTCGGCTGCGGACCGGCGTTTTCGCTCGATCGTCAGGAGGACTGCATCGATGCACGTCGATTGCCGCAGGATCGCCGGGTTGATTGCGCTCGTGGCGCTCGTGGTTCATGCGGGTTCACCCGCCGACGGTCAGCAGCCGAGCCAGCCGGAGTACGGCGTGAGGCTCGGCATGACCGCGGCCATTGCCAGACAGATCGGCGAGTCGCAGCTGCCGCTGCGCGAGACGCTCGCGCGCGGGCTCACGCTCGGCGTCGATGGACGGCAGGCTGTACGCCTGCACCTGTTCGCCGCGACCATCAAGGAGGGCCGAGTTGCCAGCATCTGGTGGTCGGCGCCGTTCCAGGCGCCCGCAGGCAACAGTCGCATTCCGGGTGACCAGTTCGTGCCGGGCGACCACTTCGTCCCGGGCGATCATTTCGTGCCGGGCGACCATTTCGTTCCCGGTGATCATCTCGTGCCAGGTGATCACTTCGTCCCCGGCGACCACTTCTCCCGTGAGGTAGGGGAGCGCGGATACGGCCTCATGACGCCAACGCGGAGCCCCGAGCCTGTCCGGAAGATCATCTCCACCGGCACGGTGAACGGCACACGCGTGGACGTGCGCCGGCAGGCCGTCTTGTACCTGGCGCTCGTGCCGGCCGATGCGTCGACGGCGAAAGCGAGCCGGACCCAGGCGATTGCGTTCGTGATGAAGTGAGGCGGACCCGAGCGGATCCGGCTTCGCCGTACGGGGCCCCGGCGAGCAAGCGCGATCAGGCCTGATCGCTATGCCTTGCCCTGGCGCGCGTCGCGGAGGACCACGCGCGCGGCATGTGCGCCGGGCGCGCCGGTGATCCCGCCGCCCGGATGCGTGCCGGATCCGCACAGATACAGCCCCGCGATCGGCGTGCGATGCTGCGCCCAGCCGAGCACCGGACGCATCGCATACAGCTGGTCGAGCGCGTGCTCGCCGTGGAAAATCTGCCCGCCGGTCAGGCCGAGCTGCCGCTCGAGATCGCGCGGCGTGATTGTCTCGGCGGCCACCACCCGCGCCGGCAGATCGGGCGCGACCTCGGCGAGGCGCCGGATGACCGTCGACGCGAGCTCATCCCGGCGATCGTCCCAGCTGCCATCGTGCAGGTCGTACGGCGCCCACTGCATGTAGACGGACATCACGTGCGCGCCTGCCGGGGCGAGGGCCGGATCCAGGAGGGACGGCATCGTGACCTCCAGCCAGGGGCGCGGGGACATCTGCCCGTACTTCGCGCTGTCGAACGCACGCTCGATATCGTCCGGACTGCCGCCAACGATGAGCCGTCCCGACAGCGCATCCTGTGCGGCCGGTCCGTCCAGTCCGCGCCATCGGGGCATCGCCGACAGCGCCAGGTTCACTTTCGCGAGAACTCCACGACAGCGGTAGTTACGGACCTGCTGCCGGAACGACGGCGCGAGCCAGACGGGATCGATCAGATCGAGAAACGTCCGACGGGGATCCACGCCGGAGACGATCGTGGACGTCTCCACTGTCGTGCCATCCTGCAGCGTCACCCCGTGCGCGCCGCGCTCGTCGACCTCGATGCGCGCAACCGCCGCACCGGACCGGATCTCGGCGCCTGCCTGCACGGCCGCCTGCGCGAGAACGTCCGCGATGGCGCCCGGACCGCCGCCACTCATGCCGGGCAGTCCGAGCGGGTGTCCCTCGATCGCCGACTGGAGGAGCCACTGGGCCGCAGTGCCCGCCGATCGCGGCCCCGCGTGCATGCCCAGTACACCGCGCGAGCAGAGCAGCGCGGCGAGCGCCGGCGTCTCGAACCACTCCGCGGCGAGATCCGCAATCGGCATCGGGCCCCACCGCAGCAGCTCGTAGAAGCGCGCGCGCCCCAGCCGGCGCGCCCGGCGCCCCGTGCGGACGAGGGTCCAGAGATCGCGGCCCGACGGCTCGTCGATGGAGGGCGGCACGGCTTCGAGGAGCTGCGTGACCACCGACGCAATCGCCATGGCGTTCGCACAGAAGCGGGGCCATCGCTCCGCGTCGCGCGTGGAGAACGGTTTCAGTGCCTCGGCGCCATGTGCGACCCCGGCCGGCATGGCCAGCAGCCGTCCATCACCGGTGTGCACCGCGGCGGCGATGCGCGGGTACGCGATGCGTACTCGCGTGGCGAGGCCAAATGCGGAGGCGACGTCCGGCCGGATTGCGACACTGTGCGCGAAAGCCGGCACGCGGAACCCCGGTGCGATCTCCGACGTGGCCGCCGCGCCGCCCGGACGGTCGCGCGCGTCCAGCACGATCGGGCGCAGCCCGGCTCGCGCGAGCAGCGTCGCGCAGACGAGCCCGTTCGGTCCCGCGCCGATGACGACGGGCCGGGGGGTCATCCGTTGAGCACCATCAGCGCGGCGTTGCGTCCGGGCGCGCCCATGATGCCGCCGCCGGGATGCGTGGCCGACCCGCACATCACGAGGCTGTCGATCGGGGTCCGGTACTGCGCCCAGCCGGGCACCGGGCGCAGGAAGAACAGCTGCTCGAGCGAGAGCTCCCCCTGGAAGATGTTGCCTTCGGACAGCCCCCACTCGCGCTCCAAATCGAGCGGCGTGACGACCTGCCGGTGCAGGATGATGTCCTTCAGGTTCGGCGCGTACTCCGCGATCGTGTCGACCACCGCATCGCCGAAGGCGTCGCGCTGCTCGTCCCAGGAGCCGTCGGCCAGGTGGAACGGCGCGTACTGCACGAAGCACGACATCACGTGCTTGCCCGGTGGCGCCACGGTCGGATCGCTGAGCGAGGGGATCACGATGTCGATGTACGGCCGCCGCGAGAACCGGCCGTACTTTGCTTCGTCGAACGCCCGCTCCATGTAGTCCACGGACGGCGAGATCGAAATCGCGCCGCGCAGGTGCGGACCTGCTCCGGGCAGGCAGGTGAAATCCGGCAGCGCGTCCAGCGCGAGGTTCACCTTGGCGGAGGATCCGCGAAACCGGTAGCGCTGCACGCCGGCGGCGAACGCCGCGGGCAGGTGACGTTCCCCCACGAGCTGAAGGAAGGTCCGGCGCGGGTCGAGGCTGGAGAGCACCAGATCGGCGCCGATCTCCTCGCCGCTCTCGAGCACGACGCCGCGCGCCCGCCCGTTGCGCACCAGGATGCCGCCGACGGATGCACCGGTGCGGACCTCGGCTCCGGCTTCACGCGCCGCGGACGCGATGGCGTTCGAGATGCCCCCGGTCCCGCCACGCGGCAGTCCCCAGGACCGGAACACGCCGTCGATCTCGCCCATGTAGTGATGGAGCAGCACGTAGGCGGTGCCCGGCGATCGCACGCCGAGGAAGGTCCCGATGATCCCGCTGGCGGCCATGGTGGCCTTGAGCACGTCGGTCTCGAACCACTGGTCGAGGAAGTCGACCGCGCTCATGGTCATGAGCTGGATCTGGTTGATGCGGTCGGTGTCGCCGAGCCCGCGGAAGCGGCGCGCGAGGAACAGCAGCCGCCCGAGATCGCGCGGCCGCATCGACCAGGGATCGGGCGGCGGCCCGTCGATGATGGGCTTCACGAACCGCGCCATCTCGACCATCGCGCGGCCGTACTCGTCGTACGCCTCCGCGTCGAGCCGCGAGTGCCGCGAGATCTCCCGGAACGTCCGGCCGTGATCGTTCGTGCGCCAGAGATGATTGCCGTCCGGCATCGGCGTGAACGTCCCGTCGAGCGGAAGGATCTCGAGCCCGTGCCGCGGGAGGTCGAGCTCCCGGATGATCTCCGGGCGCAGCAGCGAGACGACGTAGGAGCAGACGGAGTAGCGGAAGCCGGGGAAGACCTCTTCCGTGACGGCCGCACCGCCGACGACATGCCGGCGCTCCAGCACGAGCACACGGCGTCCGGCGCGGGCCAGGTACGCGGCGGCGACGAGCCCGTTGTGTCCGCCGCCCACCACGATTGCGTCGTACCGCATCGCGCGGTGGATTGTGCCACAGGCGCGGCGGTCGCCCCCGCTACGGCCGGGCTTGGCGTGCTGCCGATCGCCGACGTCCCGTGCTATCGTCCGCCGCATGCCGGAAGGCACGGCACTCCATTCGCGGACGGCGCCCCTGTGCGAGAGCCTCAACTACCGCGAATGGGCCGGCTACTATGCCGTCAGCGCGTACGAGACGACCCACGAGCACGAGTACGCCGCGATCCGCAACGGCGCCGCGCTGATCGACGTCTCCCCGCTGTTCAAGTACCTCGCCCGCGGACGCGACGCCACCCGTCTCGTCGACCGCATCGTCACGCGCGATGCGACGCGCGTCGCGCCCGGGCAGGTCATCTACACGCCGTGGTGCGACGAGCGCGGCAAGGTGATCGACGACGGCACGGTGTCGAGACTGGACGAAGACGAGTGGCGGTGGACCGCGGCGGATCCGAGCCTGCGGTGGTTCCGCCTGAACGCGGCGGGGCTGGACGTCGACGTCGAGGACATCTCCGAACGCGTGGCGGCGATTGCCGTGCAGGGCCCGACGTCGCGGCAGCTCCTGCAGGCCGCGGCCGAAGCCGACATCGGCACGCTGAAGTACTTCCGGGTCACGCGCGGGGCGATCGCGGGGGTGCCCGTCGACATCTCGCGCACCGGCTACACGGGCGATCTCGGCTACGAGATCTGGATTCCGTGGGAGCGCGCGACGGACGTGTGGGATCGGCTGATGGAGGTCGGCCGCGCATTCGACGCGCGCCCGGCGGGCCTGCTGGCGCTCGACGTCGCACGCATCGAGGCCGGCCTGCTGCTCATCGACGTCGACTTCGCCAGCGCGCGCAAGGTCGCCGACTTCCAGCGGTACACGCCGGACGAGCTCGGGCTCGGACGGCTCGTCAGCGACCGCAAGGGGCCGTACATCGGACGCGACGCGATCCGGGAGGAACGCCGGCGTGGCATCGCGCGCCGGATCGTCGGACTCGAGATCGACTGGAACGCGGTCGAGTCCCTGTACACGCGCATCGGACTGACGCCGCAGATTCCCACCGTCGCGTCCCGCGCCGCCGTCCCCGTGTACCGCGCGGGCCGGCAGATCGGAAAGGCCACGTCGACCACCTGGTCGCCGATGCTCAAGCGGCTGATCGCGCTGGCGACGATCGAGGCGCCGCACGTCGGTGAGGGCACCACGTGCGAAGTCGAGGTCACGGTGGAGGCGGTCCGTCACCGGGCCGCCGCCCGCGTGGTGCCGACTCCCTTCTACAACCCCGCCTGGAAGACGGCGTGAGTCGTCTCCGAGGACCCGCGGAACCGGACCGTCCGGTCGGGCCGTATACGTCCTTTGTGAGGTCATATCGTCCTTCTTCCCCGATTCATACCGACATGGAGGACCGCATGCAGTCATGGACGCGCGCCGCCCTGGTGGCCGCCGCCATCTGTTCGGTGGCGTGGCCGGCGGCGGCAAACCCCGACAGCGAGGCGACGCTGCTGCCGGGGCTGGGTACCTACAGCCATCCGATTCGCACGAGCAGCGCCGAGGCGCAGCAGTTCTTCGATCAGGGACTCGTGCTGCTCTACAACTTCAACCACGCCGAGGCCGAGAAGTCCTTCCTCCGGGCCGCGGCGCTCGATCCGCAGGCGCCGATGCCGTGGTGGGGGGTCGGCGTGGCGCTCGGGTTGAACTACAACCGCGACGTCTCGAAGCTCGAAGGGGAGCGGCTGCAGCGTGCGTACGACGC
>CAYUPN010000031.1:19327-24440 GCA_964446605.1 uncultured Bifidobacteriaceae bacterium | reverse complement strand
ACAACCGCGACGTCTCGAAGCTCGAAGGGGAGCGGCTGCAGCGTGCGTACGACGCCGCGCAGAAGGCCGTGGCGCTCAGCCGCGGCGGCTGGCCTGCCGAAGCGGCGCTGGCCGAGGCGCTCGCGGCGAGGTACTCGCTCGACCCCAGGGCCGATCACGACGTGCTGAACCGGCGGTACAGCGACGCCATGCGGGTGGCGTATCACCGCTTTCCGGATGATCCCGAGATTGCGGTGATGTATGCGGACTCGATCATGAACCTGCGGCCGTGGCAACTCTGGCGTGCGGACGGCACGCCCGAAGAGGGGACCGCGGAACTCGTGCAGGTGCTCGAGCGCGTGCTGCGGCGGTTCCCGGATCATCCGGGCGCGAACCACTACTACATCCACGCGGTCGAGGCGTCGAAGACGCCGGAGCGCGCCCTGGCCAGCGCGTCCCGGCTCGAATCGCTCGTGCCGGGCGCCGGCCATCTCGTCCACATGCCGACGCACATCTACATCCACACCGGCTACATCGACCGCGTCGCGGATCTCAACGCGCGCGCGGCCGAAGCGGACGAGCGCTACATCGACATCGCGCGCCCCGAGGGCGTCTACCAGATGTACTACGGCCACAACGTCCACTTCGTCGTGGTCGGCAACATCCTGACGGGCCGGTACGCGGACGCGGTGGAGCACGGCGAGAAGCTGGCGCAGCTCTTCGCGCCGCACGTCGATCAGATGCCGGAGATGGCCGAGTGGGGGCTCGCGATGCCGCTGCTCGCGCACGTCCGGTTCCATCGCTGGCAGACGATTCTCGACGCGCCGCGTCCCGATGCGGGAACGCGTCCTCTGCTTGCCGCGTTCGACGCGTACGCGCGCGCGCTCGCGTACGGGATGACGGGCCGCGCCGCCGAGGCGGAGCGCGAGGCCGCCACGTTCGAGCGTATTCGCGGGACGGTTCCGGACGACCGCCGCGTCGTCGTCTGGAACACCGGACCCGAAGTGCTCGAGATGGTCGGCCACCTGCTGAAGGGGCAGCTGGCGTCGGACCCGGACGAAGCCGTCCGGCGCCTGGAGCTCGCCGTGGCGCGCCAGGATGCGTTCAAGTACGACGAGCCCGAGCCCTGGCCCTGGTCCGTGCGCGAGACGCTCGGCGCGGTCCTGTTGAAGGCGGGGCGTGCCGCGGACGCGGAGCAGGTGTTCCGCCGCGACCTCGAGCTCAATCCCCGGAGCGCCCGTGCGCTCTTCGGTCTCGCGAAGAGCCTCGAGGCGCAGGGCCGCGACTCGGAAGCCGCCGCGGTGCAGCGCGAGTTCGTGGCCGCCTGGGCGAAGGCCGATTCGCCGCTCACGGTGGAGGGGTTGTTCTAGGCGACGAGCTCGCCGCGCAAGACGGTGACCGCGTGCCCGGCCAGGCGCACGCGGTCACCCCGGAGCGTCACCTCCAGCTCACCGCCCCGGCGTGACGCCTGCCACGCCAGAAACACGTCTTTGCCAAGCTTGTCGGCCCAGAACGGCGCCAGCGAACAGTGCGCCGAGCCGGTCACCGGGTCCTCGTCGATGCCGTACGGCGCGGCGAAGAACCGCGAGACGAAGTCGAAGCGGCCGGTCCCGCGCGCGGTGACGATCACGCCGCCCGGGACGTCGCGCAGCCGCGCGAAATCGGGTCGCAGGGCCGAGACCGTCTCCTCGCTGTCGTACTCGAGCAGATGGTTGCCGTGTGCGCCGGTTCCGCCCGCGACGGTCGCGAACGCGGCGCGCGGGGCGGCGCCGAGCGCGTCGATCAGCGCAGCCGGCGGCGTGCCCGGCGCGACCGGACGCGACGGCAGCTCGATCGCGGTCCGGTCGCCGTCGCGCTCCGCGCGGAGCGTGCCGCTCAACGTCTCGAACAGAATCTCCCGCCCGGCCGGGACGCGGCCGGTTTCCCACAGCACGTGCGCCGAGGCCAGCGTGGCATGTCCGCACAGTGCGACCTCGACTTCGGGGGTGAACCAGCGAAGTCCGAACCCTTCACCGTCCGGCACGACGAACGCCGTCTCGGCCAGGTTCATCTCGGCGGCGACGTGCTGCATCCATGCCGGGTCCGCGGGTGCATCGAGCAGGCAGACGGCAGCCGGATTGCCACGGAACGGCGCCGCGGTGAACGCGTCGACTTGGAGGAGCGGGATGGCCATCTGTTGATTTCGCCACTCGCTGCACCCGTCTGTCAATTCTGCGCGGCAGACGGGATACGATGAGCAGCAGATTCCGCATGCGCCTCCTGCTTCCCGCCCTGCTGCTCGCCGCCGCGATCCCTGCGGCGCACGCCGCGACTGCCGGCGCGGCGCGCCAGCCGGATGCGCCGGCTGGACGTTCGACCTACGATCTGGCCATCGGCGATCCGGACCGTCGCGGCCGCACGGTGCCGCTCGTGCTCGATGCGCCCGTGGACACGGAGGACGGCGCCACTCTCGGCCCCGATGAGCTCGCGGCGCGGCTCGAGCGTGCCCGGCTGCTCCTCATCGGCGAGACGCACACCAGCCTCGAGGCACATCGGGTGCAGCTTCAGGTGCTGCAGGCGCTGCAGCGCCGCGGGCGGCCGCTCGCCATCGGTCTCGAGATGCTGCCGGCCTCGGCGCAGCCCGTCCTCGACGACTGGGTCGCCGGCCGCCTGTCCGAGGACGACTTCCTCGAGCGCTCGCAGTGGTACGAGCACTGGGGCTACGACTGGCGCTACTACCGCGATCTCTTCGCGTTCGCACGCGCGCACCGCATCCCGCTGCACGCCATCAACATCCCGCGGGCGACCGTCACGGCGGTGCGGCGCGGAGGACTGGACGCGTTGACGGCAGAGCAGTCGGCGCACCTGCCGCCGCGGGTCGACGTCGACTCGCCGGAGCTCCGCGCGTACCTCGAAGCGGCGCTCGGGAGCGGATCCGCCCACGGCCGGCTCGACGAGCAGACGTGGAAAGGTCTGCTCGCCGCGCAGGCGACGTGGGACGCCGCGATGGCCTGGCACATGCTGCGCGCGCTCGAGACGAAGCCGTCCGGCACGCTCGGCGTCATCCTGGTCGGGGCAGGGCACGCGGCCTACGGCGTGGGGATCGAACGCCAGGCGAGGAACTGGACCGACGAGCCGATCGCCAGCGTCATTCCCGTTCCGGTCGCCGGTGACGAGGGGCCGCGCGACGCGGTACGCGCATCCTACGCGCGCTTCGTCTGGGGCGTGCCGTACGAGCGCTGGAGCACCTTCCCCTCGCTCGGGGTCTCGACGTCCGCCGCCGACGGCGGATGCCGGGTGATCGTGGTGGACGAAGACGGCCCCGCGGCAGCCGCCGGGCTGGAGATGGGAGACGTGATCGTCGGCGTCGACGGGCACGCGACGCCGGGACGGGACGCCCTGGCGATGGCCATGGCATCACGCCTGTGGGGCGACGTCGTCGACGTCGAGATCCGCCGGAAAGACGGCACGCGCGTCATCCGGGTCCCGCTTCGCCGGCGTTAGGACTCATGGACGACGGACTGGGCGCGTCTCGATTCGTCGCGTTCTCGCGCGAGGAGTGGGCGGCGCTGCGGAACCAGACGCCGCTGCTGCTCACCGAGGCGGACCTGTACGCGCTGCGCGGCGTCAACGAGCAGGTGACGCTGACGCAGGTCGAGCAGATCTACCTGCCGCTCACGCGTCTGCTGAACCTCTACGTCGCGGCCACGCAGGCGCTGCACGCGACGACCGACGTCTTCCTGGGCCGGCCGTCCGCCAGGGTGCCGTTCGTGCTGGGGATCGCCGGCAGCGTGGCGGTCGGCAAGAGCACCGCCGCGCGCATCCTGCAGGCGCTGCTGTCCCAATGGCCGGATCATCCGCGCGTCGACCTGGTGACCACCGACGGGTTCCTCTATCCGAATGCCGTGCTCGAGTCGCGCGGCCTGATGCACCGGAAGGGGTTCCCCGAGAGCTACGACGTCCGGCGGCTGCTCGAGTTCCTGCTGGCCGTCAAGTCGGGCCAGCCCCGCGTCGCCGCACCCGTCTACTCCCACCTCGCGTACGACATCGTCTCCGGGCAGGAGCAGGAAGTCAGCCGGCCCGACATCATGATCCTCGAGGGGCTCAACGTCCTGCAGACGCCGCAGCGCCAGCAGGGACGGTCGCTCGCCGTGTCCGACTTCTTCGACTTCTCGATCTACATCGACGCGGACCCGGCGGACATCGAACGCTGGTACGTCGAGCGGTTCATGACGCTGCGCGAGACGGTCTTCCAGGATCGGCGCTCGTACTTCCACCGCTACGCGTCGCTGTCGGACGCGGACGCCGTCCGGACCGCGCGGCGCATCTGGAGTGAGGTGAACCTGGTGAACCTCACGGAGAACATCGCGCCGACCCGTGAACGCGCGCACCTGATTTTCCGGAAGGGCGCCGACCACGACATCGCGTCGATCCGGTTGCGCAAGGTCTGAGGCCGCATGGGACGTACCGACCCTGTCGTCAGGTGTCCATGGGCGGGGACCGATCCGCTCTACGTCGCGTACCACGACACCGAGTGGGGAGTGCCGTCGCACGACGACCGGCACCTGTTCGAGATGCTCCTGCTGGAAGGGGCGCAGGCCGGGCTCAGCTGGATCACCATCCTGCGGAAGCGGGAGCACTACCGCGAGGCGTTCGAGGGGTTCGACCCCGCGCGCGTGGCGCGCTTCACGACGGCGCGGGTCGAGCGCCTGCTGAAGAACCCGAACATCGTCCGCAACCGGCTGAAGGTGGCCGGCGCGGTCCGCAACGCGCAGGCGTTCCTGCGGGTGCAGGACGAGTTCGGCAGCTTCGACCGCTATGTCTGGGCGCAGGTCGGGGGACGGCCGGCGATCAACCGGTTCCAGACGCTCCGCGACGTCCCGGCGCGCACGCCGGAATCCGACGCGCTCAGCCGCGACCTTCGCCGCCGCGGGTTCACGTTCGTCGGCTCGACCATCTGCTATGCCTTCATGCAGGCGACGGGAATGGTCAACGACCATCTCGTCGCCTGCTTCCGGCATCGGCAGGTCATGAAGGCGCGCCAGGTCCGCGCGCGGACCTGACGGCCCGCGCGGTGTCTGCCCCGCGACGCGGCCGCGCGATCAGTTCGCGTCGTTCGCCGTCGTCGTGGCGGGCGCCGGCACCCGCCGTTCGT
>CAYUPN010000031.1:0-19227 GCA_964446605.1 uncultured Bifidobacteriaceae bacterium | reverse complement strand
GATCAGTTCGCGTCGTTCGCCGTCGTCGTGGCGGGCGCCGGCACCCGCCGTTCGTAATCGGGCCGCTTCGGCTCGGCCGGGAACCCCTCGAGCTGACGGAGGACCTCCTCGATCGCGCGTTCGAGCTGCGGATCGTTGCCGCGCGCCAGCGCGGTCGGATCCTCGTCCACGCGGATGTCCGGATCGACACCGTGCCCTTCGGCGAACCAGCCGCCGCGGACGTCGTACATCCGGAACGTCGGCACGGTCACCTGGCCGCCGTCGACGAGCGGCGGCGCGCCGGTGATGCCAATCAGGCCGCCCCATGTGCGTGTGCCGATGAGCGGGCCGAGACCCGCCTCGCGGAAGTAGAACGGGAACGCGTCGCCGCCCGACCCGCTCCAGCCGTTGATCAGCATCACCTTCGGGCCGCGATGCGCCACCGGTGGCCACTGCCATCGCTTGCCGTGGCGGACCGCCCAGTAGCTGAGGATGGGCCGGTTCAGCAGCTCGATGAACCGATCCGGGATCTGCCCGCCGCTGTTGAAGCGCTCGTCGATGACGAGCGCCGGCTTCGTGAACTGCGCCATGAACTGGCGCACGAGCTCGTTCTGCGCGTTCACGCCGGTGCTCTGGACGTACACGTAGCCCGCCCGTCCCTTCGTGGCCTCGTCCACGCGGCGGCGCCGCTCCTCGATCCAGGCGCGGAAGCGCAGCTCCGTCTCATCGTCCAGGCAGCGGACCACGACCTGCCGCGCCCCCTCGGCCGTGGGACGGTCGTTCACCGTGAGCATGACCGTCTGGCCGGCCATGCCCTGGAACGCCGCCCACGGATCCCGGGCCGTGTCCAGCGGCACGCCGTTCACTGCGAGCACGTACGCGCCTTCCTTGACGTTCAGGCCGGGATCCGCCAGCGGCGACCTGACGTCGCCGGCATCCCACGGGCCGCTGCGGATGATGCGCGCGATCCGGTACGCGCCGTCCGCGAGCTCCCAGTCGACGCCCAGCATGCCCACGCCGCGCTCGGGCGCCTGCTCCGCGTCGCCGCCGCCGCGGTACGTATGCGACGCGTTCAGCTCCGCGATGAACTCGCCCAGCACGAAGTTGACGTCCCAGCGGGTGACGGCATCGTCCAGCAGCGTCGCGTAGTGGTCGCGCATCGCCGCCCAGTCCACGCCGTGCATGCCCGGGTCGTAGAAGAAGTCGCGTTCGAAGCGGTACGCGTCCGCGAACATCTGCTTCCACTCCGCGGGCGGATCCACCGGCGCTTCCATCTCCGCCGTCCGCATCGGCTTCTCGAACTTCATCGACTCCTTCAGCTCGAGAATCGCGTGGGCGCCGTCCTTCGCGACCAGCAGCCGCTTGCCGTCGGCGGTCGGCTCGAAGCGGTCGATCTCGTCCAGCAGCGTCTTCTCCTCGCGTTTCCGGAGATCGAACTGGACGAGCGTCTGGTGCCGGTCTCCGGAACCGGTGCGTGGCGCCCGCCGGTAAAGGAGCTTGCCCTCGACGGCGAACAGCTGCGCGTAGTTGCCGGCGGCCGGCGGCAGCACCACCGCGCGGACCTCGATGTCCTGGATGTCGATCCCGACCGGGGCTGGCGTCTCGTCCTTCTTCTTCTGATCCGTGCTGCCCTCGGCGGCCGGCTTGCCGGCGGTGCCGTCCTTCTTCCCGGCCGTCGCCCCGTCCTCCTCCGCGGGTGCGCGCTCCGAGTCGTTCCGGGCGGCGAGCGGTGACGGGACATCCGCGCGCAGCGGCAGCGCGACGATCCGCGTGGCGTTCGGGTACGCCCAGCTGTTGTCGAAGTCGCTGTAGACCGGCTCGAAGGTGCGGTTCGACAGGTAGAAGAGGTACTCCCCCTTCGGGTCGAACACCGGCACCACGTCCTCGAAATACCCGGAGGTCAGCTGCGACGTCGTGCCGCTCTTCGTGTCGTGCACGAAGAGGGCCCGTGTCCCCGACTCCAGCGGCCGCGACCAGGTCAGCCACCGGGAGTCGGCCGACCAGTTGAGCGTCAACCCCTGCAGCGCTCCATGCGAGAGCCAGAGCGGGCTGCGATCGATCTCGACGAGGGCCTTCGTCGCGACGGTGGCGATGCGGATGCGCCCGGTGTCGTCCGCGAACGCGATGCGCGTGCTGTCGGGCGACCAGTGCGGCGGGTACCGGAAGCCCGGACCGAGCGCGGTGATCGTCGTCTCGGCCCCGGGGCCCTCGGCGGGGCGGACGACGAGCTCGTATTCGCCGGTGCGGTCGCTCCAGTACGCCAGTGACTTGCCATCGGGAGACCACCGCGGATAGCGCTCGGCGACACCCGACGACCGGGTCGTGTTCAGGACCGCGCCGTGCTCGGCCGGGACCGTGAAGACGTCGCCGCGCGCCTCGAACACGGCCCGCTTGCCGGAGGGTGACACGCCGGCCCAGGCGATCGCCTTGCCGACCTTCTCCACGCGCGGCTTCAGCGTCATCCGGTCGGTGACCACCTGCACGTGGACTTCGGCGACCTTCTCCGTGGCGAGATCGAGCAGATAGAGCCGCCCGCCGGCCTGGAACACGATGTCGTCCGGGCCGAGCGACGGATGGCTGATGTCGTACTCGGTGAAGTGCGTCACCTGGCGGACGGCGCTCGATGCCGTGTCGTGCGCCCACAGGTTGTAACGGCCCTGCGGTCCGCGATCCGACAGGAAGTAGATCGTCGAGCCGTGCCACATCGGGAACTCGTCGTTCGCCGGATCGTCGCTCACGTTTTTCGAGGCGAAGCCCTCGAGCGTGAAGCGCCAGATGTCCGGCGCCCAGCCGCCGCGATAGCGCTTCCACGTGCGGTTCGACTGCGTCTGGGGCACATACGCGATGTCGCGGCCGTCGGGGGAGAAGCTCGCGAACTCGCCGTACGGGACCGGCAGCTTCACCGGGAGTCCGCCGGTCCGATCGACCAGGTAGAACTGGTTGTAGCGCTGGCGCCCCGACTCGCGGCTCGACGCGAACAGCACCCTCGTCCCGTCCGGATGCCAGTCGATGACCCGGTCCGTCATCGGGTGATGGGTGAGGCGCAGCGGCTCGCCTCCCAGGGCGGGGACGACATAGACGTCGGTGTTTCCGTCGTAGTTCGCGCTGAACGCGATCTGCGAGCCGTCCGGGGAGAAGCGTGGAAAGGATTCCTCGCCGGCCGGCGAGCTGAGGCGCGCCGCCAGGCCGCCCGACTTCGGGACCACCCAGATGTCGCCCGCGTAGACGAACGCGATGTGCGTCGCGGAGACGTCGGGATAGCGGAACATCCGCGCGTCGATCTGCGCCGCCGCCGGCGCCGCAAGGGCCAGGACGGCCGCGGCGGCGAGCAGCGCGGACGCGATCACGCGTGGACAGCAGGCAGGCGTGCGATGGTGCATGGTGGCAGACTCCCATCCGCACTTTACTGCACCAACGTCAGCCATTTGGCGGCTCGTCACTGCTGCACCGGCGCCGGTCCCCGCACGTGTGAGGGTTGCGATTTCCGCTGAAAAGGCCGGCGGGTCGGCCTTCACGGCCCCCGGCACGCTCGCTTCCTGGAACGCCAGTCCATTCAGTCGAATATGCACTTCAAGCATGACGTGCATGGCGGAATAGCCAGAATAGAACTTTGTTTGAGAAAGTGCGACTTGGAACGTGCTAACTACGCGACCACTGATATACACTCTGCATCCACGCTCGCGTCGTGGCTGGCCGAGCGACCATCGAAAGAGGTGTGCACATGAATCAGGGCGATATCGCGTGGATGCTGACGGCCACCGCGCTGGTCCTGCTGATGACGCCGGCGCTCGCCTTCTTCTACGGCGGGCTCGTCCGGGGCAAGAACGCGCTGAACACGATGATGATGAGCTTCGTGGCGCTCGGCTTCGTCGGCGTGCTGTGGGCGCTCGCCGGCTACTCCCTGGCGCTGTCGCCGGGTGGTCCGTTCATCGGCGGGCTCTCCCACGTCCTGCTGCGAGGAGTCACGCTCGACGCGAACGGCGCGATTCCCCACCTGCTCTTCATGGCGTTCCAGGGCACCTTCGCGATCATCACCGCCGCGCTCATCTCCGGCGCGATCGTCGAGCGCATGCGCTTCGGCGCCTACCTGATCTTCATCTCGCTCTGGATGCTCACGGTCTATGCGCCCGTGGCCCACTGGGTCTGGGCCGCCGACGGCTGGCTGTATGGCTGGGGCGCGCTCGACTTCGCGGGGGGGACCGTCGTCCACATCAACGCGGGCGTCGCGGCGCTCGTGGCCGCGATGGTGCTCGGCCCGCGGAAGGACTACGCCCGGCAGGCGTTCCTGCCGCACAACGTCCCCTTCACGCTGCTCGGCGCGGGGCTGCTCTGGTTCGGGTGGTTCGGCTTCAACGGCGGCTCCGCCCTGGGCGCCAATACCTCCGCGGCGCTCGCGTTCGTGACGACCATGCTGGCGCCCGCCGCGACGCTGGTGGTGTGGACCCTGCTGGACCTGCTGCGGAACAGGAAGGCCACCGCCGTCGGCGCCGCCACGGCCATCGTCGTGGGCCTCGTGGCGATCACCCCGGCGGCCGGACACGTCAGCCCGATCAGCGCGATTCTGCTGGGCGGCATCGCCGCCGTGCCGAGCTACTACGCCCTGCTGTTTCGCGTCCGCACCCGCCTCGACGACAGCCTCGACGTCGTCGCCGCGCACGGACTCGGCGGGATGGTCGGCGCGCTGCTGACCGGCGTGTTCTCCGAAAAGGCCTGGAGCGGCGTCGCCGACGGCCTGCTGTTCGGCAATCCCGGCCAGCTGTGGATTCAGATCGCGGCCGTGCTGGCGACCATCGCCTACAGCGCGGTGGTCAGCTTCGCGCTGCTGAAGGTGATTGGCGCCGTGATGCCGCTGCGCGCCCAGGTGTCCGAGGAAGCCCTCGGACTCGATGTGAGCCAGCACGGGGAGGAGGCCTACGCGGAGGGCGACGGGGCGATCCTCGTGCTGCCCGACCGTGACACGCCGATGGCTCCCGCGTTCGCGTCGGCCACTGCACAGGGAGGTCAGTCATGAAGCTGGTGGTTGCGATCGTCCGCCCCGAGCGCCTGAGCGCCGTGCTCGAGGAGCTCTACAAGGCCGACGTGCAGGGACTCTCCATCACCCGCGTCCAGGGGCACGGCGGCGAGCGCGAGCAGGTCGAGACCTACCGCGGGATGACCGTGAAGATGGAGCTCTCGGAGAAGGTCCGGCTCGATATCGGCGTGTCGAACCACTTCGTCGAGCCGACGGTGAAGGCGATCCTGAAGGCCGCGCAGACCGGATCGGTCGGTGACGGCAAGATCTTCGTGCTGCCGGTCGAGAAGGTGTACCGGATCCGGACCGGCGAGGAGGACGAAGCGGCGGTGACTCCGGTCGGGGTGCCGGCTCGCGGCTAGGCCGGAGCTACGGCCCGGTGCCGGTGGATCCGAACCCGCCCGCGCCGCGCGCGCTCTCGGGCAGCTCGTCGACCACGTCCCACGTCACACGAACGACGGGAGCGACGACGAGCTGCGCGATGCGCATGCCGCGCTCGATCACGACCGGCTCGGCGCCGAGATTGACGAGCGCGACCTTGACCTCGCCCCGGTAGTCGGCATCGATGGTGCCGGGCGTGTTCACCACGGTGAGCCCGTGCTTCGAGGCCAGTCCCGAGCGCGGGCGTACCTGGGCCTCGTAGCCCTCGGGCAGCGCCATCGCGAAGCCGCAGGGCACGAGCGCGATGCGCGACGGCGCCAGGGTCAGCGGCTCGCGCACCGCGGCGTGCAGGTCCATCGCCGCCGCGGCCGCGCTCTGATAGACGGGCAGCGGCAGGTCCTCGTGGCCGGGCAGCTTGCGTATCGACGCGGAAATTCGCACGTTCCTCACTCAGGTCAGCGGCCTGCGACGCGTCCGGCGGGCCGGCCCCGCACGGCGGCGCCGGCCTTCCGTCCGCGACCCTGGCCGCTCGACAGGTCCTAGCGCTGGCTGCTCGGCGGCACGAGCCCCTTCAGCCGCATGTAGGTGACGATGTTGCCGTAGTGCTCCATGTCGTGCGCATTGTTGAAGTGCAGCACGTTCAGCCGGGGCTGCTGGCGCCCGAACAGCTGCACCGTCTCCCGGCCCTTCTCGTCCGTCATCGCGGCGAACTGCGCGTCGCAGAAGGCGAAGGACTCGTCGACCGCCTTGCGCAGGTCGGCCTTCGCCGTCACGGTCTTCTCGATGTTGGCCTTGTTCGGGTTCTCCGCGCCGGTGGCCATCGAGCAAATCATGTAGTTCGCGTTGGCGATGTGGCCCACCAGCTCGCCGAAGCTGCGCACCTCGGGCGTCGGCTTGAACGAGTAGTGCTCCTCCGGCATCTGCTCGGCGGATTTCACGACGTTCGTCCGCACCAGCGTCATCGTATCGCGCGCCGCCTGCGTCAGCGGGCTGTCCTGTGCAGCGGCAGGGGCCGCGACTCCGGCCAGCAGCGCGCACATGCAGAATGCAGCTCTCATTGCGTTCCTCCAGTGAACCGCCAGGCTCGGTCTGCGGAGCCACAGCAAGCCCCGAATCTTATCGCGTCCACAGGGTCGGCTGACGCCGTTCGTCACAGACGGCACGCTCCTCCGTGCCGGAGATGCTCCGGTAGTTGACCCGGGCCCACCCGGCCAACCTGTTCGTCGCCCGCCTTCTACTCCAATCACGTACTGCTCAGGCCCGGCGCACGCGTCACACTCGCGGGTCCCGTTCCGACATCCGGAACGGTCCGAGGGTCCTGGGAGGGGAACGGTGCTTCAGATTGTCAGCCGAGTGGTCGCGTTGTCCGTCCTCGTATCGGTCATGGCCGATACCGCCGTCGCGCAGCACGCCGCGACGTCAACGCTGCGGGGCCAGGTCCGTGACCAGCACGGTCAGGTGGTGCCCGGCGCGTCAATCGAGACGACCGCGCGCGCCACGGGTCGACGCCGGGACACGACGACGGATGGCGGCGGCAGCTTCGTCCTGTCGGACCTGGCGCCCGGCGACATCGACGTGCGGGTGACGGCGCCCGGGCTCGGCGAGCGCCGGTACGAAGCGCTCACGCTGCCCGTGGGCGAGATCGTGACGCTGGACGTCGTGCTCTCGGTCGGCAACCTGGGCGAGGCTGTGGTCGTCCGCGGCGCCGGCATCGCCGCAGTCGACACGACGAGCTCCGACGTCGACGCCGTCATCGGCCTGCCGGCCATCGAGCGCCTGCCCCTCAACGGCCGCAACTTTCTCGAGCTCGCGCTGCTGGTGCCGGGCAACAGCCCCGCGCCGAACTTCGATCCGACGAAGGCCAACTCGGTGCTGATCGCGTCGGCCGGCCAGCTCGGACGCGGCGGCAACATCACGATCGACGGCATGGACAACAACGACGACGTGGTCGGCGGGCCGCTGCTGAACGTCGTCCAGGAATCGGTGCAGGAATTCCAGATTGCCACCGGCCGCTTCTCGGCGGAGCTCGGGCGCTCGGCGGGCTCGGTCATCAACGTCGTCACGCGCTCGGGCAGCAACACCGTGCGCGGCTCGGCGTCGTTCTTCCTGCGCGACGATTCGCTGCAGGCGGTGCCCGCCACCGCGGACCCCGGGGCGGATGATCCGCCCTTCGACCGGCAGCAGCTCTCGGCCTCGTTCGGCGGGCCGTTGCGCACCGATCGCCTCTTCGGCTTCGGCGCAATCGAATACCGCAACCAGGACGGCGCGGTGCTGGTGGGAGAGCGCGACGTCGCCGCGCGCGCGATCCGCCGCTCCTTCGCGCCGGCGCCCCTCGACGACGTGCTCGGCATGGCGCGCGTGGACTGGCGTCCCCGCGACGCCGACTCGGTGATGCTCCGCTATGCCGGCCAGAGAGACGACGCCACCGGCGCCAGCACCATCGAGCGGGCGATCGGATCCGCGACACAGCGCCAGCGCAGCCGCAACCGGTACCATTCGCTGCTCGGCACGTGGACCCGCGTGCTGTCGCCGCGCGCCGTCAACAGCGCGAGCGTCAGCATCAGCGACTTCGACAACGCCATCCAGCCGACGGCGTCGGGCCCGCAGCTGACGTTCCCCAGCCTGCAGGACGGATCGTCGTTCCGGGTCCCGCAGTCGACCGTGCAGCGCCGGCTCCAGCTCGCGAACACGCTGAGCCTGGCCGCGGGATCCCATTTCCTGCGGTTCGGCGGCGAGGTGCAGCGCGTGGACGCGGGGTTCGGGCTCGGCGTGTTCCGCGAGGGGCGCATCGAGCTCGTGCAGGACTTCCCGCAGTTCGATCACAACGGCGACGGCGTCGTGAACGACAACGATCTGCTGTTCGCGGTGACGCTGCGGAGCGGCAGGCCCGATCAGGACCTGAACATTCCCGATGCCGACAACGTGCACGTCGCCGGGTTCGTGCAGGACGACTGGCGCGTCTCGTCGCGGCTGACCCTGAACGTCGGGCTGCGCTACGAGCTGGACACGGACGTGAAGAACAACAGCCGGTACGACCAGATCAACCCGCTGGTCGCCCCGTTCCTCGAGGGGCGGCGGACGCGCGATGCGAACAACTGGGCGCCACGCGTGGGGTTCAACTGGTCCACCGCCGACGGGCGGACGAGCGTGCGGGGCGGGTACGGCATCTACTATGACCGGATCACGCTGCAGATCCAGTCGCTGGAGCGCGGCCTGGACGGCCGGGCGCTGCCCATCGAGGTGCGTGCCGGGAACGTCTTCTTCGTCGATGAAGCGACGGGGCAGTTCCCGCCGTTCGCGCCGAGCCTGGCGAACCCGTTCAGCGGCTTCGTGCTCCCCGGCGCCGGCGCCTCCGGCATCAACATCATCGACAACGGCATGCAGAACCCGATGACGCAGCAGTTCAGTCTCGGCGTCGAGCGGCAGGTCGGACAGCACTGGACCGTCCGCGTCGACGGGCTGCACGCGCTCGGCACGCACTTCATCATCGGACGTACCGCCGGCGAGGTGTTCAACCCGGTCGTGGGCGGCCCCGACCGCGTCGTCAATCTCGAGTCGAGCGCACGGACGCACTACGACGCGCTGCTCGTGTCGGCGGAGCGCCGGTTCGACGGCGGCGTCGGCCTGCGCGCCTCGTACACCTTCTCGAAGGCGTTCAACTACGCCAACGACGACCAGATTCCGTTCTCGAACGGTCCGGTCGATCCGTCCAACCTGCGCGCCGAGTACGGCCCCACGCCCAACGACCAGCGTCACCGGTTCACCTTCGCCGGCACCTGGAACGCGCCGGCCGGCGTCAATGTCTCGGCGTTGTGGACGCTCGCCTCGGGCGTGCCGATGGACATCCTGCTGCCCTCGGGGCAGTCGCGCATCCCGATGCTGCAGCGCAATGCCGGCGGGCGGCTGTTCCGCACGGCCGCCGAGCTCAATGCCTGGCTGACCGACCTGAACGCGCGCGGCGGCGTCGACGGGACGCCGCTGCCGCTCGTCCCGGAGGACGCGCGCTTCAACGACCGGTTCGACTCGCTGGACATCCGGTTCTCGCGCCCGATCCGGTTCGGGGATCTGCAGCTCGAGCCGATGCTGGAGGTGTTCAACGTCTTCAACGTCACGAACGTGCTCGGTGTGTCCAACGTGAACTACTCGGGTTTCAGCAACGTGCTCGTGCGGGACAGCGAGGACCCTGCCGATCCCGGGTTCCTCCGGTCCTCTTCCTTCGGCCGCCCGGTGTCCACGGCGGGCGGCGTGTTCGGCAGCGGCGGCCCGCGCGCGCTGCAGGTGGCGGTGCGCCTGATGTGGCGATGACCCGGCAGCTCGGACTCGGCGCGGCGACGGCCCTCGTTGTCGGCCAGGTCATCGCGGTGGGCATCTTCCTGACGCCCGCCTCGATGGCGCGCGGGCTCGGATCGCCGTTCTGGCTGCTGGTCGTGTGGGCCGTCACCGGCGGCATGGCGCTGGCCGGCGCGCTCGCGTACGGCGAGCTGGCCGCGCGCTACCCCGAGGCCGGCGGCGGGTACGTCTACCTGCGCGAGGCCTTCGGGTCGCGCGTGGCGTTCCTGTATGGCTGGAAGTGCTGCCTGGTGATGGACCCGGGCATCACGGCCGCGCTCGCCGCCGGCCTGGCGGCGCACGTCGGCTACTTCATCGCGCTGTCGCCGGCCGCGTTGAAGGGGGTGGCACTGGCCGCCGTTCTCGCCGGCGCGCTCGTCAACGTCACCGGCACACGGCTCGGCGCGCGTGCGGTCGCGCTGCTCGCGGTGCTGAAACTGGGCGCCCTCGGCGTGATCGTGACGGGCGCATTCGTGCTGCCGCGCGGCGACTGGGGCCACTTCGTCCCGTTCGTCGCGCAGCGGCCCGGTTCGGAGGCGCTCATCCCCGCGCTGGCGGGCGGCTTCGTCTCCGCATTCTTCGCATTCGGTGGATGGTGGGAGGCGGCGAAGCTGGCCGGCGAAGTCCGTGACGCGGAGCGCGTGATGCCGCGCGCGCTGGCGTACGGGGTCGCCGTGGTGACGCTCGCCTATGTCCTGACCTCGGCGGCGTTCTTCCGGCTCGTGCCCATCGAAGCGGTGACCGACGGCGGGACCTTCGCCGCGCAGGCCGGTCAGGCGCTCTTCGGGCCTGCCGGCGGCGCGGCCTTCGCCGCGATCGTCATCGTGTCCGTCGCGGGCAGCCTGGCTGCGGTGATGATGATGCTGCCGCGCCTGTACTACGCGATGGGCCGCGACGGCCTGTTCCCGCCGGCGCTCGGCGCGCTGCACCCGCGATTCGGCACGCCGGCGCGGGCCATCACGCTGCAGGCGGGGCTCGCCGGCGTGCTGGTGCTCGTCGGCACGTTCGACGACATCATCGCCTACTTCATCTTCGTCACCGTGGCGTTCATCGCGCTCAGCGTGGCCGGCCTGTACCGGCTGCGGCGGCGTGGTGCGCCGGGCGCCTACCGCACCCCGGGCTACCCCGTCACGCCGGCCATCTTCATCGGGCTCGCCGCGGTGCTCCTGGTCCTGCTCGCGTCGGCGCGTCCACGTCAGGCCCTCGCCGGGGTCGCGATCGTGGCGCTCGGGGTGCCGGTCCACGCGCTGGTGGAGCGCCGGAATTCCGGCCGCCAGCCGGTCGCCGCGTCCTCCACCCGCTTCCCATGAGCGAGCCCGGGCTCGGCCCGAAGGCGAGTCGAATGGGATAGCCCCTTCTGGCCTGTTCTCCGGGGCGGGGCCCTGCCGTGCGTCCCGTTGTGGCAAAATCAAGGGTCGGCGTCTTGCTGCGCTTCCGGGTCGTTCATCCCTTCTGCGCGGGGCCTGGCGTCCGTGCGGCCTTCGCCGCTCTCATCCGGCCAACACTGCTTATGGATCTTCCGTCCTCCGTGCTGTCCCGCCGACCGCGGCTGTTCGTCCCGGCTTCGGCGGCGCTGCTCCTGCTGTTCCTCACCGCCTGCGGCTCGTCCGCGCCGGCCGCGGCGCCGGGGACGGCGCCGGTTCCGGTGAGCGTCCAGGTGCTCGCCGAGCGTCCCGTGACGATCACGTCCGAGTACATCGGCACGCTCCGTTCCCGGCGCTCGTCCGAGATCCGGCCGCAGGTCGACGGGATCATCCGCCGCATCTTCGTGAAATCGGGCGACCGTGTCGCCGCGGGCCGGCCGCTGCTGCAGATCGACCCGCTGCGCCAGGAGGCTGCCGTCGAGAGCAACGAAGCCAGCCGCCTCGCGCAGGAGGCGGCCGTCCGCTACGCCGAGCAGCAGTTCGAACGCGCGACGCAGCTGCTCGAGGCGGGGGCGATCAGCCGCCAGGAGTACGAGCAGGCGGAGACGAACCTGAACACGGCGCGGGCGTCGCTCGAAGCGCTGAAGGCGCGCGAGCGCGAGAGCCGCGTCGAGCTGCAGTACTACCGCGTCACCGCGCCCGTCGCCGGCGTCGTCGGCGACATCCCGGTGCGCGAAGGGGATCGCGTGACCACCTCGACCGTCCTGACGACGCTCGATCAGAGCGCCGGCCTCGAGGTCTACGTCCAGGTGCCGCTCGAGCGCGCGCCGGAGCTCGAGCCCGGCATGCCGCTCCGGCTCGTGGACGCGCGCGGCGAGCTCCTGGCCGAGACCGCCGTGAACTTCATTTCGCCGCAGGTCGACGACGCGACGCAATCGATCCTCGTCAAGGCGCCGGCGCCCGCCGGCCAGGGATTCCGCAACGAGCAGTTCGTGCGCGCGGTGCTGGTGTGGCGCAGCGAGCCGGGCCTGACGATCCCGGCGACCGCGGTCGTTCGCATCAACGGCCAGCACTTCGCGTTCCTCGCCGAGCCGGCCGAGTCGGGCTACGTCGCGCGCCAGCGCGCCGTGCACGTCGGCCAGCTGCGCGGCAACGAGTACGTCGTCGCCGACGGGCTGAAGGCCGGTGACCGCCTGATCGTCTCGGGCGTGCAGAAGGTCGGCGACGGCGCGCCGGTCCAGCCCCAGGGGTAGGGAACGCCAGCCGCAGGGCAGAAACAGAGTCAGCACTACATGTTCGTCGACACGTTCATCCGGCGGCCGATCCTGTCGACCGTCCTCGCGCTGGTCATCATCCTCGCCGGCGCGATTGCCATTCCGACCCTGCCGATTGCGCAGTATCCCGAGCTGGCGCCGCCGCAGGTCAACGTCACGTCGGTCTACACCGGCGCGAGCGCGCAGACGGTCGAGACCGCCGTCACGACGCCGCTCGAGCAGGCCATCAACGGCGCGGAGGGGCTGCTCTACATCACGTCGAGCAGCACCAGCAGCGGCCTGAGCCAGATCACCGCGACCTTCGAGGTCGGCCGCGATCAGGACCTGGCCGCGGTCGACGTGCAGAACCGCGTCTCGACGGCGCTCGGGCGCCTGCCGAACGAGGTCAAGAACATCGGCGTCACCGTCACGAAGGGCAGCGCCGGGTTCATCATGGCCGCCGGGGTGTACGCCGAGAACGGGGAGTACGACTCTCTCTTTCTCAGCAACTACCTCGACGTCTTCGTCCGCGACGCGCTCAAGCGCATCCCCGGGGTCGCCGACGTCATCATCTTCGGCGAGCGCAAGTACTCGATGCGGCTGTGGCTCGATCCGACGCGCCTGGCCGCGCGCGGGCTCACGGCCGGCGACGTCGTCAGCGCGCTGCGCGAGCAGAACGTGCAGGTCGCCGCGGGCGCCGTCGGCCAGCCGCCGGTGCCGGACGGGCAGCTGTACCAGATCAGCGTGCGCGCCGCCGGGCGCCTGTCCGAGCCGGACGAGTTCGAGGACATCATCGTCAAGGCGTCCACCGACGGTACGCTCGTGCGGCTGCGCGACGTCGGCCGCGCGGAGATCGGGGCCGAGGCGTACACGAGCGAGCTGCGCTTCAACGGCGTCGAGGCGGTCGGCTTCGGCGTGTCCCAGCTGCCGACCGCGAACGCCCTCGACGTCTATGACCAGGTGGTCGCCGAGCTCGACCGGCTGTCGGAGAACTTCCCGCCGGGCATGAAGTACCAGGTGTCCTTCGACGTGGCCACCGTGGTGCGCGAGTCGATCGCCGAGGTCGTCAAGACGCTCTTCGAAGCGATTCTGCTCGTCGTGCTCGTCATGTTCCTGTTCCTGCAGGACTGGCGCAGCACGATCATCCCGACGATCACGATCCCGGTGTCGCTCATCGGCACCTTCGCGTTCGTGAAGCTGCTGGGCTTCTCGATCAACACGCTGACCCTGTTCGGCATCGTCCTGGCGACCGGCATCGTCGTCGACGACGCGATCGTGGTGATCGAGAACATCCAGCGGCACATCCACGAGTACGGGCGCACGGCGCGGCAGGCCGCCTCGGAAGCGATGCACGAGGTGCTCAGTGCCGTCATCGCGGTCGGTCTCGTGCTGGTCGCCGTGTTCGTGCCGGTCGCGTTCTTCCCGGGGACGACCGGCCGGCTGTATCAGCAGTTCTCGCTCACGATTGCCTTCTCGGTCATCCTGTCGGTCTTCAACGCCGTCACGCTGACGCCGGCGCTGTCCGCGCTCCTGCTGCGGAAGGAGGAGAAGAAGGGGCGGTTCTTCAGCTTCTTCGAGCGGGTGGTCGACCGCGGCACGCAGCTCTATGTCGGTGTGCTGCGCCGCGTGATGGCGGTGCGCTGGGCGGCCGCGGCGGTGTTCGTCGCGCTGCTGGGCGGGACCTGGTGGGTGTACCAGACCGTTCCCCAGGCGTTCCTGCCGGACGAGGACCAGGGCTACTTCATCGTGCTGATCCAGGCGCCGGACGGCGCCTCGCTGGAGTACACGTCCGGGATCGGGCGCGAGGTGGAAGCCGTGCTGGCGAAGGAGCCGGAGGTCACGAGCGCGTTCACCGTCGGCGGGTTCAGCTTCACGGGCGCGGCGCCGAACCGGGGGATCCTGTTCGTGCGGCTGAAGCCGTTCGAAGAGCGGCCGGCCGATTCGCAGTCGGCGCAGGCCGTCGTCGGCCGGCTGCGCGGCGCGCTGGCGCAGATCAGCGGCGCGGTGGTCGTGCCGTTCCTGCCGCCGCCCATCCGCGGGCTGGGCGCGTTCGGCGGCTTCCAGTTCGAGGTGCTCGACCAGACCGGCGGCCCCATCGAGAACCTCGCCGCGGCGACCCAGGCGCTGACCGGCGCCGCCAACCAGCAGCCTCAGCTGCGCGGCGTCTTCTCGTCCTTCACGGCGGCGGACCCGCAGCTCTACGTGGAGATCGATCGCGAGCGGGTGAAGAGCCTCAACATGCCGCTCAGCGAGGTCACCGACGCGCTGCAGGTGTATCTCGGGTCGCAGTACGTCAACGACTTCGACTTCAACAACCGCGCGTATCGCGTCTACGTGCAGGCGGACCAGCGGTTCCGCAACGACCCGGCGGCGCTGCAGCAGTTCTACGCGCGCGCGCGCAACGGCGAGATGGTGTCGCTGGCCAATCTGGTGCGCGTGGAGGAGACGACGGCGCCGCAGGTCATCAGCCACTTCAACCTGTTCCGGTCGGCCGAGATCAACGGGACGGCCGCGCCGGGGTTCAGCTCCGGCCAGGCGCTGCAGGTGATGGAAGACACCGCGCGCCAGGCCCTGCCGCCGGGGATGTCGTTCGCTTGGGCCGGCCAGTCGCTGGAGGAGCGCAAGGCCGGCACGCAGTCGGTCCTGATCTTCGGTCTGGGCCTGCTGCTCGTCTATCTGACGCTGGCCGCGCAGTACGAGAGCTTCCTGCTGCCGTTCATCATCCTGCTCGGCGTGCCGCTGGCGGTGCTCGGCGCGGTGGGGGCGCAGGGGCTGCGCGGGCTGAGCAACGACATCTACTGCCAGGTGGGGCTCGTGATGCTCATCGGCCTGGCGGCGAAGAACTCGATCCTGATCGTCGAGTTCGCCGAGCAGCTGCGCGAGCGCGGGCTGTCGGTCATCGAGGCCGCCATCGAGTCGTCGCGGATCCGCCTGCGCCCGATCCTGATGACGTCGTTCGCGTTCATCCTCGGCGTGCTGCCGCTCGTGTTCGCCAACGGCGCGGGCGAGGCGGGGCGCCACTCGGTCGGGACGGCGGTCGCCGGCGGCATGCTCGTGTCGACGTTCCTGAACCTGTTCTTCATCCCCGTGCTGTATGTCATCGTCCGGAGTTTCGCGCCGGCAGGGCGCACCGTGCCGCACGCAGCCGCGGAGTACGACGCCGCTCATGAGTAGAGTTGCCCGCCTTTCGCGCTTCTGTGTCTTTGCACTCGCGGCGGCGGGGGCCGGACTGGCGCCGGAATTGGCGGCCGCGCAGCCGGCGCGCGTGGCGCTCGAGACGGTCACCTTCGACGACGCCATCGCCCGCGCGACGAGCGCGAACCCGTCCATCGCCGCGGCCACGGCGGCGATTCTGCGGGCCGACGCCCTGCTGCGGCAGGCGCGCGCGGATGCGCTGCCCACCGTGCAGGTGCAGGGCACGAACACGACGCTCGATTCGGGCCGCGGCTTCGAGGATCAGCAGCTGACGCCACGCAACACCTTCGGCGCGTCCGTGCCGGTGTCGATGCCGCTCTTCGCGCCGGCCACCTGGGCGCGTCGGCGCCAGGCCGAGGACAACCGGCAGGTCGCCGAGGCGGGCGCGGACGAGATCCGGCGTCAGATTGCGGTCGCGACCGGTCAGGCCTACCTTGCCGTCATCGCGGCGGGCCGCGTCGTCGAGGCGCAGCAGCGGGCCGTGGATACCGCGCGCGCGTTCTACGAGTACGCGCACCAGCGTTATCAGGCCGGCGCCAGCAGCCGCCTGAACGAGCTGCGCGCGCAGCAGACGCTCTCGACCGACGAAGCGCTGCTCGAGGAGGCGCTGCTGGCTCGCTACCGCACGCAGGAGGCCCTGGGTGTGCTGATCGCCGCCGACGGGCCGGTGGACGTCGCCGGCGAGCCGGCGTTCGAGATTCCGGACGAGGCGCAGACGCTGGCCGGCGTGCAGGATCGCATCGAGCAGCGGACCGATATCCGGCTGTTCTCGCTCGAAGTCGATGCGGCCCGGCGCGTGGTGGAGGACAGCCGGACGGAGTGGTTCCCGTCGGTGGCGGGCATCTTCGAGCCGCAGTTCCAGCAGCCGGGATCGATCTTCACGCCGGAGGCGAGCTGGCGCGCCCTGATCCAGTTCTCGGTGCCGGTGTTCGACTCGGGCGCGAGGCGCGGCCGGCGGCTGGAGCGGCAGGCGCTGCTGCAGCAGCGGCAGGCCGATCTCGGCGCCGCGCGTCGCGAAGCCGCGTCGGAAGTGCGCGCCGCGTACGAGGCGCTCCGCCGCAGCGAGCGCGTGCTCGAGCGCAACCGGGCCGCGGCCGAGCAGGCGCAGCAGGTGCTCGAGATCACGAACATCAGCTTCCGCGCCGGCGCGACGACCAACATCGAGGTCGTCGACGCGCAGCGGCGCGCGCGTGACGCCGATACGGCCGTTGCCGTCGCGGAAGATGGCGTTCGCCGCGCGCGCCTCGACCTGCTGAACGCGCTCGGGCGGTTTCCGTGATCGGGTCTGATCAGGTCTGATCGGGTCTCAACGATCCACTGGCACGCTCAGCGCTGGCTCGGACGGGTCCGGGACGTCGATCAGAATCGGCACGTCGCGGCCCGACTCCGCGGCGTTGCCGAAGGCGTCCTCCGCGAGGACTCGCAGGACGTACTCCCCCGGGGGCAGCAGCGGGACCCAGGGTTCCTCCTCGATCTCCCCGCCGTTCAGTCTCGACGTCACGACATAACGGAACCGCGTCACCCGCGTCCCGTAGAACGGGATGCCGCTGCCTTCCGCGTACAACGTCAGCGGCGCCAGCGGTGAGCTGGGCAGACGGTCGAAGGCAATCGTCACGCGCGGCGTATCCCAGCCGGGCGCCGGCGTGCCATCGGGCAGCAGCACCTGGTAGCCGAGCCGGTACAAGCCGAGCCGCCGCCGCGGCGGGCTGTCGTCCATCCGGTCGTACGCCTCCAGGATGATGCGCACCGGTCCGCGCACCACCAGGCGGCCGCGCACGCGTTCCTTCAGCGGTTCCCCCTCGACGGTCGTCAGCGCGATGCCCCGCGGCGGGATGATCGGAGGCACGGTGTCGACGACTCCCGGAAGCCCCGCCAGCAGTGCGTTCCCCTCTTCGCCCGGCGCGCCGACGTTCAGATGCACGTGCTGGAACCGGTTCACCGTCCCGAGCAGGCTGCCCGCGGGCAGCCGCGTGCCCCGACGTACCCGCACCTTGGCGGGGCGCCCGGTCGCCGGGTCGTCGATGATCCGCGCCCAGTCGACGATCGGCCGGTCGCGGTAATCGCGTCCGATGCGAATGTGCACGTACGTGACGGGGCCGGTGCTGAGGAACTCCGAGAGCGTGTTGACCGCGCCGGTCGAGACGACCGCATCGATGCGCGCGTCACGGACGGCGCGTACCGGCGTGCCCTGCGGAGCGCGGACGTCGACGCCGGCGTGAAAGCGCTCACGGCCGTCCCCTCCCGGGTTCCCGCGCGGCTCCCCCAGCGTGCCCGCGATCTCGTGCGGGCCGTCCTGCGGCTCGAGGGGCCAGAGCAGCGGCGGCTGGCTGATGGCGCCGAGGTCGACCCGGAACGGCGAATCGGGCGGCTTCGGCGGCCACGCACCGAGCCGCTCGGGCAGATCGAGCAGCCTGACCAGGCGGTTCCCGCTGTCCGCGACGACGACGCGGCCGTCCGGCGCGACCGCGATGCCGGCCGGATTGCGGAGCTGCGCCGTGCGGCCCAGGCCCTCGGCGAACCCGGCTGCGCCCGAGGTCAGCGTCCTGAGCTGCCCGTCCGTCCCGACCTCGAGCACGCGCGCACGCTGCTCGGTCACATAGAGCCGTCCGTTGCGGTCGACAGCGACGGCAACGGGATGCGTGAGGCGCGCGCCGCCCAAATCCACCGTCGACACGCGTCCGTGGACGTCGATCGTCCGCAACAGGTGATTGCCGGTGTCGGCGACGATGAGCGTGCCGTCGCGGGTCGCGGCAATGCCGGCCGGCGTGTCGAACTGCGCGAGATCGCCCGGGCCGTCGGCGTAGCCCGGCTCGCCCGTTCCGGCAATCGGCACGACCGTGCCGTCGCGACGGATGAGGACGATGCGGTCGTTGTACGTATCGGCGGCGACGAGCCGGCCGTCCGGTGCGACGGCGAGGCCGACCGGGCCACGCAGCTCGCCCTGGACCAGGGTGGAGACGATGCCGTCCGGGCTGATCACCCGGATCGCGTCGTTGCCGGTATCCGCGACGTACAGCGTCCCGTCCGGGTCGACGGCCACGTGTGACGGCGTGTCGAAGGCCGCCTCCGGCCCGCGGCCGTCGGCGAATCCGCGCAGGCGTCCCCCGGCAATCGTGGTGACCGTGCCATCGGGCGCGATCCGCCGGATCGCGTGCGCCTCGCCGGCGTCGGCGACGTAGATGGCGCCGTCGGCGCCGATCGCGACGCCGAACGGCTCCGAGAAGGCGGCCTCGAAGCGCGAGCCGTCGGCGAGCGCGTCGTCTCCGCTGCCGGCGGCGACCGCCGCCCGTGGCGTCCATCCGTCCGGCGTCTCGGCCGGCACGAGGGGATGCGTCGCGCGCCACCACCAGTGCGCGCCCCACCCGGCCGCAGCCCCGATTGCACCCACGAGGACGAGAATCGCCGTACGTCGAACGAGAGCCAACGTGTCCTGAGCAGTCTCGATTGAAGAGGAGTCGGCAGCAGCAGCGCGGCCGTGCTCCCATTGTGCAACGACGCGCGCGGCGAATCCACGCCGGGAAGCAACGGTTCAGCTGGTCCGCCGAAGCGCGCAGCGCGAAGGCGGGACCCGATCAGACCTGATCGCGCGCCGCGAGCAGAGATCAGCGAGCGGCCGCGCGGACCCGATCAGCCGAAGCCCGCGAAAGATCGCGCGGGCGAGGCGGGACCTGATCCGACCTGATCCGACCTGATCCGACCTGATCCGACCTGATCC
>CAYUPN010000030.1:42333-43504 GCA_964446605.1 uncultured Bifidobacteriaceae bacterium | reverse complement strand
TGCGCGACGAGTGGCTCGCCCCGCAGGCCGGCATGCCGCTCTACCCCGCGTTCTTCGGCCGCGACGCGCTCACGGCCGGATGGCAGGCCGGCTGCGTCGACGGCGGCGAGACGCTCAGCGCCGCGCTCACGACGCTCGGGCGCCTTCAGTCCGATCGCTTCGACGACTGGCGCGACGAGCAGCCGGGGAGGGTGCCGTATCAGGTCCGGAGCGGCCCCCTGGCGCGGCTGAATCTGAATCCCTACGGCGCGTACTACGCCGACTTCGCGACTCCGCTGATGTTCGTCATCTCGCTCGCCAACCTGTGGGCGTGGACCGGCGAGCGCCGGCATCTCGAGAAGCACTGGGATACGGCCCGCCGGATTCTCGACTGGGCGCGCGTGTACGGCGACCCGGATGGCGACGGCTACCTCGAATACCGGACGCAGTCGAGCAAGGGCGCGAAGAACCAGGGATGGAAGGACAGCGGCGACGCCATCGTCTACGACGATGGCCGGCCGGTTCCCGCGCCGATCGCGACGTGCGAGCTGCAGGCGTACTGGTACACGGCCCAGGAGCTGATGGCGCTCATGGCGCTCGTGATGGGCCGGCCCCGCGAGGCGCGCGCCTGGCGCGCGAGCGCGACGGCGCTGAAGGAGCGGTTCAATCGCGACTGGTGGGTCGAGGACGAGCAGTTCTACGCGCTGGCGCTCGACCCGGAGAAGCGGCAAATTCGAGCGGCGACATCGAACGTCGGGCACTGCCTGGCGTGCGGGGTGATCGACCGCGCACATCTGCCCGCGGTCGTCGGCCGGATGTTCGCGCCGGATCTGTTCAGCGGATGGGGTATCCGCACCCTGTCGACCGGACACGCGTTCTACGACCCGCTGAGCTATCACCGCGGCACGGTCTGGGCGGTGGAGCAGGCGACGATCGTGTTCGGTCTGCGACGCTTCGGGTTCGATGCCCGGGCTCTCGATCTGTCCGAAGCGCTGTTCGCGCTCGCGCAGCTGTACCCCGAGTACCGGATCCCCGAGTGCGTGGGTGGCTACCCACGCGGCGAGCGGCCGACACCCGGCGCCTATCCGCGCGCCAACACGCCGCAGCTCTGGAACGCGACGGCCTTCCCGCTGGTCATGCAGAGCCTTCTCGGCCTCCTGCCAATCGCCGCGGCGGAGACACTGGTGGTGGA
>CAYUPN010000030.1:0-42233 GCA_964446605.1 uncultured Bifidobacteriaceae bacterium | reverse complement strand
GAGGACATGCGCCGGCAGATGGACGTCAACTACTGGGGGCAGGTCTACGGGTCGCTCGCGGCCGTCCGGCACATGCGGGGTCGTGGCGGGGTCCTGATCAACGTCGCGAGCGCCCTGTCCGATCGCGCGATCCCGCTGCAGGCCAATTACTGTGCCGCGAAGCACGCAATCAAGGCGTTCACGGATGGCCTGCGCATGGAGCTCGAGGAGGAAGGCGTCCCGGTCGTGGTGACGCTCGTCAAGCCGGCGAGCATCGACACGCCGTTCTTCGAGAAAGCGCGCACGTACCTCGGCGTGGAGCCGCAGCCGGTGCCGCCCGTGTACGCGCCCGGCGTCGTCGCCCGCGTCATCCTGCGCGCGGCGCAGCACCCGGTGCGCGAGTTGATCGCCGGAGGGGCGGGCGCGAAGCTGAGCCTCGCCCGGTTCGCACCGCGCCTGGCGGACCTGTACATGGAGCGTTGGACATTCGATGCACAGCTGACGGACAGACCGGTCCACGGGCGGCCCGACAACCTGCACGCTCCGGTTGCCGACGACGGCGGGGAGCGCGGCCGGAACTGGTCGGGCCACACGCGGCGAAGCAGCCTCTACACGACGGCGATGCTCCATCCCCGCGTGGCAATGGGGCTGCTCGCCGGAGTGGTGGCGGGGCTCACGATGGCCGGCAGCCACGGCCGGGCGGCTCGTCCAGCGGCTCGACCCGCTGACCTGGACGCCTCTCGACGCAGGGGCACGTCAGATTCGGGCTTGACCCTCACGTAGCGTGAGGTTGTACGGTTCCGTTCCATGGAACCGGACGCCAAATCCACCGGGCCCGGAACGCGTTGGCGAGTCGGCGACCTCGCCAGGGCAACCGGCCTCACGGTGCGAACGCTCCACCATTACGAGGCGATCGGGCTGCTCGAGAGGCCCGCTCGAACGGAAAGCGGCCACCGGCTGTACACCGAGGCGTCGATCCGGCGCCTCTACCGGATCCGGGTGCTTCGGAACCTCGGCGTGCCGCTCGGTGGGATCCGGCGGATCATCGATGACGGCCAGTCGCTCGCCTCGGTTCTGCACGAGCACCTTGCGCGCGTCGAAGAGCAGGTCGAGGCGCTCACCCGCCTGCGCGACGGCCTGCGTGGGATGTGCCGTCGCTCCGGCCCGGACGAGGCGAACGCGGCCAATCTCCTGCGAACCATCGAAGCGATGTCACGCCTCGAACGGCATGTCGAGACGCGACGCGCCAGGGCGCGGCCGGCCGGGAGCATCGAGCGCCAATGGCAAGCACTCGGCACGGAACTGCGCGCCTGCCTCGACGCCGGCGACGATCCTTCCAGCGTGCGCGTCCGGGCCCTCGCCGAACGCGCGAGGGCGCTCATCCACGACTTCTCGGCAGGCGACGCCGCGATCGTCGACGCGCTCGCGCATCTCCGGACGGCCGCTCCACCGATCGAGCTGGCCGGCTGGGATCCGCCCCTCATGGCCTATCTGGATCGCGCGCTTCGCGCCCTCGACACGGAGGAGACCGGACATGCTGAATGAACGGATGGCGACCAACGTCGGCCCCTCGCGGCTCGACATCGCGTACGAGCGCCGGGGCGACCCGCGGGATCCCGTCGTGCTGCTCGTCATGGGGGTCGCGGCGCAGCTCGTCAACTGGCCCGAGGGGTTCGTCGACGCGCTCGTGAGTCGCGGGCTTCAGGTGATCCGCTTCGACAACCGGGACTCCGGGCGCTCGACACATCTCGACGCCGCGACGGCGCCGGACCTGCAGGCTGCGCTCGCGGGGGACCTGTCATCGGTGTCGTACACGCTCACCGACATGGCAGCGGATGCGATCGGCCTCCTCGACGCGCTCGGCATCGGCCCTGCGCACGTCGTCGGCGCCTCCATGGGCGGCGCGATCGCGCAGACGATGGCAATCGAGTTCCCGAATCGCGTGCGGTCGCTCACGACGATGATGTCGACGACGGGCGCGGCGGGCGTGGGATACCCGCATCCGGACGTGATGGCGGCCCTCGTCGGCGGCCCGGCGGCGCGAGCCCGACAGGAGCACGTCGACCGTGCGGTTCGCATTGCCGGTCTGGTGGGGTCTCCCGACTATCCGGCGGATCCCGCCGCAGTCGCCGAGCGTGCGGGCCTGGCCTACGACCGGGCCCACGACGAGGCGGCGGCTGCCCGGCAGGCCGTTGCAACCGTCGCCTCAGGCGACCGCACGTCGCGTCTCGGCACGCTCGACGTCCCGACGCTCGTCATCCACGGCACCAGGGACACCATGTGCGACGTCAGCGGCGGTCGCGCGACGGCGGCGGCGATCCCCGGAGCGGAGCTCGTGCTGATCGAAGGCATGGGGCACGACCTGCCTCCCGCGCTCTGGGAGGTCATCGCCGGCCATATCGGCCGGATCATCGAGCGCGGCGAAGCGAAGGCCGGCAACCAGGAGCCTGGCGGGCTCGTTCAGCACCAACGCGCTGAACCCTGACGCGCCCGGCGCAGAGCCGGGAGCGAATTCCGCTACGTGCCCACCTCCTCGATGGGCGTCACGACGAGCTTGCGGAACGACACCTGTGAGTGATCTCCCTGGATCATGATGGGACCCGGCGCCAGCTCGTCATTGTCCATCGCGCCGCCGGTGATCGCGGGCAGCACCGCGTTGTCGTGCACGCGCTTGCCGTTCAGCGTCACCGTGACGCGGTTGCCGACGACGACGGCGTCCAGGATCTGCCATTCGCCCGGAGGGTTGCCGGCGTAGACGTCGGCGCGCTTCCACCCGTAGATGTCCATCAGCCCGCCCGGGTAGCGCGGCGGCTCGGCGCCGTCGGGCCGGAGCATGAGCTGCAGCTCGTAGCGGCCTCGCAGATAGAGGCCGCTGTTCTGTCCCTCACCGAGGTTGAACTCGGCCTCGATCCGGAAGTCCTTGAACTTCTGCTTCGTGTACGGATTGCAGGTGGACCGCTCGCCGCGCTCCGGCGTCCCGTTCGTCATCACGCCGTTCTCGATCGTCCAGCGGTCCTCGCAGGGACGCCGCGACGTCTCGGGCGTCAGGCCGGCCCACACCTCTTTTCCGACGCCCGGCCCGACGATCACGATCGGCGTCCCGTAGGTATGGTCCGCATTCGCATTCGACGCGGGCCAGACCGGCTGCCGCTCGCCGACCCAGTGCACCGTACGCGGCTCCGGCGCGGCGCCCTGGCGCTGACGCTGCTGCGGACACGGGTCCCCCGGCAGTTCGTGCTGCCCGACCAGCTTCCCGTCCTCGAACTTCGCGCGGTACAGCGGACCGCAGGCCGGCTTGGGCAGCGTGTCGCTCCCGCCACCGTACTGCCACTGCAGCTCGCCGTTCTCGACCTTGATCCACGAGACCGGCGTCGCGTGCCCGCCTCGGTCGAGGAACAGGCCTTCGAGCGCGTCGCCGTTCTGCTTCACCTCGAGGAAGTAGACGTTCCCGCTGTCCGGTCCCGTCCCCGTGATGTTCCAGCGCCCGACGTACGGGTTCTCTTCCGCCGCCGGAGGGCCCGCGCAGCCCGCGAGCGTGATCACGAACACCGCCACCACCCACACACTCACCCGAACACGCATGCTGGTCTCCCCGGACAAGGACGTGGCACTCCGCGAACGCGGGGCCGTTACTCGTCAGACGACTCCCGCGGCGGAGGCATCCGGAACGTCTTCTTCACGTACTCGATGTTCGCGCGGGTGTCCGCGACGATGTCCCGCGTGGGCGAACCGGTTTCGAGGACGTACCAGCCTCGGTAGCCGATGTCGTAGAACTCCTGCGCCATGCGCACCCAGTCGATCCGGCCCCCGGGCTGCGACAGCAGCATCCGGCCGTTCTTGACGTGGATCTGGTGGATGCGCGAGCCGAGCATCTTCGGCTCGGCGTAGATGTCCTTCACGCGCGGCTGGATGTTGTGCGCGTCGTAGTAGACCGCGACGTAGTCCGATCCGATCGCGTCGAGCAGCCGGAGGTTGTCCTCCGCCGAGATCCAGTCCTCCAGCCCGATGACGACCTCGTACTTCTCCGCGTAGCGCGCCAGCTCCTTCATCATCGCGACGAAGGTGTCGACCTGCGCCTGGCTGGTCATGTCGATGTGGCTGTCGCCGAGAATCGGCAGCAGGATGTTGTTCGTGCCGAGATTGTGCGCGATCTCGACCGCCTCGGCCAGCAGGATCGCCGCGGCGGGGTTCGTGTGCAGCGGCAGCCGCGACTTCCCCGGCGAGCCGATCGCCAGCGAACAGATCTGCACCCCGTTCTCGAGCGCCGCGCGCTTGAACGCGGCCTGCGTGTGCGGATCGCGCAGCGTGGGGCTGCCGTCCGTCGGATACTGCACGCTCACCTGGATACCGTCCAGGCCGATCTCCCGCGCCAGGGTGATCTTCGAGATGTCCCCGCGCCGGCCGAGGTTCCAGTCGGTCATGCCCACGCGGACGGGCAGCGGATTGACGGTTTCCTTCGTCTCGAGCGGTGCGCGGTCCCGTCCCTGCGCCAGCGTTGCGGCGGCGGGCACCAGGGCGGCGTGTTTCACGAAATCACGTCTCGTCAGCATGGCCACAACGGGCCGGGCGTCCGCCCGGCGCTATTCCGAGAGATTCGACGGCAGGATGCCCTGCCAGCCCTTGCGGTACTCCCGCCGGATGAAGGGGTCCGCGTTGGGCGCGTTCGTCGCGCGCACGTTCGCGTAGTCCCATTCGAGCTTCTTCCCCGCCCGATACGCGACGTTCCCCAGGTGGTTCGCCTCGGTCGTCCAGCCGGAGTACTGGAAGTTCGATCCCGGCACCGGACCGTTGCCCTTCGCGTAGTCGACCCACTCGACCCAGTGACCGCGCGATCGCGGCAGCCGCTCGGGCGGCGCCTGGAAATCCGTGAAGCGCTCCTCCGGCAGCAGCTTGCCGGTACCGAGCAGCATCCCCTTCTCGCCGATGAACACGCAGGAGCGGCGCCCCCACTCCGGCACCCAGCCGGGCGGCTTGCTGTCCCCCTGGTGCCACACGAGCTTCAGCGGCGGCTGATTCCCGACCCCCGCATACTCGTACGTCACCTTCATCGTCGCCGGCGCGAGCTCGCGGTGTGCGACCGGCACGTTGTGGGAGTAGGCCTCCACCGTCAGCGGCGCGAGGAGCACGCCGCCGTTTCCATCCGGCCGCCAGATATCCAGCACCGTGTACGGCACGTCGTTGTCGTGGCTGCCGAGATCGCTCATCGTCCCGTTGCCGAAGTCCCACCAGCGATACCAGCGCGGCCCCGGGAAATACGTGGCGTGGTACGGCCGCTCCGGCGCGGGCCCGATCCAGAGATCGAAGTGCATCTCGGGCGGAACGGGCATCACCTCCGGGAAGCGATCCACGATCTGGATGTCGTTGTAGAACCCGTGCGGCCGATCGAACTTGTCGGCCGACTCCGCATCCTGGAGCCCCCACGCGCGATCGGCCCAGACGTGGACCTCGTGGACGGGGCCGATGACACCGGTCTCGAGGATTTCCCGGATCGTGCGCCGCGCGTCCGACGCGTGCCCCTGGTTGCCCATCTGCGTCGACAGCCGCGGGTACTTCGCCGCGGTCTCCCGGATGAGGCGCGCTTCCCAGATGTTGTAGGTCAGCGGCTTCTCGCAGTAGACGTGCTTGCCGTGCGTGAGCGCCAGGTACGTGGCCAGGGCGTGCGTGTGCTCCGCCGTCGACACGACGACGGCGTCGAAGTCGTCGGGGTGGTCGAAGATCCGCCGGAAATCGGTGTACGTCTTCGCACCCGGGAATCGCGCGGCGGCGGCATCCAGCGTCTGCTGGTTCACGTCGCAGAGGACCGCGACGTTCTCGTCGGGATGCGGCACGCCCGGCGCGACGTTCCGGGACGGGCGGCGCTCGCGCCCCGGCGTGATCGTGAGCTCCGCCAGGCTCGCGTTGGCCCGGCCCCCGGCCCCGATGAACGCGATGTCGAGTTTGCTGTTCAGGTTCCTGCCGCGCAGCAGTGCGGGCGCACCCGCCACCAGCGCGCCCGCGGCGAGCGCGCCCCCGACGAACTCGCGGCGGCTGATGGACTGTCGGCGTGCCTTCCGGGTGGGGTGCTTCATGTCCTGATCCTCTCGTGCGGGGTCCGGCCGGGGCCGGCGTGCGGCTGACGTGGGGGCATGATCCGTGCGGAGACGCCAAACGTCAAGGTTTGGCCACAACGAGCCATCGCGAACTGGATGGTCGTTCGGGCGGCAAGCACCGGCACGAACGCAGGGCAAGGCAGGTCCAGACTTCAGTTCGGTTGACCACCCCACCTTCTGCGGTACCCTGTCCCGCGTCGATGCCGCTGCAACCACCGCGAACCGTCCACGTGACCCGATATGTCACGCCGCTCAGGGAAGGCGGCTCGCTCCCCGCGATCGTCGAAGCCGACGACGATGGGTTGTACGTCCTCAAATTTCGTGGCGCCGGACAGGGCCCGCGCGTCCTGGTCGCGGAGCTCGTCGCCGGCGAGCTCGGCCGTGCGGCAGGGCTCCCCGTGCCGGAGATCGTGTTCGCCGAGCTGGACCCTGAGCTCGCGCGCACCGAGCCCGATCCGGAGATCCACGCGCTGATTCTCGACAGCGCGGGGCTGAATGTCGCGCTCGACTACCTGCCCGGATCCGTCACCTTCGATCCGGTCAGCCGGACCATCGATCCGGAGCTCGCGTCGCGCATCGTCTGGTTCGACGCGTTCGTCTCGAACGTCGACCGCACCGCGCAGAACACCAATATCCTGCTATGGCATCGGCAGCCGTGGCTGATCGACCACGGCGCCTCGCTCTATTTCCACCACGCGCCGGACTGGGACGCGGGCCGTGCGCGGCCCGACGATCCGTTTCCGCACATCAGGAATCACGTGCTGCTGCGGCAGGCCGCGCGGCTCCGCGACGTGGACGCCGGCATGGCAGACAGCCTGACGCACGAGGTCATCGAGACGGTCACCGGCTGGATTCCCGACAGCTGGCTGACGGCACGGGACGCCGCGCGGCCTGCGGCCGGGCAGCGGGCCCAGTACGCCGCCTATCTCGTCGCCCGGCTCGCCTCGCGTGAGGCGTTCATCGAGGAGGCCCTCCGTGCCCGGTGAGCACACCTACGACTACGCCATCATCCGCGTCGTCCCGCGGGTGGAGCGCGGCGAGTGCATGAACGTCGGCGTGATCCTGTCGTGCGTGGACTCCGACTTTCTCGACATGCGGGTCGAAGTGGACGAGACGCGGCTGCGCGCGCTCGATCCGTCGGTCGACATGGATGCCGTCAGGGCGGGTCTGGCCACCCTGCAGGCCGTCTGCGCGGGCGGCCCCGACGCAGGCCCCATCGGCGAGATGCCTCCGAGGAATCGCTTCCGCTGGCTGGTCTCGCCGCGGAGCACGATCGTCCAGGTCTCGCCTGTGCACACGGGGCAGACGGATGACCCGGAGGCGGAGCTGCAGCATCTGTTCGAGAAGATGGTGTTGTAGGGGCGGGCCGGACTGAAGCCCGGCTTTACGGTCATGGCCGAACTGAAGTTCGGCCCTGCTTGGGCCCTACGCAAAGTCCGCGAACACGATGCAGGACGGATTGCCGACCGGGACGTACTCGCCGGTGAACGCCAGCGCGCCGGTGGACCGATCCACGCGGAAGATGGTGACGTGATCCGCGCGCTGATTGCAGCAGTAGAGGAACCGTTCCCCGGGATCGACGCCGAAGCTGCGGGGATAATCGCCGCGCGTCCACTCCTCGCCGACGTACGTCAGGCGCCCGTCGGTGCCGACGGAGAAGATCGCGATGCTGTCGTGCAGCCGGTTGCCCGCGTAGACGTGGTGGCCGTCCGACGACACCAGGATCTCCGAGCAGAAGTTGCTGCCGGCGAACCCGGGTGGAAGCGTGGAGATCGTCTGCCGCGCCTCGAGCCGGCCGGTCGCGCCGTCGTAGTCGAACAGCACCACCGTGGACCCCTCTTCCTGGATCGAGTAGAGCCAGCGGCCGTTCGGGTGGAAATGGAAGTGTCGCGGACCGTCTCCCGGCGGCAGCGAGACGGCCGGCGGATCGTTCGCGATCAGCACGCCGCGGCGATCGTCGAAGCGCCAGACGTGGATCGTGTCCAGCCCCAGATCGACGTGCAGGACGAACCGGCCGGACGGGTCGGCCTGGATCATGTGAGCGTGCGTGCGGTCGTGACCGCTGATCGCGAAGCTGCCCGGCGGCGCGTTGGTCGCGCGCGTCGGCCCGACGGTGCCTTCGTCGACCTTCACGTCCGACGCCGCGCCCAGGCGCCCATCGTCCAGGACCGGAAATACCGCGACGGAGCCGCCGAAGTAGTTCGCGACCAGCAGGTGGCGCCCGCCCGGATGGATGCTGACGTACGTCGGGCCGGCGCCGCCGGACGGAACGGTGTTGAGCAGCTCCAGCCGGCCGTCGGCACGGTTCACCGCGAAGGCGCTGACGGTGCCCTGCCGGTCGGCTCCCACCCGATCCGTCTCGTTGGAGGAATAGAGACGTGTGACCGCCGCGTTAAGCGCGAGGTGGCTCGGGCTCGTGCCCATCTCGTAGACGCCCGCAGGTCTCAGCGCTCCCGATGTGCGGTCGGCGTGGAAGATGTGAATGCCGCGCCCGTTGCCCGGTGGCAGGTCGACCTGCGTCGGCAGCGTGTCACGCAACGGCGAGCTGAACGTCCCGACGTATGCGACCAGCGGTCCCGCGCCACCGGCCGGCTGCGCGCGAGCCGGGCGGCGTGCCGTCAGCGCTGATACCCCGGCCAGCGCCATGGACGTCTGCAGGAAGGTGCGGCGGGAAGGCGTGCGGCGAATCATGGCGCAAGGGTACAGCAGCCTCGGGTATGACGGGAGGGTCGGTCGGGGTGGGCCATCTTCGTGGAACCTGCCGCCCGCTCGGGTTGGCCTGCGAGCCGCTGCGGCTCACGAGTGGAGAACGGGTGTATGTGAGGCCCAGCCGCCTGCGGCTGTTCGCCACGGGGTGAGGCCGTCAGACTCGTGCATCACGCCGGCGGTGACACGACGAGCCTGACGCCCTCGCTTCATCCGCTCAGCTCACCACGATGTCCCACTCCATCTCGTAGATGCCGTCGTGCCCGCGGAACTCCACGACGCCAGTGGCGCCGGGGGGCACCGTTCCCGGCGGCACGGACGCGTCGATCTTCGTCTTGATCGCGACCGGCGGGAAGAACTTGTCCTTCGCCCAGGCAATCAGGGCGCTGACGGCGGCGCCCGCGTACTTCACCACGAACAACGCACACGCGGTTCCCAGCGCGACCACGAAGGCGTCGCCGACCGTCTGCTTCTTGTCGTCGTCATCCTTGTCGTTGCCCGTGCCGGTGTCATTCCCTCCCGTTTCGTCGCCGGCTGCGGCCAGCGTGCCGGGGAGACCAGTCCCTGCGGCGACCGTCGTGCCAGCTCCCGCCGGCAGGCGGTGCGCGAATCTCGCGCGCAGACCGGTGACGGCGACCGGAGGCGTCAGGTAGCCGGGCTGGGCGATGGCGCGTGCCTCCTCCGGCGGAATCTGCCGCTTCTTCAACTCGCCCTTCAGCGATTCCTCGTACAACGTCACGAAGGCGTCCCAGGCTTTCTGGAGCCCGTCGCCTTCGGTCAGCTGCGATTCGATCAGGATGATCGAGAACGACACCTCGACCTCACCGGTGGCACCGGCCAGATCGAGCGTGACGGCCTCCTTGGGCGGATTGAAGCGAATCTCGTCGCCGTCATCGAAGTGGTCGTAGATGTGAATCCGTCCGCTGTTCTTCGTCGATCCGCGCAGGTCGGCGGAGAACACGGCACACCTGATCTCGTCGTTCCCGAACTTCTCCCGGTACTTCCCGCCCATCTCGTCCCGACACTTGACACGGCGGATTCTGAACGTTGCGGAATTGGCCATCACGAGCTCCTGTCTGGGCTGGGGAGCACAGGGGGACACCCGGATCGCTCGCGACCGGCCGCGGTGGACACGTCTCCGGTCCCCGCGTTCCCTGTCGCGACCAATGATCGAGCGGAATCTTCTGTAAGCCGTGGGAGCGGACGCAGTGTACTACCGCTTCCGCGCGACCTTTCCCAATCGCGCGAGAGGCCGCAGCGACACGACGCGATGCAAGAGCGCGTGTCCGCGAAAAGGTCGGCTCCTCAGGGGGGACGTTCGTACCGAATGGTCATCCGGCGAGGACACGCTGTCCTCGGGCGCCGTCGCTCGACGGTGGGTCAGGCGCGCTGCGACTGCGCGCAATCGTCGAAGCTCGGCGGCACTCCCCTTGCACTCCGGTCCTGAAAGGATCAGGTGCCGACTGCCGGAGGAATACGTCGAATGAACCGCCTCAGAACAGCCGTCATCGCCGCGCTCATGCTCTCCTTCAGCGGTCTCCAGCCCGCCACAGCACTGGCAGGCGACCGCGACGACCGCGGCCCCCGACATCGCTACGAAGACCGATGGGATCGCCACGACCGGAAGCGTCAGAAGAAGGTGCGCAAGGCCCGCCGCAAAGCGGTGCGCCGCAGCAGCTCCTGGGATCCGGCACGCCACTACCGGAACGATCCGCGGCGCTATCCGCCGCGGCGGCTGGGCCGCCACGATCGCATCTACCGCGGCTCGGACAACCGGTACTACTGCAAGCGTGACGATGGCACGACGGGCCTGATCGTGGGGGGCATCACGGGCGGCGTGCTGGGGCACGTGATCGCGCCGGGCGGGTCGAAGACGCTCGGTACGATCCTCGGCGCCGGCGCGGGCGCGCTGATCGGGCGCGCCATCGACGACGGCGACATCGTCTGCCGCTGACCGTCGCCTGTGCGAGCGCCCGAACCCGCGGCGTTCGTGCGCGGCGCTAGACTCTGCGCTCGAGCGTCGCGCCGGCCGGCAGCCGCCGGCGCGACGTCCGGCGCAGGAGCAGCAGGCCGATCAGCACCACGACGATGGCGGCGATGTGCGCGACCGAGAGCGGGCCGAGCACGCGTTCGTTGATGCGCAGGAACTCGATCGCGAAGCGGATGCTCCCGGCCGAAGCCAGGTACGCGCCGAGCACGAACGAATCGGACCGCTCCTCGCGGCGCCACCGGATCAGGAGCCACGCGAGCGGCACGAGCGCGACGGCCTCGTACAGCTGCGTGGGGTGCACCGGCACGGTCGTCGGCGGCAGGCCGAGCGGAAACGCGACGCCCCACGGCAGGTCGGTCGGCCGGCCGTAGTCGTCGCCGACGAGGAAGCAGCCGATGCGGCCGATCGCGTGTCCGACGGCGAGGGCCGGCGTGGCGGCCGCGAGGATCGGCAGCACGGGCAGTCGCCTCCACCGCACCACGGCTGCCGCCACCAGCACGCCGCCGCCGAAGCCGCCGAACCAGCTCAGGCCGCCGCGGCTGAGGAGCAGATCGAGCGCAGGCGCTTCGCCGAGATGCTCGAAGACCCAGAGCAGCTTGGCGCCCAGGATGCCGCCGGCCACCCCGCCCACCGCCGCATCGAGCGCTTCCTCCGGGAGCCCGCTGTGACGCAGCTCGCGGCGGAACAGCCACAGCCCGACCAGCACGCCCACCGCCATGAGGGCGCCGAAGCTGGTGATCTCGAAGCTGCCAATTCGGAAGAGCACCGGGTACATCTCTCGACCTCACGTCCCGAACGAGTTTCTGTCACGGTAGCACCGGACGCCCGCTGAGGCACGGCCATCCTCTCGTCCGGGGTCCGGTGTCCGGCGTTCTCATCGTCCGCTTCCCGGAGAATCGGCACTACCGGAGCCACGAGGAGACCAGCTGCCCGAAGCACGCGAGAATGGAATGTGGCCACACGGATCCTGCTCATCCGTCACGCGGCGACGGATGCCGGCGGGCGGCTCTGCGGCTCGTTCGACATTCCACTGTCCGAAGCGGGACGCGCTCAGCTCGAGGCGATGGTGCGGCGCGCCGCAAGGCGGCCGGCGCCGGAGGCGCTGTTCACGAGCACACTGCGCCGTGCGCGGGACGTCGGATGCGCGCTGGGCCGCGCATGGGGTCTGCAGCCGCAGCCTGCCGGGTGGGCCCGCGAAATCGACTGCGGCGAGGTCGACGGGATGCCGATCTCGCAGATTCAGCAGGAGCGCCCGGAGCTCTGGGCGCGCAACGAGGCGCAGCTCGACGACACGTTCGCCTGGCCGGGCGGCGAAACGTATGCGCAGTTCCGCGGCCGTATCCTCGACGGCCTCGCACGCACGGCCGCCGCGCACCCCGGGCGCCGCATCGCCGTCGTGACGCATGCGGGCGTGATTGCACAGGTGCTCGGTGTGATTCACGGGCGGCCCGCTGCGGCCTGGGGGCCGGATCGACCGCGGCCCCTCACGGCGACCGGGATCGCATGGAGGAACGGCGCGCCCGCCGCGGTCGACAGCTTCGACAACGCCGACTGGTGGTGAGGGCGGTTCAACCCTCCCGTCGACCGCGGCCGGCTGGCGCGCGCCGTGGGAACTGGCGCCCCTCCTGTCAGTGCTCGTCCGGCTGGCTGGCGCTCGGCGCCGGCATTCCCCGGAACATCGCGTGGCACGCCTGACATCCCCGGAGCACTGCCGACAGGTTGTCGGTCGTGGCGACGAGGTCGTTGGCCTGCGCGGCCTTCACCAGTCCGACGAGCTGCTGATGGAACGCCTCGTCCATCGCCTTGAAAGCCGCGATATTGTCCGGGTTCTTCGGGGGACGGTAACTGCCGTCGTCGAGCGCGGCCTCGGTGGCGTCCTTTGCGTCATGCACGCCATGGATGAGCACGGGCACGCGCGCCAGGTCGTCGTCCGCGATCGCCGCCACCGTGCCCTGGAGCGCTTCGAGCAGCAGCCGCATCTCGCGCTGCACGGGATTGAGCGCCGCGTCCGGCTGCATCCCGGTTCCTTGTGCCGCAGGCGCAGGCTCGGGCGCGCCGGCCGGAGACTGCCGTTCCGGCTCCGCGCCGCGGCAGGCCATCGCCATCCCGCCGGCCAGCGCCGTGACGAGGAGCGCTGCGGCGCCACGTCTCAAGGCCTTTCGGGGAGCTACAGGTCTCATGGAAGGACCCTCCGGCGGAGCGCCTCGGTGCTTCGCGCAGGGGGCGTCCGCGCAACAAGAATACCGGCATGGACCCGCGTTGGCCACGACGTGCCGGTCAGCGCGCGCTTCGCACGGCGAACACGTCAGGAGAGCCCGAGAAAGGTCATGAGCTCGGAAACCGCCGTCCTGCCGGCGCGGTTCGCGCCGATCGTCGATGCCGAGGGCCCATAGCCCACGAGGTGGATTCTCGGGTCCTTCGCGACCTGCGTCGCGAGCCTGCCGGTCATGGTGATGCCGCCGTCCGGACTGCGCAGCATCAGGGGCGCCAGATGATCGAGCGCGCTGCGGAATCCGGTGCACCACAGGATCACGTCGGCGCGCACGAAGGTTCCGTCAGCCCAGCGCACGCCGTCCTCGACAATCCCGGAAAACATCGGAAGCCGGTTCAGCACGCCCCGCGCACGCATCGCGGCGATCGCCGGCGTGACGGGAATGCCGGTGGCGGACACGACGGAGCCCGGCGGGAGCCCGCGCCGGACCCGATCTTCGACAATGGCGACCGCCGCCCGCCCTGCCTGTTCGTCGAACGGCCCCTCACGGAATACAGGCGGGCGCCGGGTGACCCAGGTCGTGGTCGTCACGCGCGAGATCTCGTCGAGCAGCTGAATCGCCGAGATCCCCGCGCCGACGACCACGACGTGCCGGCCTGCGAACTCGCCGGCCGTGCGGTAGTCCTTCGTGTGCAGCTGCCGGCCGCGGAACCGATCCGCGCCCGGATAGTCGGGGATGTACGGGCTCTCCCACGTGCCGGTGGCGTTGATGATGCCGCGCGCGGACATGCGCCCGCGATCCGTTTCGACCATGAACCGGTCCCCGCGGCCGCACACGACCGTCACATCCACCGGACGCCAGACCGGCAGCTCGAACGCCTTCTCGTAGGCGGCGAAGTACTGCGGCACGGCGACGCGTGCCTGCACCTCGCCCGCGGTGGTGTCCACCGCCTCGGAGAAGCGCATCCCGGGAAGGTCGTGGATGCGATTGACGGTGCTCAGCGTCAACGACGGCCAGCGGAACTGCCAGGCGCCTCCCGGCCGCGGCGAGCGGTCGACGACGATGAAGCCGCGGACGGGCGGCACACCGCGCTGCCGGAGGTGATAGGCGGAAGACAGGCCCGCCTGCCCCGCGCCGATCACCACGATGTCCGTCCTGACGACGACATCGGGCGCGAGCGCGCCGGGGGCTGACCCGTCGGACGGGTTCTCCGCAGCCATGACGCGCGCTGCTCTATCCGGTCGGCGCCTGATCCGCCAGCGCGTCCATCACGCGCGCGGAGAAGACGAGCGCGGCACCGGCGTTCACGGCAATCGCCACGCCCAGCGCCTCGGCAATCTCCTCGTTGCTCGCGCCATGCTTCCTGGCGGCGTGGACGTGCGTCGTGATGCAGCCGTCGCACTGGCGCGTGACACCGACGGCGATCGCGATGAGCTCGCGCGTCTTCGCGTCGAGGTGTGCGGTCGTGTTGCCGGCTTCGCTCAGCTCACGGTATCCACGCACGGTCCGGGGCGTGAGCCTGCCCAGGTCCGCGATTCGCCCGAGCACGTCCTGCCGGTAGCCTTCCCAGTCGAGCATCATCGAACCCTCCTGTCCGCCGCTGCTCCGTGCAACGTTCGCGCCCTGCCCCACTCCGGGCTGGTGCCGATGAGGGCGGCGGCCCCCCGGATCACCCGCTGCCACGCTGTCAGGGCACGGGACGCATCGTAGCGCGCCGCCTCCGACGCGTGCGCGTCCGACAGCACCGCCAGATGGTACCGGATGGCTCCCGACAGCCCGTTGCTGGCGGATGCGAGCCAGTAATCGCTCCGTATGCCACCGGTGAACCGCAGACGTACCCGCCGCGCAGTCAGGTAGATCCGCATCAGCGTGTCGTGCCGGCGCCTCGCCTCGGGCTCCCAGCAGCCGAGCGCATGCAGCCACGACGCGATGTCCTCCAGCGGCGATCCGATGCGCGCCCGCGCCCAGTCGATCAGCGCGACCTCAGGTGCGCCGCCGTCGCGCAGGATCACGTTGCCCGGGTGCATGTCGCCGTGGATGACCGTCGTCTCTGCCGAGAGCAGCCGCTGGCGGATGCGCGGCAGCGCCGCGACGACACGACGCAGGTCTCCCACGCGCGCCCAACATCGCCGGCCGGACATCCCACGAGCCGTTTCGGCCATCTCGAGCGTCGCGCGTGCCGAGGTGGCGAGCTCCGCTTCGTAATCCCACGAGAACCGCTCGCGAGGCAGCGCCTCGCTGTCGTGGAGGCTGGCGAGCGCGCGACAGACGGCCCCGGCGCGCTGTGTGTCGGCCCACGGCCAGTCGGCGGACGGCCGGGCATTCTCGAGATAGAGGTAGCTCGCCTGCCGCGTGCCGCTCCGGCCCAGCATCCGCACGGCAGGCGGAGGATCCAGATGCCGCCACAGCAGCTCGTAAATCTCCGCCTCGCGCTCGAAGCCCGTGGGCAGCCGTTTGACCACGAACGGCTGCGGTACGGCAGCCCCGTCCGCGTCGGTCGCGGAGACACGCGCCAGGGCCACTGCCGATTCCAGCCCTCCCTGCAGCGGCTGCAGCTCCACCCGGACCGCGCCTCGCGACAGGCGCCAGCGGCGGCAGACGAACTCCGTGGCCTGCGTGACCATTCGTCGATGGTACCGAAAGCCTGAGCTGCCGTGGGAAGAATCGAGCGCCGGCCGGCATTCAACTTGCGAACTGCAGCAGGTCCCGAGTACCGCTGTGTCCCCCGCCGACTCTGCGCACACCATCGTGTACGCCGGTCAGCGGTTGGAGCCGGGCTCAACCACGTCACGCGGTCGTGGCTCTTCAAAGCGGCCGACAACTGCCACGAACGTTCGCTCGCAGCACGCCGCTCGTCATCCCGCACCGGGTCAGGAGAACGCCCATGAGCACGATCACCGCGAAAGACGGCACGACGATCTACTACAAGGACTGGGGAACGGGGCCGGTCGTCACGTTCTCGCACGGATGGCCGCTCAACGCCGACGCGTGGGACGGCCAGATGATGGCGCTCGCGCAGAACGGGTTCCGTGCGGTCGCCCACGATCGGCGGGGTCACGGCCGATCGAGTCAGGCATGGTCCGGCAACGACATGGACGGGTACGCCGACGACCTGGCAGCCGTGATCGAAACGCTCGACCTGCGGGACGTCACCCTCATCGGGCATTCGACCGGCGGCGGCGAAGTGGCCCGGTACATCGGGCGGCACGGCACGGGCCGGGTTGCGGCTGCCGTCCTGATCGCCGCCGTGCCGCCGATCATGGTGCAGTCGCCGGCGAATCCGGACGGGCTGCCCATGGCGGTCTTCGACGAGCTGCGAAGCAATCTGCTGAAGGATCGCTCGCAGTTCTACCGGGATCTGGCCGTGCAGTTCTACGGCGCGAACAGACCGGACGCGAAGATCTCGCAGGGCACGCTGGATCAGTTCTGGCTGTGGAGCATGCAGGCGGGCCTGAAGAACGCGTACGACAGCATCAAGGCCTTCTCAGAGACGGACTTCACCGACGATCTCCGGAAGTTCGACGTCCCGACGCTGGTCATGCACGGCGAGGACGACCAGATCGTGCCCGTCAAGAACTCGGCGAGGAAGTCGGCCAGGCTGATCGACGGCGCCAGGGAGATCTACTACCCCGGCCTGTCGCATGGCGTGACGTCGACCCATCCGGATCTCGTCAATCGCGACCTGCTCGCATTCTGTCAGCAGACCAGGCAGCCGGTCATGTAAAGGGACTCGGGGACGGCCCGCAGGTCGAGATCGCGCGCCGGGATCACGCGCGCAGACGCACGTGCGGTGGGGCGGGCTGCGTCTACGGGGCAGCACTACCACCAGCCCGATGGCTACCGCCGCGACCTGATGCGGATGTTCCGCCAGCGATTGACCAGGACGTGCTCGGGCGCCAGTCCGCGGGCGGGCTCGCCGGCCGATTCGATTTCCCGGCGCGACAAGCCGTGAATCTGCAGCCCAATCGCTCCGCTGGGATGGGTTTGATAGACATCGGGAAGCGTCAGGTCCTCGACCGGCTGTCCATTCACCCACGTCCGAATCCGTGGGCCATCAGCTACGATTCGCACGTGGTTCCATCCATCGTCCCGGAAATGCCGATGCCCGCTCGCGATGCGTTCCGCTGACGAGAGCCAGCCCGTCCCCATCGCTTCGCCGTACAGCAGTCCTGTGGCCGGCAGTCCCGAATACGTACGGCGCACCTCGACCTGCGGACCGTACACCCGCCCGGCAAACGACTCGTGAGGCCGCCCATCGACGGCGAACGGTCGCACCCGCGTCCGGATCTGAATACCCTGGTTCGTCACGCGGTCGACCATCGTCTCGAGTGTCAGTTCGAAATCGTCGAACTCCTGACGGGTCAGCAGGAACGAGTTCATCGATGCGCTGCGTGGCGCGGTCCGACCGACGATGGCGCCGTCCTCGACGGTGAAGCTGTGCAGACCATTGAGGTGCACCCATCCCTCGAGCGACTCTCCATCGAAGAGGTCCACCCACGTGCTGGTGACGGTGGGCGCAGGGTCATCCGGAAGAGCAAACGCGACGACGCTGTCGCCCGATGGTGTGGCATTCTTCCCGCCTCCTCCTGCAGCAATCACGACATACTGGCGTCCGTCCACCATGTAGACGCTGGGTGTCGCGTAGCCGCCCGCCGGGAGTGCGTGTTCCCACAGGAGACGTCCGGTCCGGCTCTCGAAGGCCCGGATCTTCTCGTCGGCCGCCGCTGCAACGAATACCAGGCCTCCCGCCGTGGCCACGGCGCCACCGAAGTTGGTGGTGCCTGTGTGCCGCATCCCCTGGGCGGCGAGGTGCGGATACTCACCGAGCGGTACTTTCCAGAGTATCTGGCCCCTGACGAGATCGATGGCGTTCAGGGTGCCCCACGGCGGCGTAATGGCCGGGACGCCGGATGGATCGCTGAACACCTCATACCCGTCGACGGTATACATCTCCGCGTGCCCGGACACGACCGACGCATCATCGGCGTCCGACCGCACGTAAGCGATGAGATTCGCCAGGTCGCGGCCACGAATCTGGGGGAAGGCCGGCATGACGTTGCGCCCCTCCCGCACGACCTGTCTCATGGCGGGTTCATCAAGGGCGGTACTCAGCAATGACGGCGTATGGGGAGGCACACCACGCCGATCCGCGCCATGACACGATGCGCACGCGAGCATGTAGGTCGCGCGTCCGGACGCCGGAGCCGAGTCGCCGTTCCCGGTCGACCTGTAGACCGGTCGCAGGCGATTGAGGGTCGGGGCTTCGTTGACGTTGACGTAGAGGACGTTGGTCTGTGGGTCGAACGCCCCGCCATGCCACTGACTGCCGCCGAGGTGACCGGGTGTCGTGATCGTGCCCTGCAAGCTCGGCGGCGTGTAGATCGTGCCCGAGACGTACCGCCGGAACTGCCGAAGGAGTGCGGCATGATTCTCCGGCGACGTGTGCACGAGATCCGCTTCACTGAATGCCTGCCGGACCAGTGGCGGCGGAAGCACCGGCACGGGCTGCGTCGGCCAGGCGCGCTCACCGGGCACCGTCGAACCCGGGACCGGCCGCTCCTCGACAGGGAAGACCGGCTCTCCGGTCTCGCGGTCGAGCACGAAGACGAAGCCCATCTTGGTCAACTGGACGACGACGTCACGACGCGAGCCACCGGCCGTCAGAGTCAGGAGGATGGGCGCCGGCGGATTGTCATAGTCCCAGATGTCGTGGTGCACGGTCTGGAAATGCCACCGCCGCTCTCCCGTCCGCGCATCAAGGGCAATCACGCTGTTGGCGAAGAGGTTGGTCCCGGTGCGCAGACCGCCGTAGAAGTCGTCCGTGGCCGAGCCGGTCGCCACGAACGCCAGGCCACGCCCGGCATCTATCGTCACGCCGCCCCAGGCGTTGGCACCCCCGTATCTGTCCGCATGGGACCATGTGTCGTAGCCGAACTCTCCCGGTCGGGGGATGGTCCGGAACACCCACCGCAGCGCACCGCTCCCGGCATCGTAGGCGCGCACGTAGCCCGGTGATGCGCCGTAGGTTTCGTTGACCCGCGATCCGACAATGACGAGGTCTTCGAACACCGCGCCCGGCGAGGTCATCTCCAGACTGACGTCTTCCGTCGGTCGGTCGAGGTGCTCTCGCAGGTCGACGATGCCGTTCGACCCGAACGATGCGACGAGCTCACCGGTGGCCGCGTCGAGAGCAAACAGCTTGTCCTTCGCGAAGTGAAACACCACGTCGCCAGCGGGATCACGACGATAGGCGACGCCCCGGTTGCGGAGGTGCAGCGACCGGCGGCCGGGGAAAAAGGGGGCGGGATCGAACACCCACCGCTCGCGACCGGTCGCGGCGTCCAGCGCCACCACCTTGAGGGCCGGGGTCGTGACGTAGAGCACCCCGTCGACGATGAGCGGATTCGCATACATCGTCGATCCCGACGCGGCATCCTTCGTACGGTACTCCCACACCGGGGCGAGGCGGTGCACGTTCCCCGCATGAATCTGCGCGAGCGCCGCGTACTGCGTTGCGCCGGGATCTCCGCGATAGACGGGCCAGTCTCTCGTTCCGGAGCCCACGCCTGGCGTGTCATCCCAGGCGAGGAGGAACGACACCATCGTGCCGGCGAGAAGGACCGTGCCGAGTGCTCTCACCGCCTACCCTCTCGCAGCACTCGCCAGCGGCAACGAGGTCTCCTGATGTGCCGGCTCGGGCGACATCGCACGCCAGCAGAAGATTGCCAGCACGTTCAACACCGCCGCGACGACGAAGTAGGTGGACGCCGTGCCTGTCCAGGCCACGAGCCACGGAAACGCGTTCATGCTGACAAAGCCCCCCAGGTTCCCGGCAGTGTTCATCGCGCCGGAGACGGAGCCGGCCCGCTCGCCCCCGATATCGAGGCAATAGGCCCAGCTCGGGCTGATCGTCATCTCGACGCCGAATGTGGCGAGCGCAAAGGCGGTGATGGCGATCGTCGCCGTCGGCGCCGTGGACGCCCAGAGCACGCCGGCTGCCGCGAGGCAGAAGCCCAGCAGGCCGGGCAGGCGGCGCGACCAGGCACGGTACCGGCTCTGATAGAGGCGATCGACCAACGCACCTGCGAACCAGTTCGCTGTCGCTCCGCAGAGGAGCGGGACCATGGCATAGCGAGCGGCGACGTCCATGGGGAGCCCGTAATGGTCGGTCAGGTAGGGCAGCATCCAGGAGATGCAGATGTAGAACGTGAAGTTCCCCGCGAAATACTGGAACATCGTGGGCCAGATGCGGGGAACACGGCTCAGCGCGGCCAGGTCCAGGGTGGGGCGCTGTACGGCAGCAGATTGTTGCTGCGTGCCGGCGGGCGTATCCCTGAACCAGATGAGCCAGCACACGGCCCAGATCAGCCCGGGCGCTCCAAGGATGTAGAACGCGCCTCTCCAGGAGTACGTGTTGACGAGCCACGTATAGAAGGGGAACGCCAATGCGCCGCCGAGCAGCCCCCCCGAGAAGAGCAGCCCGTTGGCGATGCCCCGCTCGCTCGGGGGCAACCAGTTGTAGAAAACACGAGCCGCGCCCGGAAAGGCGCCCGCCTCGGCCGCCCCGAACGTGAAGCGGACCACCAGCAGGGGCAGCAGCATCGTCATGGCGCCCGTCGCGGTCGTCAGGACGCTCCACACTGCCACGAACGCGGCGAGGGCAAGTCGTGGCCCGTACCGGTCCGCGAGCCAGCCGGCCGGGATCTGCGCGAGCGCATACCCCAGCGCGAAGACGCTGAAGACGAGCCCCATCTGGGTGTCGGTCAGCTCGAGATCGGCGGCGATCGGCCCCTTCGCGCTGGAGATCGCCGCCCGATCGATGTACGTGATCAGCGACAGCACGAACAGCGCACCGATCACGGCATAGCGCTGCGACCGCGGGGCTCCGGTGGCGATCGCGACGGCTTCAGCGCGTGGGGCGTCGTGTGGCATGCCCACCTGATTCCCGGATGCTGTGCTGGACGATGTCCTCGAGCGCGGAGAGGATGTGGACCTCCATCAGCTCCTGCGCCTCCTTGCTCCTGCGCTCGGCAATCAGGTCGATGAGCTCCTGGTGTTCCTCGATGGCGCGCGACGGCCGACCCACGAGGCGGATCGTCTTGGCCATCAGCACCTGCCCCTGCAGGCTCAACTGGGCCATCAGGGACGACAGGTACGAGTTGCGGGCCGCCCGCATGATCGCGGCATGCAGATCGCGGTTGTAGACGCGGTAATCCTCCATGTCGCCTTCCTGCAGCGCCAGCGCGCCGGCCGCCTGGTGCTTGCGCAGCCAGGCCAGCTCGTCCTCGGTGATGCGCTCGCAGGCGAGACGCACACTGAAGCACTCGAGGGCGGCGCGCATCTCGTAGAGGTCGCGCACCTCCTGCTCGGTGTACTCCCGCACGAACCAGCCGCGATACGGGAGCTTCACGACCAGGCCGTCTGCCTCCATCCTGTGCAGCGCTTCGCGCACGGGCGTGGTGCTGATCTCGAGCTGCTCGGCCACGACGTCGGGTCGGAGGTGCGCGCCGAACTCGATGCGGCCGTTGAGGATGCCCTCCCAGAGCGCGCGGTAGGCGCGGGCGGACAGCTGCAGGCTGCCCGAGAGCGGCTCCAGCATTGGTTCATGGAGTGTCATATGGAGCTACCAGCGAACGTAAACCGCCTTGAGCGACGTGAAGAATTCGCGAGCCGTCGCCCCGATCGAGTAGGCGCCCTGCCCTGACTCCTTGACACCACCGAACGGCACGTGCGCCTGACTGGCCGTCCCGTGGTTGACGTGAACCATCCCCGTCTGCAGTCCGTGCACGCAGCGGCGCGCGGCCGTCGCATCGGACGTGAAGACCGAGGCGGCGAGCCCGTAGTCCGTGTCGTTGGCGACCGCGATGGCCTGCTCGATGTCGGCGACCCGGATCACCGGCAGCACGGGACCGAAGATCTCCTCTCTGGCGATGCTGGCGCGCGGAGAGACGCGATCGAACAGCGTCGGCGCGAAGAAGTAGCCTCCGGCATCCGCGAGATGCGGTGGGACATCACCACCACGCCGCAGCTGTGCGCCGTCGCGACGACCGGTCTCGACGTAGCGGCGAACCGTCTCCAGTTGCGATTGGCTGACGAGGGGCCCCATCGTGGTGCCCTCGGCCAGGCCATCTCCCACGACAATCCGGTCGACCTCGTGCTCCAGGCGTTCGACCAGGGAATCGGCTTGAGGCTCGGTGACGATGACCCGGCTCAGTGCCGTGCAGCGTTGCCCGCTGCACAGGAAGGCGGCGAGCACAATCTCCCGCGCCGCTGTCGCCAGATCGTCACAGGCGTGAACGATGGCGGGATTCTTGCCGCCGAGCTCGAGTTGAACCCGGCCCAGGCGTGCGGCGACGCGCTCATAGATCCGGCGTCCTGTCGCCGTCGAGCCCGTGAAGCTCACACCGGCGACCTGCGGGTGCTCCGCGAGCGCCTCTCCCACCTTCCCGGCGCCCGTCACCACGTTCACGACGCCGTCCGGCAACCCGACCCGCTCACAGAGTTGTGCAAGCCTCACCGCCGCCCACGGGGTCAGCGACGACGGCTTCAGCACCACCGTATTGCCCCACGCGAGGGCCGGCCCGATCTTCCGGACCGGCGTGACGACCGGGAAGTTCCACGGCGCGATCGCCGCCACGACGCCGATGGGCTCCAGACGTGTCTCGACGGACACGTCGTTCTTCTCGGAGGGGAACACCTCACCGTATGGCCGCAGACATTCACCGGCCATGAAGCGCAGTTCCGCAGCAGCCCTGAGTGCCTCGCCCTTCGCTTCGCCGAGGGCCTTGCCCTGCTCCAGAGTGATGATGCGCCCCAGCGCATCCGCATCGTCCTCGAGCGCCTGCGCCAGGCGCAGGAGATAGGCACTCCGCACGGACGCCGTGGTTGACGCCCAGGCAGGTTGCGCCTCCGAGGCGGCGGCAATGGCCGCAGCCACGTCCCTCGCATCCGACGCGGCCACTTCCGCGACGACGTGCTGCGGAGCCGCCGGATTCCGCACCGTGATGCGTTCAGAGGATGCCGCCGGCACCCACCGGCCGCCGATGAAGTTATCGAGTGTCGACATGGTCGGTTCAGTCGCGGCCCGCACGGCTGCCTGCGAATCCGTCGCAGCCTACAGCGCCGCGTGCAGGATGGCCTCCAGTTGTGCCTGCGACGTGCGGCGGGGGTTCACGGCGACATTGCCGCTCTTCATCGCCTCGCTCACCACCGCCGGAATGTCCGTCGCCTTCAGGCCGCATTCCCCCAGCCCCGCCGGAATGCCGATGTCCCGGCCGAGCCGCTGGACGGCATCCGCCGCCAGCGCCGCGGCGTCGTGGACCGACAGGCCGGCCGTCGCAAGACCGAGTGCCGATGTGACCTGGGCGAATCGTTCAGGCGCGGCCATCGCATTGAACGCGATGACGTGCGGGAGCGTGACGGCCACGGCGAGGCCGTGCGCGATCTTGAGATGACGGCTGCCGAGCGGCATGGCCAGGGCATGGGCCAGGCCGAGGCGTGTCGGATTCATCGCCATTCCGGCCATCGTGCTGGCCAGCAGCATTCCGTAACGCGCCTCACGGCGGTGACCGTTGAACACGGCGGGGCGCAGGAAGCGTCCGATCAGCCGGATGGCGTCAAGCGCCAGGGCTGCCGAGATCGGTTGGCAAGCGGTGTTAGTGTAGCACTCGACCGCGTGGCCCAACGCGTCCATCCCCGTCGCGGCCGTCAATGCCGGCGGCAGGTCCAGCGTGAGGTCCGGGTCACAGATGGCCACCGCCGGATAGAGCCAGACGCTGCCGATGGCCACCTTGTCGCGGGTGTCGTCGTCGGTGAACACCGACCACAGACTCACCTCGCTCCCGGTGCCGGCCGTGGTCGGAATGGCGATGATCGGCACGGGAGGCTTCGGCAGGCGATGGAGCCCGAGGTAGTCGAGCGGGTCGCCGCCATTGGTGACCAGCGCCGCGATCGCTTTTGCCGTGTCCAGCGAGCTCCCGCCACCGACGGCGACGACGGCATCCGCCGCGTGGTCGCGAGCCACGCGGGCGCCTTCGCGGATGAGCGTGGAGCCGGAATCCGGCGTGACACCATCGAAGACGTGCAGGGCGGCGCCGGACGGCTCGAGGACCTGCAGGACGCGCGCAAGTATCCCGGCCGCCTTCACGCCGGGATCCGTGACGATGAGCACACGGCTCAACCCGCGCGCCTCGATCAGCGCCGCGAGTCGCTCCACCGAACCGGCGCCGAAGTGAACATCGGTCGGCAGCGGCAGAAAGTTGAACGACTGGCTCGCGTCAAACACCGTCGGTCCTCTCGGGAGATGGCCTCGCAGGGGCGGCCGGCGGAAACTTCACCCCCAGCGTGTCGCCGAACGTTCGCAATTGGGCAGTGACCGAGGCCGGCAGCGTGACCCCGTGTTCCATGGCCCTGGCCTGGTGCTCGAACTCGAGCTCGCCGGGCACGAGGACCTGATCGACGCCCGGGGCGGGGGGGCAGGACTTCAGCATTCGCAGGATCTCGTCCATCCGCGCCCGGAACGTGTCGAGCGGCAGGAACAGATCCGGACGTATGGCCGCCACCACGTGTCCGACGTTCTGCACCCGGCTCAGATCCTCGAGAGTGTTCAGGTGCGACGCGAAAGCCGCTCCCGTCAGCACGCCGCAGAAGATGTCGATGACGAACGAGATGGCCGAGCCCTTCGCCCCCCCGAACGGCAGGACCGCGCCGGCGAGCGCCCGCGCAGCGTCCGTCGTCGGGTATCCATCCGGATCAATCGCCCAGCCTTCGGGGATGGCCCGCCCCTCGTGCGAGGCGACGATGATCCGGCCTCGCGCGGCGACACTCGTCGACGCGTCGAAGACCAGCGGCGGCTCGTCACCCGCCGGAACGCCGATTCCGATGGGATTGGTCCCGAGAAAGCGGAGCCGTCCACCGAACGGCGCCATGTTCGGCGGCGCATTCGAGATCGCCACGCCGATCATGTCCGCGGCGATGGCCTTGTCGACGTAGTAGGCCGCCGGGCCGAAATGATTGCTGTGGCAGACGCCGACGAACCCGAGGCCCTGCCGGCGCGCGAGATCGATTGCGAGCTCCATGGCGCGTGCGCCGACGACCGGGCCCAGACCGTTGTCGCCGTCGAGCAGGACCGACGACGCACCGGTGGCCCTGGTCGTCATGTCGGGCCGCGCCTTGACGACACCCGCTGCGACCCGGGCGCCGTAGACCGGCAGCCGTACCATGCCGTGCGAGTCGACGCCGCGCAGTTCGGCGGTCACGAGACACCCAGCGACCTCATCGGCATCGTCCCGGGGCACATCGAGCCGCTCCAGGCATGCCGTGGCGAAATCGTGGAGCGCCTCATGGTGATAGCGCGCCCGCGGCTCGGCCCCCGGACGTGGTGCACCAGACACGTCTACCCTTCTCTCGCCGGCACCAGCGGATCGGTGAGGCCGAGCAGCTCGATGGTCGTCCGGCCCGCCTTGAGTTGCGCGATGACGTCGCGTTCACGATCGCGCCGCTCGCGCGCCGCCGTATGAACGGCGGCGACCTCCGACGCGTGGACGACCACGACGCCATCACCGTCGCCGAGGACGAAGTCTCCGGTCTGGACGGGCCAGCCGCCGATCATGATCGGCAGGCAGTAATGCCCGACCCGTTCCTTCGTGCAGGCGCCCACGGCACAGCCACGACTGAACACGGGGAACCCGGCCCGCTCGATTGCGTCGATGTCCCGGACGGCGCCGTCGATGACCAGTCCGACGATGCCCCGCGCCTGCGCAGCGGCGGTGAGCACCTCGCCCCAGGCGCCGGCCTGGAGGTAGCCCCCCGCATTCACCACCAGCACGGCCCCCGCCGGAGCGTGCGCCACGGCGACGTGCAGCATCAGGTTGTCACCGGGCGGGCACTCGACGGTGACGACGGGCCCACTGACTTTCGCGTGCTGCCAGGCAGGCTTGATGCGGGGGTCCAGCATGCCCTTGCGGCCGGCCGCTTCATAGAGCGACGCCGGGTCGAACGTCGACAAGTCGTCGAGCATGTCGCTGCCATACGCCGCGAACACACCGCTGCTCGGATCTCGCATCAGAGCTCCTCTCGCACGCGACGGTCCACCTGGCGATCCATCGCGAGAACGGCCACTGCGCGCCGTCATTCGCCAAGACGCACGCCGGCGAGGCCGGCAATGAAGGCGGCAGCCGCCGAGAAGTCGTCGTCGCCGTGCCCGCCGGCACTGGCCGCGGCCAGCCACTGTGCGGCGGTGGCCGCCAGCGGCATGGCGACGTTGCCGGCCCGGGCAGCCTCGACAGCCAGGTTGACGTCCTTCTTCATCAGGTCCAGCCGGAATCCCGGCGTGACATTGCCCTCGAGCAGGAATCCCGGCAGCCGGAGGTCCATCATGCGGGACGCCCCGGAGGAATTCCTGATGACCTCGTAGAGCACACCGGGCGAACTGCCGGCCCGGACGCCCAGGGCGAAGGCCTCGCCGATCGCCATCAGGTGCACCGCCGCCAGCACCTGGTTGACGAGCTTGACGACCTTCCCCTGACCGACCGGGCCGACGTGCTGGACGGTGCCCATCGTTTCGAGCACCGGCCGGCACCGTTCCAGGACGTCGGCGTCACCACCCGCAATGATCGTGAGCGTGCCGTCGGCCGCCGCCGTGGTGCCGCCGCTGACCGGCGCATCCAGGAGGGCGACGTCACGGGCGGCGAGCAGCGGGGCCAGTTCGTCGAGGATCCCCGGGGTCGCGGTCGTCATCTCGATGAGCACCTGCCCGGGACGCATGCCCTCCAGCAGGCCCGACGGCCCGGTCACCACCGCCCGGAGCTCCCGGTCGGCAGGCAGTATCGTGACGACCAGATCGGACACCTCGGCAACCGCCCGCGGCCCGTCCACGACGGCGGCTCCCGCCGCCACCAGCGACTCGGCCCGCGAGCGGTCCCGGTGCACCATCGTGATGACCTGATGACCCGCGTGCTGCAGTCTCGACGCCATGGGCAGGCCCATCGCGCCGAGGCCTATGAAGCCAACGCGCACTCTCGTCCTCCTCCTGGATGTTGCTGGCAGCCCGGGCCTACTGCTGCGGCCGCCGGTTCCTCGGCCGGCTCCACAGGTCGCGCCCGGTCTCCTTGATGAACTTCTCCCGCTGGATGTTGTCCAGGAACGGCAACGCCGCCTCGGCGACTTCGACCGCACGCTCTCTGGGCACGACGATGACGCCGTCCCCGTCGGCGACGACGACATCGCCCGGGCGTACCAGCACGCCGCCGATGGTCACCGGCCGATTCACCGATTCCAGTTCGTTACGGCCCGGCCGGATGCCGCGGGCGAGGCGGCGGAAGTACGCCGGCACCTTGTGATGGATGATCTCGTCGCTGTCGGCGAGCCCGCCGCTCGTGATCAGCCCGTTCATGCCCAGCTTCTGCCAGTCGAGGATGTTCGTGGAGCCGGCGCTGCGTGATTCGCCGTCTTCCATCGCGTCGATGACCAGCACCGAGCCGGGAAACAGCATCTTCATGAAGGCCTCGGTCGTGACCGTGCTGTACAGGCGCCCGATCGTCCTCCGGTCGATCTGGGGGATACGGTTGTTCGTCGGCACGTAGCGTGCGGTGACGGCGATGCCGTAGACGCGATGGGCGAAGGTCTCGGTGTCCTTCCACAACGGCTTGATCGAGGGATCCACCAGCCCCACGTCCTGCAGGCCCACCAGGTCCATGCCGTCGGAGACGTCGGCGACCCGCAGGTACTTGTAGAGGTCCAGGATCTTCTGGTTCTCCTCCTGGGTGTACGCCTTGTACGGGATGAACAGCTTGACCTGCTCGGGGATGGAGGTTTCTTCCGGTTGCTGCGCGCGGGCAGGAGCGGCCGCCCACGTCAGGGCCGCCGTCGCGGCCACGGTCAGTCTCAACAGGCTCGAAGTCGTGACGCTGATCATTGGATGTCCTTTCATGAGGATCATGACGAGACGCTCGTGGACGTTCCTACCAAATCAGCTTCGCGGCCAACTGAATCACCCGGCCGGGCTGCGCGCTCGTAATCTGTCCGAACGTCGTGGAAGACACGGTGGTGTTGGGGTTGTTGAACTTCACCTGGTTCAGCGCGTTGAACGCCTCCGCGCGCATCTGCAGGCGCAGGTTGGACGGCAGCTGGAAGTCCCTCATCAGCGCCAGGTCGGTGTTGGCGAGGCCGGGCCCGTTGATCAGGCCTCGCCGGGCATTGCCGTACGTGCCGCGCGGCACTTCGTCACGGGGCACGAACGCCGCGGTGTTGAAGAACTGGGCCACCATATCCGCCCGGCTGCTGTGGTCGCGCTTGATGTCGGCCGCCGTCACGCCGTCCACGAGCTGCGCATACTGCCCGTTGGGCTGAAGAATGCCGTTCTGCGCGATGTCGGCGCCGAGAGTGAAGGTGAGCGGCCCTCCACTCTGGAAGCGGTGCATCCCCGTGACCGTCCAGCCGCCCAGCACCCCTGACAGGAACGGGTTCGCGAAGTCTCCGCCGGGCGTCCAGACCCAGGAGGCCGCGACGACGTGCCGTCGATCCAGCAGGGACGGCCCCCACATGGCCTCGATGTCGAAGGGATTCGGAACGCTGCTGATGAGACCCGTCGTGTTCTCGGGCTGATTGGTCATGTTCTTCGCCAGCACGTAGGACCCGGAGAACGAGAATCCCCGGGACATGCGCTTGTCGACCTTGACCTGCAGGCTGTGATAATTCGAACGGAAGAAGTTGCCGAGCACACGCGACTGGGCGCTGATGATACCCGGGCTGAAGGGGACGCGCTCCTCGACGTTCTGGAGCGACGGCGCCGCCCCCGTGATCGGCGAGTTGATGTACGGCGCGGCGTTGAAGTAGTTGTGCCCGACGAGACCGTCACCCACCTTGCCGATGTACGACACTTCCGCCGCGAGATTCGCGCGGAGCTGCTGCTGCACCGACACGCTCATATGATGGGTGTACGTGGTACGCAGGTCCGGATCGGTGTACACGATCCGGATGGGCAGCGGGTACTGCGCACAGCGCAGACCGGGGTACGTGTCGATCGGTGAACATCCGAACCGCCCGGGGGACTCGTTCGTCGGCGGCTCGGTCTGCCCGAGCGAGCCGAATGGGTCCTCGATGCGCCCCTGGCGAAGCTGCGTGGTCCCACGCCAGGGCCCCTCGGCGGCGTGTGTCGTCTCGCCGTTCACCTGCTGGTAGAAGATTCCGTAGCCGCCCCGAACCACGGTCTGCCCGTCGCCCCGGACGTCCCAGGCGACTCCCAGTCGTGGTGCCAGGTTGTTCAGATCGGCGTGCGTGAGACGGGACGGCAGGCCCGGGTCGCCGGGGAACAGGATCCCGGCAGGTGCGTCGGGGTACACCGTGGACTGCACCCCCGGAACGAAGGACGTGTGGCGCCCGCCCAGCTGATCCCACGGGATGAACGGCTCGTAGCGGACGCCGTAGTCGAAGGACACGCGGGGGTGGATACGCCAGGTGTCCTGCGCGAAGACCGCGTGCTTCCACGTGAAGGGCGAGTGGTCAGCGATGCCGAACTCGATGGTCGAGTTCTCGAAGGCGCCGACCATGAAGTCGGCCATGGGATTGCCGGTACGGGTTCCCTGGAAGTTCGCCGAGCGCGTCAGCGCCAGGTTGAACTGGAAATTGACCTTGATCGCCTCGTAGCCGAACTTGACCGTATGGTTGCCCTTCGTCCAGGTCGTCACGTTCTTGAACTGCCAGCTCTCGTAGTCCTGCGTATTGACGCCCGGGTAGCTGAGGTTGAACGCCCCCGAGACCGAGAGTGACATGCCACGACCGTCCGGACCCGGATCGACGTTCACGCCGAGATCGCGCGGCAGTACCTGCGTGGTGGCCCCGCCTCCGGACCGCGACTCGAGCCAGGACACGGTCGACTCGTTCACGATCGAGCTTCCGAAGATGTGCGTGTCGTTGAACGTGGCCTGGGTCACGTCACTGAACAGCTGCTGCTGCACGTAGTTCACGTTGCCGGGCCATGACGAGCTGTCGCTCCGGTCGACGAAGACGTGGGCGTTCATCTGGTTGCCGCCCGACAGGTTGTAGTCGCCGCGCAGCATCCAGACGGCATGGTCACGCGGGGACGGGGAGAAGGTGACGACCCGTCCGGTGTCGGACGCCGGGACGTAACGGTCCAGCACCCTCTGGGCCACCGGGCTGATGCACGAAGACGCGATCACGTTGCCTGCGATGCACGGTTGCCCGTCGGGCGTCGTGAACGGCGTCCCGGTCAGCGGATCGACGGGGTTTCGCAGCGCCGTGCTGAGGCTCCTGAAGTCGCCCTGGCGCTGGGCGTCGGTTGGCACGACCGTCTGACTGGACCCCGCCTCACGCCGGTCCCACAGGCGCTGGAACGAGCCGAACAGGAAGAGCTTGTTTTGCAGGAGCGGCCCGCCGGCACTGAGGCCCGCCTGGTTCTGACGCTGCTTCGGGATCCGGCTCTGGAAGAAGCTCCGCGCGTTCAGCGCGTCGTTGCGGTGGAACTCCCAGGCGGTCCCGCGGAACTCGTTCGTACCGGCCCGGGTGACGATGCTGACCTGACTTCCGGCCGTGTGACCGTACTCCGCCGCGAAGTTGTGCGTCTGGAGCCGGATCTCCTGCACCGCGTCGGGTGGAGGCGGGTTGAAACCGGTCGTCTGATTGAAGTGCGTGAACACCGAACCGTTCAGGGTGAACAGGTTGTGGTTCGTATTGCTGCCGTTCACGGCCATGATCGGACCCTGACGCCCGTCAGTCGTGTCCTGGCTGGCGCGGACGTCCGTGATGTTCGCGTTCATCGATGCGAGCGCCACGACGTTCCGCCCGTTCAACGGCAGGTCCTGCACGCGCCGATCGTCGATCAGGTTCGAATGCGTCGCCGTGCGGCTCTCGATCATCGGGGTCGAGCGCGTGACCATGACCTCTTCGGTGAGGCCCGCGAGCCCGAGGACGAAGTCGAGGCGGACGTTCGCGCCTGCGGTCACTTCGACACCGGACCGCGTCTGGGGCTCGAAGCCCTGTACGTCGACACGGACGGTGTAGCTTCCGCGCGGGAGGGCCAGAATCTCGAAGAAGCCCGTGGCGTTGGTGCGGCCCGACCGGGAGAACTGCTGTCCCTCGGACTCCACCACGACTTCGACCCCGGCCATCGCGGCACCTCCCTGGTCGGTGATGAAGCCGCTCAGCGTGCCTGCGGTCTGGCCAAACGCCGTGTGGTTACAGAGGAACAGCACGGAGAGCGCTGTAAGAACGGATGCCATCCATCGGCATCGGAAGCGGATTGTCGTGTTGGGCATGAGGCAGCTCCTTGGGCCTGTCGCATCCAGCGCCAACGGTGAGACAGGCGTTTTCCCCCGGCCGCGCGTCCGAAATGTCTCATGCACTCTGCATAAGACATAATATATTCTATCTGCGCTAGAGCTTATTACAGATCTCGAACCCCTTGTCAACACCTGTCCCTCTCAGCGCGCGGCTGGCAGAAGCGAAATCACGCCGGGCGAGGCGCGCGAGGAGACTTCACGCCCCCGCACAGGCGAGACGACGTGCGGGAGTGACAGAACCGCCGAAGCAAAGAACTTGCGGGACTCAGCGTCCCGGCACGATCCATCGGAATCCGCCTCCAAACCGGTTGAGACAGGTAGGATGTTCGCGCCCGGCATCTGTCCGGCGAAAAGGAGTCCTGGGACGTGCATGGAAACGCGGTTCGCCTGCTCACGGCGCTGCTGACGGCAGCCCTCATTCCGCTCCTGGGGGCCGGTTGTTCGTCTCAAACCGGCAGGGAGCCCGCCTCTGACACCGCATCTTCCGCCGGCACCGCCGGGCGCACCGCTGCCCCGGCGCCCGCCATCGTCGTCGAACCCAAGGCGCCGGCCGGCGTCGCGGAGGGCGAGGTCTGGGTACCGCCGCTCCCGACCTTCGACGATGTGAAGGCGCCGGAGGGATGGCAGCCGCCGGGCGTCGAGCAGCCGCCGATGCCGGTCACCCTGCTGCGCCTGCCGCGCACCAACATCGTCCGGGCGAAGTATCCGGCCATCGATTTCCACGTGCACGCACGGGGGTTGACCTCCGCGGAGGCCTACGACCAGCTGATCGCGCTGATGGACGACGTGGGGCTCGGCGTGATCGTCAATCTCAACGGCGGGACCGGCGCCGATCTCGACGCGGTCCTCGCGGCGGGCGAACCGTACCGCGATCGCGTCGCGAACTTCATCACCTTCAGCGCCGAGGGAATCAATGAGCCGGGCTGGTCCGAGCGGTTCGCCGCCGAGATGGAACGTGCGTTCAAGGCGGGCGCGATGGGCATGAAGGTGTCGAAGCAGCTCGGGCAGGGCGCCAGGAACCCCGATGGGTCGTTCATCCAGGCCGACGACCCGCGGCTGGATCCGATCTGGGAGATGGCCGCGAAGTACGACAGGCCGGTGATGATCCACACGAGCGACTCGATCGGCCGGTTCTACCCGATCAGCCCCAGGAACGAGCGTTACGAGGCCGGCCTGTGGCGGCAGCCGGGCGACACCACGGGCAATCTCTACGAGAGCGGCCCGCCCCACGAGGTGATCGAGCGGGCGCGCGAGAACATGCATCGCAAGCACCCGCGCACGCGCTTCGTCAATGCGCACATGGCGATGCTCTATTACGATCCGCAGAAGCTCGCCACGTTCCTCGACACCTACCCGAACGCCGACATCGAGCTGTCCGCGACGTTCCAGGACCTGGGGCGTGCGCCGCGGCTGTGGCGCGAGTTCATCCTGAAGTACCAGGACCGCATCCTCTTCGGCACGGACGGCAGTCAGCGGCGGGATCCCGACGACTTCTGGCGTCCGCACTGGCGCTGTCTCGAGACCCTCGACGAGTACTTCCCGCACCCGGCCCAGGTCCGCACGCCGAGCGGCTCACCGGGCCACGGCCGCTGGCACATCTCGGGCCTCGGCCTGCCTGACGAGGTCCTGCGCAAGGTGTACTTCGAGAACGCGCTCCGGCACCTGCCGTCGTTGAAGGCGTCGATCGACCGGCAGCGGGCGGCGCGCACGGGCCGGACGCCGGCACCGGCGGAGTAGCGGATGCGACGACTGACGATCCTCGCGCTGGTCCTGGCCATGACGTGCGCCGTCGGCTACATGGCCGCACAGCCCGCGCAGACACACGAGTGGCCGGTGTACGGCGGCGATCGTGACGGCACGCACTACAGCCCCCTGACCGGAATCACACCGGACAACGTGCACCGCCTCGGACTGGCCTGGGCCACCGACCTCGAGTCCTTCGCGGGGCAGATCGAGGGGACCCCGCTCGTCGTGGACGGCACGCTGTACGGCACGGCGCCGTGGAGCGTCGTGTTCGCCATCGACGCACGGACGGGGCGCCTCAAGTGGCGCTGGGACCCGCGCATCCCGCATCAGGTGTTCGAGACCGACGAGCGCGGCGTGCGCCACCGGCGCGGCCCGAGCCTGTGCTGCGGGCCGGTCAATCGGGGCGTCGCGTATCACGACCGGAAGGTGTTCGTCGGCACGCTCGACAGCCGCCTCGTCGCGCTCGACGCCGACACCGGCCGTCAGGTGTGGAGCACGCAGGTGGCCAGCCGCGAGGACGACTACAGCATCACGAGCGCGCCGCGCGTGATCGGGAACATGGTGATCACCGGCACGAGCGGATCGGAGTTCGGAGTTCGCGGCTTCGTCGCGGCCTACGACGCCGAGACCGGAAAGGAGGTCTGGCGGTTCTGGACCGTGCCGGGCGATCCGAGCCTGCCGTTCGAGAACGACGCGATGCGGAAGGCCGCGGAAACGTGGACCGGCGCGTGGTGGAAGTACGGCGGCGGCGGCACGCCCTGGGACGGCATGGCGTACGACCCCGACCTCGACCTGCTCTACATCGGGACTGGCAACGGCTCACCCTGGCCGCGGCTGCTGCGCAGCCCGGGCGGCGGCGACAACCTGTATCTCTGCTCCATCATCGCGCTGCGCCCTTCCACCGGCGAGTACGTGTGGCACTTCCAGCAGACGCCGGCAGACAACTGGGACTACGCCAGCACGCAGCCGATCGTCCTGGCCGATCTCCTCATCGGCGGACGGACACGCAAGGTCCTGCTGCAGGCGCCGAAGAACGGGTTCTTCTACGTCATCGATCGCGAGACGGGAGAGTTCATCTCCGGCAAGCCTTTCGTCAACGTGACATGGGCCACGAGCCTCGACCCGGTGAGCGGCCGGCCCATCGAGACGCCGGAGGCGAGCTACGGACCCGAGGGACAGCGCCTCTCACCCGGCTCCGACGGCGCGCACAGCTGGCATGCGATGGCGTACCACCCCGGTACGGGGCTGGTCTACATCCCCGGCCAGGAGACCGCGGGTACGTACGCATGGGACCCGGACTTCCAGCATCAGCTCGGCCGCATGAACACCGGCCGCCCGCGCCGCCGTCCGCAGCCGCGCGACGCCGCCACGCACACCACGCCGCCGCCCACGCCCGCACGTCGCGACCCGCACGTCGTCGGCTCCGCAGGTGGCCAGCAGCAGGGCGCGTTCCTCGTGGCCTGGGATCCCGTGACACAGCAGGAGCGCTGGCGGATCGTCTTCGACAGGCCGGGAATCACCGGCGGCACGCTCGCGACGGCGAGCAACCTGCTGTTCCACGGTTCGAATGACGGATCGTTCAAGGCCTACACGGCCGACACGGGCAGGGAGCTCTGGTCGATCGCGCTCGCGCCCGGCTTCGCGAATCCCATCACCTACATGCTCGACGGCCGGCAATACGTGACCGTGGCCACCGGACGCAGCGGGTTCCAGGCGCCCGGGCGCATCTACACGTTCGCGCTCGACGCGCGCGCGCCGGTGCCGCCGATGGACCCGGTGGAACCGCCGCCGGATCCGTCGGGCATTTCCACGACCGAGCTCGTACTCCGCGAGTTCGAGCGTGCGGGCCTGCCGGACGAGCCTGGACGGGAGCTGGTGCAGCAGCTCTGCTCGGGTTGCCATATGCCGACCGTTGTCACGCGCTTCCGCCTGCCCGAGCAGGGCTGGCGCGAGACGCTGCTGGACATGGTCAGCCGGGGGATGCCGGGCACACCGGAGCAGCATGCGGAGGTGCTGCGGTATCTGGCGAAGTATCGCGGGACGGACGCGCAGTAGCCGAAGGGGACATACTCGAGACCGGGCGTGGCCCGGTACTCCGTACGACCTGTTCCGTGCTGTGGTGCGTGCGGAAGTCTGCCCGGCGCCGATGACCACGGTGATACCGGGTCCCGGCGCGCGGGCTTCGGGTTGGCTCGCCGACCTGAGACGGCCTTCGTGGTACGTCGAACGGACTATGCCGGCACGAGCACGGCCCGGCCGCTGATCCGGCCCTCCTTCAGCTTGCCGTAGACATCGACGGCATCGGCCAGTGGAAACTCCGTGGTCTCGGCGTGAATCCTGCCCTCGCGCGCCATCGCGATGACCTCCATCAGCTCCACGCGAGAGCCCCAGTAGGGAATGCTCATCAACGTGCCGTAAGGCGTACTGCCGTGCAGGAACTCATGACGGCCGCCGCCCAACCCGACGATCGTCCACACGCTGTTGCGAGCGAGCAGCTTCGCGCCGAGATCCACCGTGGGCTGCACCCCGATGCAGTCGAGGACCAGCGCGGCTCCCCTGGGTCCGGTGATCTGCCGTATGCGCTCGGCTGCTTCCGGGGCGTTGCGGTTGTTCACGATATCGTCCGCGCCGAGCGCCTTCGCCTGCTGGAGCTTCCCGTCGTCGACATCGGCGGCGACGATGTGCACCGGGGCGAGCACGCGCAGGAGCTGAATGGCCATGTGCCCGAGGCCGCCGACGCCGATGACAACCACCGTGGTTCCGGCGTGGAGGTGCGGAAGGGCCCGCTTGATCGCGTGGTACGGCGTGAGCGCCGCGTCGCTCAACGGCGCGGCCTTCGCGGGGCTCAAGTCCCCGAGCGGCACCAGCAGGCGTGCGGAGGGGACGAGCATGTACTCGGCCATCCCGCCATCAAGGCCCAGTCCACCCCCGAAGCCGTCGATACGTTCCCAGTTCTCGCAGTAGTTCTCCATCGAGAGCTGGCATGCATGGCAGCGCCCGCAGCCCCACGGACCATAGACGGCGACGGCATCGCCTTCCTTGAATCCGGTCACACCCTGGCCGAGCTCGGCCACCCAGCCGGCGTTCTCATGTCCAAGCGTGAAAGGCGGCTTGAATCCGAGGTCATCCTCCATCACGTGCAGGTCCGAGTGGCAGACGCCCGCCCCGCCGATCCTGATCACGACCTGCCCCGGTCCGGGCGACGGCTTGCCTACGTCCTGGATCTCAGCCGGCCGACCAACACCGACAAATCTGACGGCTTGCATGGCTTTCTCCTTCCGCTCGCGTCATCCTGTCCACCGGTTGTGCTGTCCTCCCGCTCGGCTGCCGGTACCCGCGCCCAATCGAGCAACATGACCCCTCTCTGCAGCCGACCTTCGCACGGTGCCTTCACATGCAAACAGCCGCACGTCCGCCCGGCCGCCGAGCGTCCGGCCGGTGTGATAGCTTCGCTTCAGCCTTCGACCGCGGAACTGCCGGAACCGTGAACGCCGGACGACGGCGGTTCGTGCAAGGGCAGACACGACATGTCAGCGACCTCATCGAGCGCATCGCCGGAAAGTGCCCCGCCCGAAGAGTCTCCGGAACGCCCCCGGGGCCGGCCGTGGCGAACGGAGGGGCTCCCCGAGGGAGGACCGCCGAAGCGCAGGGCCCGGTGGATCACGATCGCGATCTGGCTGGGCGGGTACCTGCTGCTGTTCGGCATCCTCACCGTCCAGGATCGCCTCTCCGCGCCCCAGACCGTGCCCTACACGGAGTTCAAGGCCCAGGTTCAGGGCGGGAACGTCGCCGAGGTCTTTTCCCGGGGCGATTCCATCGAAGGCCGGCTGAAGGAGGCGGCACCACTTCCCGGCCAGACGGAGCGCACGTATCAGCAGTTCACGACCGAGCGCCCCACCTTTGCCACGGACGATCTCCTGGCGGAGTTGACCGCGGGAGGCGCGAGCGTGCGCGCGACGCCGCTGGTCCAGGAGCGCGGCTTCCTCACGAACCTGCTCATCTCGCTGGCGCCACTGCTCCTGCTGGTCGGATTCTGGAGCTGGATGTTCAGGCGCCAGCAGGGGGCGATGGGCGGTCTGCTGGGCGGCGGGAAGCAGAAGCGCATCGACCCGGACACCGTACGCGTGACGTTCGACGATGTGGCCGGCATCGACGAGGTGGAGGCGGAGATCAACGAGGTCGTCGATTTCCTGAAGAACCCCGACAAGTACCGGCGGCTCGGCGCCCGCGCGCCGAAGGGCGTCCTGCTGGCCGGAGCTCCGGGCACGGGCAAGACGCTGCTGGCGCGGGCCACCGCCGGCGAGGCACAGGTGCCCTTCTTCAGCGCGAGCGCCTCCGAGTTCATCGAGATGATCGTCGGCGTAGGGGCCAGCCGCGTCCGTGAGCTCTTCGCCGAAGCGCGCAAGGTGGCGCCGTCGATCATCTTCATCGACGAGATCGACACGATCGGCCGCGCGCGCGGCGGCCCGCGCGCGATCGGCGGGCACGACGAGCGCGAGCAGACGCTCAATCAGATCCTCACGGAGATGGACGGCTTTTCAGGTCACGAAGGGATCGTCGTGCTGGCGGCGACGAACCGCCCCGACGTGCTCGACCCGGCGTTGCTGCGGCCCGGCCGGTTCGATCGGCGCATCATGATCCACCCGCCCGACCAGAAGGGCCGCGTGGACATTCTCAAGGTCCATACGCGGAAGGTGCCGCTCGCAGACGACGTGGATCTGCAGCGGCTGGCGGCATCCACGCCGGGGATGACCGGAGCGGACCTTGCCAATCTGGTGAACGAAGCCGCCCTGCTCGCGGCACGCCGCGGGCAGGAGGCGGTGCATCACCGGGATCTCATTGACGCGCTGGAGAAGGTGCAGCTCGGCACGGCGCGCAACGTGGTGCTACCGGAATCACAGCGACGGCTCACGGCATATCACGAGGCGGGCCACGCGCTGCTGGGCATGCTGCAGCCTGGCGCCGATCCGGTGCGGAAGGTGTCGATCATCCCGCGCGACCGCTCCCTCGGGGTGACCTTGTCGACGCCGGACACGGACCGGTACGGCTATGACGTCGAGTACCTGCGCGGCCGGATCATCGGCGCGCTGGGCGGCATGGCCGCGGAGCAGGAAGTCTTCGACGTGGTGACCACGGGCGCCGAGAACGATCTGGAACTGGTCACCCGGATTGCGAGGGCGATGGTCGGCCGGTGGGGGATGTCGGAGCGGATCGGCCGCCTGTCCATTCTGCCGCGGGATGGCGATCCGAGGCTGGCGGGAGTCTCGGACGGCCTGCTCGACGCGCTCGACGAGGAGGTCCGCCGGATTACCGACGAGTGCTACGCCGAGGCACGGCGGCTGCTGAGGGAGCATCGCGGCAGGCTCGATGCGATCGCTGAACGGCTCCTCGAGTGGGAAAGCCTCGACGAGCCGGAGATCTACGAGGCGGCCGGGCTTCCGCGGCCCCCCGCGCAGTTGCCGCCGCCGGCGCCCGTGCCCTCGTAGTCCGAGGCTGCCACGCGATCAGGCCGACACATCCGATGACACGTGCCGCGACGTCTGCCGGAGATCCGATTCCGCCGGAGCACAAGATCATCGAGGTACGCGTGGCCGGGCTGCGGCAGCTCTTCAACGCCATCGATCCGTCCCCGTTCCGCAAGCGCGACCTGGATCCGGGAGCGGAGGAGTTCATCGTCGAGTGGGCCCGGGATTTCCCGGCCGATGCGCGGCTGGCGCTGGTCGTCCACCTGGAGCGCCCAGCCGGTCTGACCGACGAAGCCACGCTGCTTCGTGAGTCGGTTCGCGAATACTTCCGTGCACGCACCGTCTCGTCCAGGCGTGCCCTGCGGGACCTGTTCCGCCGCGGCCGAATCAGCCTGGCGATCGCCCTGGCCTTCATGGCGACGGCGACCGCCACCGGAGACGCGATCGCCGGCTGGTTCCCCGGCAACGCCATGGCCCAGATCACGCGCGAAGGGCTCATCATCGTCGGCTGGGTCGCGATGTGGCGCCCCCTGGAGGTGTTCCTCTACAACTGGTGGCCGATTCGCGCCGAAGCCCGCCTCTTCGAGCGCCTGAGCGCGATGCCCGTCCGCATCGAGTACGAGGACAAGGCGTCGCGTGACGCCTGGCAATCGGATTGGCCCGCCGCGACAGCCCCCGCGCGGACGGCGCGCGCGCTTCCGGACGGAGGCCCAGCGCGAGATTCGCAGCGGTAGATGCTGGCGCGACCGACTCGGGGTCAGGGGTGACGATGCCCGTCACCCGGCGCTGTGGTGTGCGGCATGGCGTCGGGAGACACGTCGTCAGTACGTACCGGCAGCGAGACCGCGAATTCGCTCCCGTGCCCGGCACCGCGGCTGGTGGCGCGAATGGTTCCACCGTGCCGTTCGACCAGCTCCCGCGCGACCGCAAGGCCGACCCCCATCCCGCGAGCGGCTTGCGAGCCCGCGGTCACGAAGCGCTCGAAGAGCCTCGGCAGGAGCCCCGCAGGGATTCCGTCGCCCGTGTCGCTGACGATGACGTGGACCAGACCGTCCGACTTGATCAGGCGGATGGCCATCGCTCCACCCTCGGGCGTGAACTTGACCGCGTTCAGGAGCAGGTTCGAGAGCACCTGCTGCAGGCGCACCCAGTCTCCATCCACCCACACCGGATCCGGCAGTTCGAGCTCGAGGCGTTGACGCCTGGCGGCAATCTGCGGCCGGACGGCATCGACCGTCTCGCGGACGACCTGCCGCAGGTCGAGCCGCTCGATGCGGAGTTGCTTCGCGGTCAGCTCCTCGCGTGTCGACTGGGTGAGGTCGTCGACGAGACGGGAGAGTCTCCGGAACTGTCGCTCGAGCACGGCCCACGCGCGCTGACGCTCGGCGTCGTCGTCCGTTCGCTCCGTGGTCTCCTTCAGGACGACGAAGGCCGCGTGCGCCGCGGCGAGAGGCTGGCTCATTTCGTGAGCCACTTCGGCCAGCACCTCCGCGACCGGCTGATCGAGCTTCCGGCTGTCGTGTTCCGCGCGCGGCCGACGCCGGCGCGCACCCCGCCTGAGCGACAAGAGCACACCGCACCTCCGTGAAGAGCATCCGCGGGCATCCGACCGTCATCCGTCCGATCGGGGCCGCATCCCGAAGGAGCGGGCATGTTAGCGCACGGCCGACGGGCGTTGTGTTCAGTCGGACACACTCGGGCGGGGACGTTCAGGCGCGAGGCGGCAACAGGTCCTCGAGCAGGACGCGTGCGGTGCGATAGCATTCGCACGCTCTGGATTCCAGTGTGCGGCGATCGAGGATCTTGAGCACATTGCGGCTGTAGCTGATGGCGCCAAGCCGCTTGAGCTCCACCGAGGCCAGTGTCACCGACGGCCGGGTGGTGCCGAGCATCGCCGCAAGCGACAGGTGCGTGATCCGGAGCTCGTTCGACGCCAGACGATCCGTGAGGCTCAGGAGATGCCGGCAGTACCGCTGACGGAGCGAATGCACGCGGTTGCAGGCCACAGACAGCATCAGCTCGGCATGGAACGCGCGGTAGAACTTCCGGACGAGCGCGTGCAGCATCGAGCGCCTGTCCATCTCCCGCTCGAAATCCTCGACCGGAACCTGGATCGCCGCCGCGGGCTGGAGCTCGACATGCAGCTGCGCGTCGGGCGTGCGCAGCGAGGTCCGGTAGATGCTCGTCACCCCTTCGCAGCCGATGCTGCCGACCTGCAGCCGTGCGCCGCTCCGGCAGCTCAGCGTGACGCCGCAGACGCCCGTCATGGGGAAGTAGACGTGCGAACCCGGCCGATCGAAATCGTGCAACACCCGGCTGCCGCTCAGTCGGACCGTCCTGGCTCGCGACGTGAGAGGACGGTACTCAGCGGCAGGCAGGCTGCGAAGGATGCGGTTCTGGACTCGTCGTCGACGATCGATCATGGCACTGCCGGGTGCTCTCGACGCGTCTCATGAGGAGCGCGCAATGCGAGAACCCGGGCGCTGCCCGCGAGGGGAACGAATCGGCGGTCGCATCTGACCCGACGCGGACTCTAGCAACGTGAATTGGAATCCAGTGTTCGTTATCAAACACTTGTGCCATGCGAATCGGCAGGCGTTGCACACAAACAGTCGAGCTTCGCGGTCGACTATGCAGGGTTGGTGTTTGTCTGCTGTGTGGGCGGACGGGCGGCGGGGCGAGCGACGGTGCTGCGCGACTACCGCTCCTGATGCGGCGCTGAGGATCGCGCTGGATGTTGGGGCCGATGGTGAGCGACACTTTCGACGGCGAGCACGGGTGTGGTGGGGAGTGATGTTGTGGAAGAAGGCTGGTGCTGCGCACACAGGCGCACTCCGCAATATTCCGAACCTTGCAGTGCATCGCCGAAACGAAGGCTATCCAGCATCAGTTAGGGAAAGTGCCTCTTCGCGAACGCTCTTCCCGATCCTGACTTCAGGTACCGCTCGAAGCGCCTCGCGCTTCTCTCGTCAGCGAACTCCAATGAGACGAGCAGCTTCCAGGGTCGATCCCGACTCGTGTCCGTATTCTGACCGGCATTGTGCCAGGCGAGCCGGCGGGTCGTATTGGAAGTCACGCCGACGTAATGGCGCCCCGGATCGCGCTCACTTCTCAACACGTAAACGATTCGCTTCGGAGCTGACTGCATACCCGGTGTGAGTGCAGTCTGCGTGCCCGGCGTCCGCTTGCAGTGATCTTCAAGAAATAGCGGCGACAGAAGCCGCACGTGAGTCACAGGCTGCGTACGCCGACTCGAAATGGAGCAGCGCAAACTGCAGCCTTCGCACGCAGAGACTCGCTACGTGGCCGGCCGAAGGCCGGCCCAGCCGAAGCTCGAAGAACCGGTGGAGTCGAGGGGAAGAGTCCGCCTTCGCCCCTGCGGGGCTACGGCGGGACAGCCTTCGCACTTGATCATGAGCGAAGGCTGGCGGAGAGGGTGGGATTCGTATCTACTCGACTGGTTGACACTCCAGAAATCACGCAAACACTGAGCTATCGAATCATCAGAAACCACAGAATTCCTAGTTGGCCGTACATAACTCGTACGCCATTTCAGCGCTCGTAGTACCCTCGCCGCATGCCTCAAGGCGCCCTCGCGCTGTACCGCCGCCACCTCACGGAATGCCCTCACGCGAGCAAGGGGAACCGGTGGACGCGCTGCCAATGCCCCATCTGGGTCCAGGGCTCGATCGGAGGCGAGGCCGTCCGCCGGAGCATGAACACGACCAACTGGACGGCGGCGTCGACCA
>CAYUPN010000029.1:18043-43904 GCA_964446605.1 uncultured Bifidobacteriaceae bacterium | reverse complement strand
CGTCACTCAGCCAGCAGCCGCTGCGCCAGCGAGACGTAGCTGTCGACGGCGCGTTCGAGCTCGGCGAGCTTGATGTGCTCCTCGTCCGTGTGGGCGACGAGCACGGAGCCTGGTCCGATGAGGAGCGGCTTGCCCCACGCGTCGAGGAACGGGATGTCCGTCGTGAACGGGAACGCGGCGGTGTCGAACCCGTCCACGGTCTTCAGGTACACGGCCGGGACCTCGAGTACCGTCGACTCCTCGACGAGCGGGCGCAGCGAATCCAGCGCGGGCCGGAGGTCCGCGACGGGACCCACGGTGCGGAACATCACCTCGGCTTCGGCGTGCGGGGGCACGACGTTCGGCGCGATGCCGCCGGAGATGAGCCCGACGGTGTAGTGCGTGCGGCCGAGCAGGGAGTCCTCGGGCAGCGGGCGGCCGCGCAGCCGCACGAGCGCGTCGATCAGCTTCTCGATGGCGGATTCGCCGAGCTCCGGCATCGAGGAGTGCGCGGCGCGGCCTCGTGCGGAGAGCCGGACGCGCAGGATGCCGCGGGTCGCGGTGCCCAGCCGGCCGTCGGTGGGCTCGCCGTTCACCAGGAACCGGCACCCGCCAGCCAGCGGATGTCCGTTGGCGACGCGCGCGCCGTCGCTGCCCCGCTCCTCGCCGGCGAGAAAGATCAACCCGACCCGGCGCTCGCCATCGGCCCGGAGCCGCTCGGCTGCCATGACCTGCGCGGCGAGGATGCCCTTGGCGTCGCAGGCGCCGCGCCCGTAGAGCCGGGATCCCTCGATCCGGCTCGGGAAGAACGGCGGCACGCAGTCGAAGTGCGTCGACAGGACGACCTGCGGCGGTTCCAGCGTGGCGATGACGTTGATGCGGTCGGCGGAGACGTGCTGCTCCTCGACGGTCCACCCGAGATAGCGCAGGTAGGCGGCGAGCCAGCGGCCGCAGTCTCCCTCCTTCCCCGTGGTCGAATCGATGTCGACGAGGGTGCGGGCGAGCTCGACGAGCCCTATCGAATCCACCGCTCGAGCTCCGCGCGGGTGTCGGTCTTCTCGTCGCGGTACTTGACGATCACCGGCGTGACCAGCGACAGCCCCCACTCCGCGCCCGCGCCGACGTTCACCGCGCGCGCGCCGGGGACGACCACGGCCCCCTCGGGGACGACGGCCGGCTGGCCGGGTTCGGGGCGCAGGATGCGGCCGTTCGGCAGGTCGTAGATGGGCGTGGAGCCGGTCAGCACCGTCCCGGCGCCGATCACGGCGCGGCGCTTGATCACCGCCCCCTCGTAGATGCCGGTATTGCCGCCGACGAGCACCTCGTCCTCGACGATCACCGGCATCGCGCCGACCGGTTCGATCACGCCGCCGATCTGCGCGCCCGCGCTGACGTGCACGCGCGACCCGACCTGCGCGCACGAGCCGATCAGCGCGTGCGAGTCGATGAGCGAGCCCTCGCCGACCCACGCGCCGATGTTGATGTACATCGGCGGCATGCAGATCACCCCCCGGCCGACGTAGGCCCCGTCGCGGATCGACGAGCCGCCCGGCACGATCCGCACATGGCTGTCGAGGTCGAACGCCTTGACGGGCAGCGTGTCCTTGTCGAAGAAGGGCCACTTGCCGTGGTCCATCGACACGTCCACGAGCCGCCCGAACCGGAAGCCGAGCAGGATGCCCTGCTTGACCCACGCGTTCACGCGCCAGCCGGCCGGCTGCGACGGATCGGGCTCGGCGGCGCGCACGCTGCCGTTCCCGAGCCCGTCGCGCAGCCGCACGAACGCATTCCGCGCGGCCAGCGCATCGGCCTTCTCTCCCTGCTCGAACAGCTCCTCGATCTGCTCCTTCAGCTCTGCCATGGCTCTCAGTGGGCGTGCACGGCGAGGCCGAGGCTGCTCAGCACCTCGCGGATGCGCCCGCGGCTCGCATCCGACGGCGGCACCATCGGCAGCCGGTAGACCTCCTCGCAGAGGCCCAGCATCGCCAGCGCGGCCTTGACCGGAATCGGATTGGATTCGATGAAGTTCACCAGCATGAGCGGCAGCAGCGCCTGGTGCTCGGCGCGCGCGCCGGCGAAGTCGCCGTCCAGCGCGCGATCGACGAGGCGCGCCATCCGCTCGGGGACGACGTTGGACGCCACCGAGATGACGCCCCGCGCCCCCACCGCCATCGACGGCAGCGCCAGCGCATCGTCGCCGCAGAGCACGGAGAACGTGTCCGGGACGACGCGGCAGACCTCGCAGATCTGCGACATGTTCCCCGACGCTTCCTTCATGCCGACGATGTTGTCGATGGCGGCCAGCCGAACCAGCGTGCGCGGCTCGACGTTGCACCCGGTGCGCCCCGGCACGTTGTAGACGATGATCGGCAGCGACGTGCGCGCCGCAATCCGCTCGTAGTGCCTGAACAGGCCGTCCTGTGTGGGCTTGTTGTAGTAGGGCGTGACCGAGAGAAGCCCCTGCACGCCGAGCCGCTCCACGTGCGCGGCCTGCGAGGCGACCTCCTCGGTATTGTAGCCGCCGACGCCCGCCAGCACCGGCACGCGGCCGGCGGCGACCTCCACGGCGATCGACACGACGCGGTCGCGTTCGGCCGCCGAGAGCGTGGGCGTTTCCCCCGTGGTGCCGCAGGGCACCAGGAAGTGCACGCCTCCCTCAATCTGCCGCTCGACGAGCGCCCGGAAGGCCCGCTCGTCGAGCGCGCCGGCCGCGGTGAACGGAGTCACCAGCGCCGTCCCCACGCCAGACCAGCTTCGCTGCATGTCGTTACCTCGCTTGCGTCCCTGCGGCGGCCGGCTGCCCGGACGCCGCGCCCCGGTTCAGGCGGGCGCCAGCCCCAGCACGTCCTGCATCGAATACCAGCCGCGCCGGCCCGCGACCCATCGCGCCGCCAGCAGCGCGCCGCGGGCGAACGTACCGCGGTCGCGGACGCTGTGCGTCAGCGTGATGGTCTCGGACGGGCCGTCGAAGCCGACGGAATGGATGCCCGGGACGTGCCCGGCGCGCGAGCTGGCGACGTCGATGGTCCGATCGTAACCCGCGCGCTCCATCGCGGCCCGGATCGCCAGCGCCGTGCCGGACGGCGCGTCGAGCTTGCGGTCGTGGTGCACCTCGTGCAGCCACGCGCCGAACTCCGGCTGCTTCTGCAGCAGGCCCGCGGCGTGCGCCGCGATCGCCTCGAACAGCACGGCGCCAATCGAGAAGTTCGGCGCCGCGACGACGCCGATGCCCGCCTGCTCCGCGACCTTCCGCAGCGCGTCGCGCTCGGCGTTCCAGCCGGTCGTGCCGACGACTGCATTCAGGCCGAGCGCCGCATAGCGCGGGAGGTTCTGGCGGACCGCCTCGGCGGTCGTGAAGTCGACGACCACGTCGACATCGCGCCACGAGCCCTCCTGGAGCCCCTCGCCCCGCGCGTTGAGATCGACGTCGAGCACGCCCGCCACCTCGCAGTCCATGCCCGGCGCGAGCGCTTCGACGAGCCGCCCCATTCGGCCGTATCCGACGATCAGAATGCGGGTGGACATGGAGGACCGGGACAGGAAACCGCCCGCGGCCTGCGCGGCAGACCGCGGTTGGACTCTGAGGAGACTAACACAGCGCGGCCGATCCGGGCAGATCGGCCGCGCTCAGATCGGTTTGACCAGCCCGGTCCGCGTCGCGCTGCTGTTGCGCACCAGGGTCAGCACCGCCACGATGGCGAACAGCGGCACGATGCTCGCGCCGAGCAGGATCGGCTTGAAGGAGATCGCGTCCGCGATGGCGCCGGTCAGGTAGGTCGCCGCGATCGTGCCGATGCCGGCGCCGGTGCCGCTCAGACCGCTCACCGAGGCCACCGAGCCGCTGGGATACACGTCCGCCGGCAGGTTCAGGATCATCGTCGAGACCGCGGCGTAGCAGAAGGTGGAGATCGCGAAGCAGGCGACGAGCACCGCGAACGAGTCGACGAAGACCGTGGGGGCCAGCAGCGTCATGCCGAGGCCGCCGACGAGCACCACCGCCTTCCGCGCCCGCCCGACGTTCCAGCCGCGCGAGATCAGGAAGCTGGAGATGCCGCCTCCGGCGAAGTTGCCGAGGTCGGCCGCCAGGAACGGCACCCAGAACGCGAGCAGGCTCTCCTCGAGCCGGTAGCCGCGCGCGACGAGATAGATCGCGAACCAGTCGGTGATGAAGAACCACACCGGATCGGTCAGGGACTTGCCGAGCACGATGCCCCACGTCTGCGGGAGACGGAACAGCGTGCCGTACGACAGGCGCGTGCCGGCGGGGGACGCCGAGGCCTCCTCACGCCCGTCGAGGATGTACTGCCGTTCGTCGGGCGAGAGGCGGGGATGCTCCTCCGGACGCCGGTAGACGTACCGGAACAGGATCAGCCAGAGAAACCCGAGCGACCCGGTGACGAGAAAGGCGGGCCGCCAGCTGCCGAAGTAGTGGTAGACCGAGAGGACGAGGAACGGCGCCACCGCGCCGCCGACCGACGACCCCGAGTCGAAGAGGGCCACGGCCCAGCCGCTCTCCTTCCGCGGGAACCACTCGGAGACCGCCTTCGTCGCCCCGGGCCAGTTCGCCGACTCCCCGAGCCCGAGCAGGAACCGGAAGAAGGCGAGGCTGCGAAGCCCGGTCGCCAGCGACGTCAGCATCGCGGCCGCCGAGTAGAACGCGACGCTGATGGTCAGGCCTTTGCGCGTGCCGACGTGATCGAGGAAGCGCCCGGAGATGGTCTGGCCGCCGGCGTACGCGACGCGGAACGCGATGATCAGCATCGCGAAATCCGTGTTGGTCCAGCCCTGCTCCTCCTTGATGTACGGAGCGAGCACCGAGAGCGTCTGCCGATCGATGTAGTTGATGACGGTCGAAAGGAACAGCAGCCCGCCGATGTACCAGCGCAATCCCATTCAGTCGAGCTCCCGCTGCGCGCTCATCCGCGCGTCTGGCGACGCAGCAGAGACGCCGACTCGGGATCCAGATAGAGCGTCGTGTCCGGATGCGTCTGGAGGATCGAGGCCGGCACCTGCGGCGTGACCGGACCCTCGACGCTGGCGCGAACGGCCTCGGCCTTCCGGCGGTCCGGGACGATGCAGAGGATGCGGCGCGACTGGAGGATCTGGTGCACCGACATCGAGATCGCCCGGTCCGGCACATCGGCCATCGTGGAGAACCACCCCTCACCCACCTGCTGCCGCCGGCACGCCTCATCGAGCGCGACGACCAGATACGGCTCGGTGGTCTCGAAGTCGGCGGGCGGGTCGTTGAACGCCAGGTGGGCGTTCTCGCCGATGCCGACGAACGCGACGTCGATCGGCGCCGCCGTGAGCTCGCGGCCGACGGCCTGACAGACGAGCGCCGGGTCCCCTTCCCCGTCGAGCGCATGAAAGCGCCCGGGACGCACGCGGTCCACCAGCCGGTCGTACAGGTAGCGGCGGAAACTGGCCGGGTGCGTGGCGGGAAGCCCGAGGTACTCGTCGAGATGGAAGATCTCGACCTGCGGCCAGGGCACGTCCGGCAGCGTGGTGAGCGCCTCGAGGAAATGGAACTGGGAGGCGCCGGTGGCGGCGATGATCCGCGCGTGCCCACGGGCCGCGACGGCATCGCCAATCGCCTGGGCCGCGTCGGCAGCTGCCTGACGGCCCAGAACCTTCGGATCGGAAAGAATGTGAATCTGCACGACGGTCCGGCTGTTATCGCCGACCTGCCGTGCCGGGGTCAAGTTTTGGGCGTCAGCGCGCGACGAGCCGCAGGACCGTGATGAGCGCCCACGTCCCGCAATTCAGGAACATCGCCTCCGCCGGGTGCCGCGCCACGCGTCTGCGCAGGCGGCGCCACTCGAGATCGCTCAGGACCGCGTCGAGTCCGTGCATCCCCTCCACCTCCAGACCGGATCCGGCTGCAAGCCCGGGTCCGTGGCGGAACTGCGCCGCGCGGGCCGCGGCCCCGGACGGCCGCGACGCGCATGTTCAGGCAAAGCTGAGCAATTGAACGCGATATCTGCGTTCGCGTCAAGAGCTTACAGCTCACCGACGGGGCCGCCCGGCACCCGGCGTCTTGCACCGCCGGCACACGGTCGATCACACTGAAGCGCCTGGGACCCCATCGATCATGTCGGACAACCGCCCTCGTCCTGTAGTCCCGGCGCAGGTCGCCTTCGAGGCCCGGCGCGCGGAGTTCGCGCCTCTGGACCTCCGGGAGCGCTTCGACCTCATCTTCCGGACGAACCTCTGGACCGCCTCGTCCCGCTCCGGCCTGGGCTCGGAGCTTGCCGCCACGGCGGTGCTGCGGGACGCGCTGCCGCCGCTCGTCGAGGCGCTCGGCGCGCGCACGCTGCTCGATGTGCCGTGCGGCGACTTCAACTGGCTCGGCACGGTGCCGCTCGACGTCGACTACACCGGCGCCGACATCGTCCCCGCCCTGGTCGAGGAGAACACCCGGCGGCACGGCGGACCGCGGCGGCGCTTCATCGCCGCGGACATCACCACGGACCCGCTCCCCGCCGCCGATCTGGTGCTGTGCCGCGACTGCCTGGTGCACCTGTCGTTCGCGAACATCCGCCGGGCGCTCGACAACCTGCGGCGCAGCGGCTCGCGCTACCTGCTGACGACGACCTTCCTCGAGCACCAGGTCAACACGGACATCGAGGACGGAGACTGGCGGGTGCTGAATCTCCAGCGGGCCCCGTTCAATCTGCCGGAGCCGGAACTGACGCTGCTCGAAGGGTGTTCGGAAGGGGACGGCGCCTTCGCCGACAAGGCGCTGGGGCTCTGGCGGATTGCCGATCTGCCGTGACCGGCCGCCCTATCCGCGGCGGGATCGCCAGCCGTCGATCGCCACGGCGGCGACGATGATCGCGCCGATGATGATTTCCTGGACGTAGTTCGGCCAGCCCATCTGCTGGCTGCCGTTGCGGAGCACGGCCATGATCGTCGCGCCGATCATCGAGCCGAGGATCGTGCCGACGCCGCCGTTGAGCGACCCGCCGCCGATGACGACGGCCGCGATGACGTCGAGCTCCGTGCCGATGGCGACCGTCGGATCCCCCTGCCGCAGACGCGACATCTGCATCACGCCCGACAGGCCGAACAGGAGCCCGGCCAGCCCGTAAATCCAGATCTTCAGCCGATCGACCGGAATGCCGCACGCGCGGGCGGCGGCCTCGTTCGAGCCGATCGCGAACACCCGCCGGCCGAAGACGGTGAAGCGGAGGACGAGCGCCGTCAGCACGGCGAGCGCGACCGTCAGCCAGACGCCGGGCGCGACGATGAGCCACTCCGGGTCGGGGAAGGTCACGGCCAGCTCGTTGACCCACGTCGGCGGGACGTTCACCGTCTGCTGGCCCGCAATCCACTTGGCCACGCCGCGCGCCATGCCCAGCGTGCCGAGCGTGGCGATGAACGGAATGACCCGCAGGCGGGTGACGAGCAATCCGTTCACCACACCGACCACACCGCCCGCCACGACGCCGAGCAGCACCGAGGTGAGTGGATCGAGCCCGTCGCGCAGCGCGATGGCCGTGACGACCCCGGTCAGCGCGATCACCGAGCCGACGGACAGGTCGATGCCGCCGCTGACCATGATCATCGTCATGCCGATGGCCCCGAGCGCGACGATGACGGTCTGGGCGACGACGATCCGGAAGTTCCTGATCGACAGGTACTGATCCGGCGTATCCGTCAGCAGCGCGAACACGACGATGACGCCGAGCAGCCCGAGAAACGGTCCGAGCCGTACCAGCGGGTTGCGAACGGCGGCGGCGGGGGCGTCGGTCCGGGCGGGCGTGGTCTCGACCATGCGTGCGTTCTCAGGCGGACAGCGTGTCGACGGCGATGTGCAGCACGCGCTCCGGCGTCCATTCGTCGATCGGACGCGACTCCGAGAGGCGGCCGCGGCTCATGACCGCGAGCCGGTCGCACAGGCCGAACAGCTCCGGCAGATAGGAGCTGATGAGCAGCACGGCCTTGTCGCGCGCGGCGGCGTCCGCGACGATCTCGTAGATCTGCGCCTTGCTGCCGATGTCCACGCCGCGCGTGGGTTCGTCGAGCAGCAGGATGTCGGCGTCCTGGTGGAGCAGCCGGCCGAGCGCCACCTTCTGCTGGTTGCCCCCCGACAGCGTCCGGACCGGCTGATCCGGGGTCCGGGTGCGCACGCCCAGCGCGTCGATCCAGCGGCGCGCCTGCTGGCGCTGCGCCGCCAGATCCAGCCAGCCCCGGCGCGTGCAGCTGCCGAACCCGGTCATCATCAGGTTGTCGGCGACGGACATCGGCAGCGCAAGCCCTTCGCCCTTCCGGTCCTCGCTCAGATAGCCGACCCGCTGCCGGATCCGGGATGCCGGGGTCGCGTTGAGCAGCGACTCGGACGCGGCGATGCGAATCCGGCCCGACGCGACCGGCGCGAGCCCGAACAGCGCGCGCGCCATCTCGGTGCGCCCCGATCCCATCAGGCCGGCGATGCCGAGGATCTCCCCCCGCCGCAGCGTGAACGACGCGCTGCGGACGACGGGCGGCGCGACCAGTTCGCCGACGTCCAGCACCACCTCGCCGCCGGCACGCGGCCGCCGCTCGGGAAACAGCTGGTCGACCGAGCGGCCGACCATGTGCGTGACGAGCTGCTCGTTGGTCGCCGACTCGATCGGGCCCGTTGCGACGCTGCGCCCGTCGCGGAGCACGGTGAACCGATCCGCGATGGCGCGCACCTCCTCCAGGAAGTGGCTGATGTAGATGATGCCGAGCCCTTCGCTTCGCAGCCGGCGGATCAGCGCGAACAGATGATCGACGTCGTCACGCTGCAGGCTGCTCGTCGGCTCGTCCATGAGGACGATGCGCGCGCGGCTGGCCACGGCCCGGCAGATCTCGACCACCTGCTGCGCGGCAATGGGGAGCTCGCCGACGGGTCGATCGGGCTTCAGCTCGGGATGCGAGAAGCTGCGCAGCACGTCGAAGGCGAGCGCGCGGGCCTCGCTCCGCCGGAAGAGACCCCAGCGCGACGGCTCGCGCCCGAGCAGGATGTTCTCGGCGACGGTGAGATGCGGGCAGAGCGACAGCTCCTGGTGGATCAGCGCGACGCCGTGCCGGCTCGCCTCGAGCGGCGAGGCCGGCTGGTACGGGGCGCCATCCAGGCGCATCCGCCCCTCGTCGGGGCGCAGCGCCCCGGCGAGGATGTTCATGAGCGTGCTCTTCCCCGCGCCGTTCTCGCCGATGAGGGCATGCACCTCGCCGGGCCGCAGATCGAACGACACGCCGTCGAGCGCGACGGTCGGGCCGAACCGCTTGCGAATGCCCTCGACGGCCAGCAGGCTCATCCCCGGATGGACTCCTCCACCACGGGATTCCGCAGCACGCCGAGCTTCTCCACTTCCACTTCGACGACGTCTCCGGGCTGCAGGAAGACGGGAGGCTTGCGGGCGAACCCGACGCCCGGCGGCGTGCCGGTGGCGATGACGTCGCCCGGCTCGAGCGTCACCGTCTGCGACAGGAACGCGACGATGTAGTCGATGCCGAAGATCAGCTGTGCCGTCGAGGAGTCCTGCATGATCTCGCCGTTCAGACGCAGCCGGACACCCAGCTTGTGCGGGTCGTCGACCTCGTCGCGGGTGACGATCGCCGGCCCCATCGGCGCGAAGGTATCGCACGACTTGCCGCGCTGCCACTGCTTGTCGGCGAACTGCATGTCGCGCGCGCTGACGTCGTTCAGGTTCGTGTAGCCGAGCACGCAGTCCAGGGCGCGTTCCCTCGGCACGTGCTTCGCGCGACGGCCGATCACGACGGCGAGCTCGGCCTCATAGTCGACCTGCGTCGACGTCGACGGCAGCACGATCGCCTTCTCCGGCCCGATGACCGCGGTCGGGTACTTCGAGAAGGTCACCGGCGACTCGGGCACGGCCATGCCGCTCTCGGCGGCGTGGTCCTTGTAGTTCAGCCCGATGCAGATCACCTTCCCCGGGCGCGGCACGGGAGGCCCCAGCCGCACGTCCTCGAGCGGCAGGACCGCGCCGCGAGGCAGCGTTTCGCGCCGCGTCATGTTCTGCGCGAGCTGGTCGTGCACCTGCGACACTTTCGGCAGCCATTCGTCGTCGAGGTCGTACCAGGTCAGCAGCGGCACCTCGGCCGAGGCGTCGATGGCGACGGCGAAGTTGAGGACGTGCTGCCCATCCGGCAGCAGGGCCCCCGCACGCGGGGCCGCGGAAGGAGCGGACTTCGGAGTGAACGTGACGATGCGCATTACGGCTCCGTGGCGGATGCGCCCGCATCCGGTTGGAGTTGCACGACGCCCTTGACGTAGTCGGGCGAGCGGTGCACGCCGGAGAACGCCGCAGGCACGTCGTCCAGCGATCGATACCGATGGGTGACGAAGGACGCGACCTCGATGCGCCCCGACTCGACGAGGCCGAGCGCCCGCCGGTGCGTGGCGGGCCGGCCATCCGGCTCGAAGCCGCCCGACGCGCCGGCCGGCGAGATGAGCGACGGCTCCAGGAACTGGAGATTGTTCAGCACGCTCAGGTCGACGCCATGGTGACCGTGCCCGTACAGCATGACGGTGCCCTGCTTCCGCAGGACGCGCGGCAGATCGACGAAGACCGCGCCGGCGCCCGCCGCATCGATGGCGTACTCCACCCGGCGGCCCTGCGTCAGCGTGTCGACCGCTTCGCCCAGATCGACGGCCGCCGGATCGATGCCGGTCGCGCCGTAGCGTTCGGCGAGCGCCCGCTTCGACGCGTTCGGCTCCGCGACGAGGATGGCACCGTCGAACGCCAGCGCGTTGCGCAGGTACTGCGTGAACAGCAGGCCCGCCGGACCGGCGCCGAAGATCAGCACCGACCGGACCTCCTGCGCGCGGTTCTGGTGGCGCAGCCGGAACCGCGTGTTCGCGCGCTCGACCATGTCGCAGGCGTGGACGATGCAGGCCAGCGGCTCGGTGAGCGCGGCGTCGAGCAGCGGCAGCGATTCGACGCGGAGGGCATTCACCGCCGGCACGGTGATGAACTCGGCGAGCGCCCCCGGCAGGCCGGTGATGCCGTGCTCGCCGTAGTAGAGGCACTGGTGGGAGTCGCCCGTGGCGCAGTACTCGCAGAGCGGCCGCCCGGCGCTGCGGCAGTTGCGTCCCTGGTCGACGATCACCCGGTCGCCCGGGCGCAGCCCGGCGGCCTGGATGCCCGCCTCTTCGACGACGCCGACGAATTCGTGCCCGAGGATCTGCGGCGACTCCTCGAGCGGCACGATGCGGCCGCGCTCGTCGGTGTGATAGTTGCCGTGGCCGGCGAAGATGTGGAAGTCGGTCCCGCAGAGCCCGACGGCGCCGACGCGCAGCAGCACGTCCGCGGGGCCGGGGGGCACGACGGGCACGTCCCGCAGCTCCATCCGGCCGGGCGCGACGAGGACGGCCGCCTTCATCAGAGCGACACCGACTGCTCCGCCCAGATCCCGAACTCGCGGTGGCGGGTCTGCTCGGCACAGGCCGGAATCTCGCCCGACGCGACGCGCCGGACGTGCTCGAACACCCGCGCGCCCACCTCCTCGATGGTCTCGGTGCCGTCGATGATGCCGCCGGCCGAGAGATCGAGGTCGCGCGACATCCGCTCGTGGATGGGCGTGTTCGACGCGAGCTTGACGACGGGCGCGATCGCGTTGCCGATGGTGGTGCCGCGTCCGGTCGTGAAGACGACCACCTGCGCCCCGGCCCCGACGAGCCCCGGCGTCGACTCCTGATCGTAGCCGGGTCCCTGCATGAGCCAGAGCCCCCGGCCCGCCGGCACGTCGGCATACCCGGTCACGCCCTCGACCCTCGTCGTCCCCGCTTTCGCGATCGCGCCGAGCGACTTGATCGTGATGTTCAGCAGCCCGCCGGCGACGTTGCCGGGGCTGGGGTTCTCGTTGAGCACGGTCCCGAACTTCGACGCGTACTCCTTGTACCAGTCGACCATCGCGTAGACGGCTTCGCCCGTCGCACGGTCCTTCGCACGCTGCGCGAGGATGTGCTCGGCGCCGCAGAACTCCGGCACCTCGGTGATGAGCACCGTGCCACCCGCGCGCACGAGCAGGTCGGCGGCGTGGCCGAGCGCCGGATTGGCGGAGAGTCCGGAGAAGCCGTCGCTGCCGCCGCACTTCACGCCCAGGACCAGCTCGCTCAACGACGCCTCGCTGCGCTGCGCCTGGTTGACGAGCGGCAGCATGGCGGCGACCTCGGCCAGCCCGCGCTCGATCACCGCCTGCGTGCCGCCGGTCTCCTGGATGCCGAACCGCACGACCGGCTTGCCGAGATCGCGTCCCGTCCGGTGCAGATACCGTTCGACGGCCGAGAGGTTGGTCTTCTCGCACCCGAGTCCGATGAAGAGCACGCCGCCGACGTTCGGATGGCCGGCATAGTTCGCCAGCGTCCGGAGCATGATTTCGATGTTCGAGCCGTCGGAGCAACCGCAGCCGCGGTTGTGCGCAATCGCGGCCACGCCGTCCACGTTGGGATACTTCTCGCGGTTGTAGAGCGTGAACTCGGCGAGCGTGGCGATCTGCTGCGATTCGTGGCTCGCGCACATGCTCGTCGGGATGACGAGAATCATGTTGCGCGTGCCCACGCGCCCGTCGGCGCGGCGGTAGCCGAACCAGGGGCGGAGGTCGGAGGCAGGCAGCGGCTCCGGAGCCGGGGTGCTCAGATCCGCGGGCAGATCGCGGACGACCGGCACGTCGTTGCTCATGTTCTCGAGCGTGATCGGGTCGCCGACGGCGATGCCGCGCGAGGTCCCGATGGGCTGCCCGTACTGCCGGACGAACGCGCCGGCCGGAATCGGATCCGTCGCGAACCGGTGTCCGGGAGTGACGGGGCCCGTCAGCACCACCTGCCGACCGTCCTCGAGCTCGAGGCGGAGGCCGCCCTCCACCGCGGTCTTGGCCACCGCGACGTTGTCGGCCGGATTGACGATGATTGCGAACTCGCGGAGAGCGGCTGCCGCCGCCTGCCCCTGTGCCATGGCCGGTCTCCCGTTGCAGATCGCGCCGGACGGCGCGCCTTCGGGTTCTCACCCGGAACCCTGGATTCTATCGCACTCCCCGCGGCCTTCCCGGTGCGCCGCCGCGCGCCCGGGGGTAAGATGCGTGCGTCAGACGCCGCCCCGGGTGCGGGGCGGCACCTGCGGAGACGGATGCCGATGACACTGATGACGAGGCGATGCGGCGTGGTGCTGGCGGCCGCCATCGCGATGGGCGGCGCCTGGGCCTGCTCGGGCGGAGGCGGCGACGAAGGGCGCGCACTCTCGATCGGCGTGATTCCGAAGGGGACCACGCACGATTTCTGGCGGGCGATTCACGCGGGCGCGGTCAAGGCGGAGCGCGAGCTCAGGGCCGGGGGCGTCCCGGTCACCATCACGTGGAAGGGCCCGCTGCGCGAGGACGACCGCGAGCAGCAGGTGCAGGTCGTGGAAGGGTTCCTGAGCCAGGGCGTCTCGGGCATCGTCCTCGCGCCACTGGACGAGCAGGCGCTCGTCCGGCCGGTCGAGGAGGCACGGCGTGCCGGCATTCCCACGGTCGTGATCGACTCCGGCCTGGCCACCGACGAGATCGTCTCCTTCGTGGCGACCGACAACGTCAGGGGAGGCGAGCTGGCCGCCGATCGGATGGCCGAGCTGCTCGGCGGCAAGGGCAAGGTGCTCCTGCTGCGATATCAGGAAGGGTCCGCGAGCACCACCGAGCGGGAGCAGGGCTTCACCGAGCGGCTGAAGCAGTACCCCGGAATCGAACTGATCTCGTCGGATCAGTACGCCGGTCCCACGCGCGACACCGGCAAACGCGCGGCGGAGAACCTGCTCAACCGCTACGGCCGCGAGATCCAGGGCGTCTTCTGCGTCAACGAGTCCTCCACGCACGGCATGCTGCTGGCGCTGCAGGACATCGGCAGGGCCGGGGCGATCAGGTTCATCGGCTTCGACGCCAGCCCGGTGTTCGTCGAGGCGCTGCAGAACGGCCAGATGCACGGGCTCGTGGTGCAGCATCCGATGAACATGGGTTACCTCGGCGTGATGCGCATGGTCGACCATCTCCAGGGACGGCAGGTCGAGCGGCGCATCGACACCGGCGTCTGGATGGTCACGCCGGAGAACCTGCGCGAGCCGGAGATGGCCGAGCTGCTGCACCCGCCCGTGGACGACTATCTGAACTGACGCCGTGCCCTCTCGCGCGCCATCGCAGGTCCGCGTCGAGACCCTCATCGCGAGAGGCCGGCTCGTCCTTGCGCTGTTCTCGATCGTCGCGCTGCCGCTGGTGGCCGGGCGGGAGCCCGCCGCCGTCGGCGTGCTGGCGGCGGCGTATCTCCTGTACGCCGTCCTGACGATTGCCGCCGTACGCTCGCGCGTGGTGGCCGGCACGTGGTGGCCGGGCGCCACGCACGCGATCGACCTGACCGCGTACGGCGTGCTGCTCGCGGTCGGCGGTCCGCTCGTCCCTCACTCGCTCGGCTGGTTCGTCTTCGCGGTCGTCGCCGCCACGTTGCGGTGGGGGTGGCGCGGAGCCCTGACGACCGGCGCCGTCGGCATCGCGGTCCACGTGGCGTTGGGGGCGTTCGCGGCCGAACGCCTGGCGGGCCCGACGCTGCCGCCGGTGGAGTTCACGACCCTTGCGCTGCTGATGGGTGTGGTGACGGTGCTCGTCGGGCTCGTGGGCGCCTACGAGGACTGGCGCGGCGCGCAGCTCGCCAGACTCGCCACCTGGGCGGGACCGCACCCGGACCGGCCCGACGGCATGCCCGCGGAAGTGCTCGAGCAGACCTCGATCGTCCTCGAGGCACGGCGGACGCTGCTGCTCTGGGAGGAAGCCGACGAGCCCTGGACCGAGCTCGCGCTCTGGTCGAACGGGCGTGTCGAGCGGTTCCGCGAGCCGCCCGGCGCCTTCGGCGACGTCGTCGCCGAGCGGGTACGCGATCAGAGCTTCTTCTGCCGCGGTCTCGATGCACGCGTGCCGGTGACATTCGTCAAGGGGCCGGGAGGACTGGGGAGCTGGAACGGCGCGCCGCTCGACGAGCGGCTCCGCGCGCGATTCGACATCCAGGCCGTCGCCGCGTGGCCGCTGCGCGCGACGGACATCCGCGGGTGGCTGTTCTGCCTGGACAAGCCGGGCTTCTCCTTCCACGACCTCACGCTCGGCGACGTCGTCGCCGATCTGGCCGCCTCACGGCTCTCGCAGGCCTTCATGGTGCGGACGATGCGCGAGACCGCAGTGGCGACGGAGCGCCTGAAGCTCGCGCGCGACCTGCACGACGGCGTGCTGCAGACGCTCACGGGCGCCGCGCTGCAGCTGCAGACGGCGCGGCGGCTGCTGGCCCAACGGCCGGAAGCCGCGGAGGAACGGCTGTCACAGGTTCAGCGCATCATCGCCGCGGGACAGAACGACCTGCGATTCTTCATCCAGCAGCTGGGTCCCGTGCGTGGGGCGACGGGACCGGTGGACTTCCCGTCGCGTCTCGACGAGCTCGTGGACCGCGTCCGGCGGCAATGGGGCGTGCCGGTCACCATGTCGATGTCACCGCCGGGACTCACCGTTCCTGATACGCTCGCCAACGATCTGTTCCTGCTCATCCACGAGGCCCTCGTGAACGCCGCCCGTCACGCGCGCGCCAGCTCGATCATCCTGGCGATCCTGCGCGAAGACCATCGCCTCTCCATCGCGGTCTCCGATGACGGGCAGGGATTTCCGTTCGCCGGGCGATACACGTTGAGCGAGCTGACGCGCGACGGCCTCGGGCCGCGAACGCTCCGCGAGCGCACCACCGCGCTCGGCGGAGCGCTGACGCTCGAGACGGGTGCGACGGGCAGCAGGATTCAGCTCGATGTGCCGCTGCAGGATCTGCCCCGATGAAGCCGATCCGCCTCGCGCTCGTCGACGACCACCCGATCGTGCTGGACGGGCTCGAACAGCTGTTCGCCACCGAGCCCGATCTCGAGGTCGTCGCGCGGGCCACCAACGGCGAGACCGCGGTGCGCGTGCTGCAGGAGTTCCGGCCGGACGTGCTGATCCTCGACCTGGCGATGCCGGGCCGCGACGGAATCTGGGTGATGCAGCAGGCGTCCGCGCTGGCGCTGCCGACCCGGGTGGTCCTGCTGACCGCTCACATCGACGAGCAGCAGCTCGTCGAAGCAGTGCGGCTGAACGTGGCCGGCATGGTGCTGAAGGAGATGGCGCCGCGGCTGCTGGTGGAGTGCGTGCGGAAGGTGCACGCCGGGGAGCGGTGGCTGGAGCGGCACGCGGTGGCCCGCGCGATGGAGCGGCGCGTGCGCCGCGAATCCGAGGCGCAGCGGCTGGCCGGCCTGCTGACGCCTCGCGAGCTCGAGATCGTGCGGCTCGCCGCGGAAGGGTTACGGAACCGGGAGATCTCGACCCGCCTCTCGATCACCGAAGGCACGGTGAAGATTCACCTGCATCACATCTACGAGAAGCTCGGCGTGAACGGGCGCTCGCAGCTCATCCTCTACGCGACACGGCAGGGATTGGTCTGAAGACAGATCGCGGACGGGCGTACGCAACACCGGCCGGGTGGCGAGTACACCCGGCCGGTGCGTCCGGTCAAGGAGAGTGGCCACAGGAACGAAATTCGAGGGGTTGCACCGCCGGTCAACGGTGCCGTCCCAAAGGCCACATTCAGTGTAGGGATCGCGATTCTACCCCGCATCTATCGACCGGTATATAGAATTGCACAATCCGACACGGATCAGCCAGTAAGCTGTGTCTGCTCAATCAGTTGCAGATTTTTGATGAGCTTCCGGGACCGACGGGGAGTGGCCCTCCTCCACCCTGCGGGCCAGGGAGGCACTCTGATCAGAGCTGAACCCAGCTCCCCGTGCGTGCGGCCTCGTAGATGGCGGCCGCCAGCTGGACGCTGGCCCGCGCCTCCTGTCCGCTGCAGCGTGGCGGGCGCCCGGTCCGCACGGCCTCGATGAAGTCCTCGAGCAGCCGCTGGTGTCCGCGCACGTCGGACACCACCGGAGACGAGGCGCTCGCATTGGCATCCGCACCCGCGCCACTGCTGAGCTCCGGCTCGGGATTCCGCACGTCGACGGCCACGAGGCGGTCGTGCTCGATGACCAGCGTGCCTTCCGTTCCGGAGATCTCCACCCGCCGGCGGTAGCCGGGCCACGCCGCCGTCGTCGCCTCCAGCGTCGCGACGGCGCCGCTCTCGAACTCGAGGATCGCGAGCGCCGTGTCCTCCACCTCGATCGCGTGCTGGAGCGTCGCGGTCTTCGCGGCGACGCGGCGCACCGGTCCGAGCATCCAGAGCAGCAGGTCGACGGTGTGGATGCCCTGGTTCATCAGCGCGCCGCCGCCATCGAGTGCCCAGGTGCCGCGCCAGCGCGATTGCGCGTAGTACTCGGGCGGCCGGTACCACTTCACGCGCGCGGAGGCGAGCAGCGGGCGTCCGAGGCGCCCGGCCGCGATCGCGTCGCGCGCGCGGACCAGGTCGGGCTGGACGTGATCCTGGAAGAACACGCCGAGCGTCACGCCGGCATCCTTCGCGGCCTCGATCAGCGCATCGGCGCGCTCGACGGTGACGTCGATCGGCTTCTCGACGAGCACGTGCAGCCCGCGCCGGCACGCCGCGATGCCCTGCTCGGCGTGCAGCCCGGATGGGCTGCCGATCGCGACGATATCCATGGGCTGGTGAGCGAGAAACGCGTCGAGGCTGTCGTACGCCGCCGCGCCGTACGCCTCGGCCAGCCGCCTGGCACGTTCGACGTTTCCGCCGTGCACGGCGACGATCCGCACGCCGGGGATGGCCGCCGCGGCGCGCGCGTGCGTCTCGCTGATGTTGCCTGCTCCGAGAATGCCGATGTTCACGCGAATCATTGTGGGATCGCAGGACACAGAAACTGCAGAACGATTGGTCCGATGACAGGGACAGCTTACTATCTCCGGTGATGTCCGGGCGTGTTCGTCTCCTCGCGATTCCACCGCTCGCCGCGCTCTGCGCAGTTCTCTTCCTGGAAGTCGCGGTCGGATTCTTTTCGGGGAGCCCGTTCGAAGGCCCGCCCGGCGAGGGCGGCGGAACGCGGCGAATCCGCTCGTGGTTCGAAACCAGCGGATTCTATCCCCCTGAATTCGAGACGGGATCGCAACGGCACTTCGCGTGGACGCGGGGCGATGCCGTCATCCGCGTTCCCCGGCTCGATCGGCGCAGCAGCTCCACGATCTCCTTCGTCGCACACGCCGGCCGGCCCACGCTGCCGCTGCCCGAACTGGTCGTCACCGTCGACGGCTCGGAACGGGAGCGCATGCTCCTGAAGAACGAGCGGGTGCGGGTCCGCGTCCCGATACCGGCGGCTCCGCACGACTCCGTGGTGATCGGGCTGCATCTGACGAACACCTTCGTGCCCGGTCCGGACGATCGCCGCGAGCTCGGCATGGTCGTCGAACAGATTGCGATTGAGGCAGGCCCCGAGGGCCGGATGCCGGTGCCGGCCCGAACGCGGCGGTCGGTCGCTCTCGCCGGTTTCCTGTACGGTCTGGCGGTCGTCCTCTGCGGCGCCGGGTTCCTTCCGGCGCTCGGCCTCGCGCTGCTCGCAGCGGCGGGCCACGCCGCGCTCCTGCTGCTGGACGCTGCGTTCCTGGGAACGCTGTCGGAGCGGCTGCTGAGGATTGCGCTGGGAGTCACCGCGGCCGCCGGGCTCTGGGCGGTGGCATCGCGGGTGCGGCGGATCGACACGGCGATTGGCACGGCCGCCGCGCTGGTCCTGACGGCCATCGGGCTCAAGCTCGCGGTGTTCGGCCACCCGATGGCGCAGGTGGGTGACGCGATCTTCCACGTGCATCGCGCCGAGTGGGTACACGCCGGGCGCTACTTCTTCACGTCCATCACTCCGAGGCCGTTCTTCGAGTTCCCGTATCCCATCGGGCTGTACGTCACGTCGCTGCCGATCTGGGACCACTTCCAGAGCACCATGGACCGGGTCGTGATGCTCCGCGGGCTCGCCGTGGTGGCGGATGCCGCCGTGGCGCTCCCTCTCTTCGCGCTGATCCGGCGGTACTGGGCCGATCGCACCGCCGCGTACATCGCCGCTGCCATGTATCCGCTCCTGCGGGTGAGTCTCTATGGACTCTGCACGGCCAACCTGTCGAACGTCTTCGGGCAGGGCATCTTCGGGCTCGGAATGGCCGCCATCATCTGGTTCGTCCCTTCCTCCCGGGTCTTCGCGGGGGCGGCGCTGGGCACCGCGCTGCTGGCATACGGATTCCTGTCCCACTTCAGCACGGCGGCCATCGGCGGACCGCTGGTGCTGCTCGTCGCCGCCGCCATGCTCGGCGCGTCCGAGCAGGTACACCGGCGCGCCGCCATCTGGATCGTCGCTGCGGTGGTCGTGGCGTCGGGTCTGTCGTACGCGGTGTACTACTCACACTTCCATGACGTCTACGCGACCACGCTCGAGCGGGTTGCCGCGCGCGAAGGAGAGGCCGAGCGACGGTCGATGGTCCGGCCGCCCCTGAACAAGGCTCGCGATTACGTCGCGCGGACGCGCGAAGGATTCAGCGATCCGCTGCTGCTGGCTGCCGGAGTCGGTGCAGTGCTGCTCGCGGTCCGTCGAGCTCGCGATCCGCTGACCCTGGCGATGGCGGGGTGGGCGGTCACGACCGCACTCTTCGCGGTGCTCGGCATCCTGACACCGGTCGAGATGCGGACCAATCTCGCCGCGCAGCCGCTCGTCGCGGCATTGGGCGGGCTCGGTCTGGCGGCGACGGCGAGATGGGCGCGGCCGTTCGGCGCAATCGCGGCGGCAGTCTGGCTCGCGTTCATCCTGTGGCTCGGCGTGGATGGCTGGGTGAGCTGCCTGACCGGATTCGACTGACCGCGGCCAGCCGGATCACGGCGCCGAGCCACCCACCTCCAGGTGCCCGGCCCACGCCCGCCACGCGTCCTCGGCCTGCCCGGCCGCCATGCCGCCGCTCGCGATCAGCACGCGATACCGGAACGTCGCCGATTCGCCGGGGGCGATCGCGAAGTCGAGCACGTCCCTGCCGTCGCTCAGTGCCTTCTGGCCGAGCGGGTTCGCGGCGAACAGGCCGTAGCCGCGCGCGTGCCAGTAGGTCGGATAGCCCGGATTCGACGGCGCGTCGAACACGGCAATCGAGACACGCTCGCCGTCCACATCGCCGGAGAGGACGCACCAGCGCGCCCGCGTCCCCCAGACGGCGGACCCTCTCAGGCCCTCCGACGTCAGGTACTCGCCGTTCACGCCCGTGTTGTCCAGCACGGGCGCCGGCGTGGGGCTTCCGTCGTCGCCGACGAGGACTTCCGGCTTTGCCGCGGGCTCCTCCAGCGCGCGCGCGACACGCATCCCGAACATGCCTTCCTTGTTGTCGGTCATCGCCGCGCGCACGTTCCCGGCGGTCAGCGTCGTCTCCCGATCGATCGTGCGGTCGCGGGACGAGCCACGGAAGACGAAACGGGTGCGCTCGTTCAGGACGACCGATCCGTCCGGCATCACCCAGTCCGCCTCCACTTCCAGCACGCCGGCGTCGCCTCCGTCGGCGCGGACGACGCGCCGGTGGACGATCGTGCCCATGCTGGACCGGCGCTCGGGCGCGACCGCGTCCGAGTTGTTCCAGAAGTCGACGCCGTTGACGTCGCCGTACGTGAACCAGAGCCCGACCTGATGCGGATGATCGACGCGCTCGCCCGGGCGCGGGTCGAGAGGATGGCCGCGCGTCACGAGCGTGCCGCCGGCGCTGCGGATCGGATAGAGCACGGGCTTCTTCAGCGTTGACGGCCAGATGTAGGAGGTGAACGGCTGCCCGTCGATCGTGACGTCCACCCGCCGCGCGGCCTCGTTCACCGCGACCTCGACGCGCGGCGCGTCAGCGGCCGGCGCCGGCGCGCACGACCAGAGCGCCGTACCCGCAACCATTGCCACTCCGAGCAGCGATATCTTCCCCACTCTTCGTCTCCGGCCTGGCATGGCCGAACTGAAGTTCGGCCCTGCAGACCCCTGGCCCCTGGCCCCTACCAGCTATGCACCGTCCCATCGAGCCGGCGGTTGACCGGCAGGTACGCCCGCTCGTAGGGATACTTCGCCGCTTCCGCTTCGTCGAGATCCACGCCGAGCCCCGGCGCGTCCCCCGGATACATCGCGCCCTCTGCAAACGTATAGGCGTGCGGAAACACCGCGTCCGTCTCGGCGGTATGCCGCATGTACTCCTGGATGCCGAAGTTGTGCACGCTGATGTCGAAGTGCAGCGCCGCGGCCATGCAGACCGGGCTCAGATCCGTCGCGCCATGCGAGCCGGTGCGCACGTGGTACAGCTCGGCGAGCGCCGCGATCTTCCGCAGATGCGAGATGCCGCCCGCATGCACGACGGTCGTCCGGATGTAGTCGATGAGCTGCTCCTGAATCAGCTGGTGGCAGTCGTAGATGGTGTTGAACACCTCGCCCACGGCGAGCGGCGTGGTCGTATGCTGCCGCACCAGCCGGAAGCTTTCCTGGGCCTCGGCCGGAACGACGTCCTCCAGCCAGAAGAGATGCCAGGGCTCGAGCGACTTGCCCAGGCGCGCCGCCTCGATCGGCGTGCACCGGTGGTGGGCGTCGTGCAGCAGGTGCACGTCGTCGCCGTATTCCTCCCGCAGACGCTTGAACAGCGACGGCACGAAGTTCAGGTACTTCTCCGTGCTCCAGCGGGACTCGGGCGGCAGCCCCTTCTCCGCCGGCTCGTAGTGCAGCGTCCCCCTCCCGACCCCGTATGCGTCGTCCAGGCCGGGGATGCCGCTCTGCGCGCGCACGGCGCGATACCCCATCTCGATGTAGCGCCCCACGGCCGCCACGGTCTCCTCGAGGTCGCGGCCGTTGGCGTGGCCGTAGACGAGCACGCTCTCGCGCGAGCGCCCGCCGAGGAGGTTGTAGACCGGCGTGTCGAGCGCCTTGCCCTTGATGTCCCAGAGCGCCGTGTCGACGGCGGCGATGGCCGACATCGTCACGGGACCGCGCCGCCAGTACGCGCCCTTGTAGAGGTACTGCCAGATGTCCTCGATCTGCCGCGCATCCCGTCCGATGAGACACGGGATGACGTGGTCGGTCAGATACGAGGCGACGGCGAGCTCGCGGCCGTTCAGGGTCGCGTCGCCCAGGCCGTAGATGCCGTCCTCGGTGATGACCTTGAGCGTGACGAAGTTCCGTCCCGGACAGGTGATGTTGACACGCGCGTCGACGATCTTCATTGAACTCCGATGAGCCGGCTATCTGTCAGGCCTTCTCGTCCAGCTCGACCGGCCGGATGGTCGGCACGAGCAGATGAATGACCAGCAGGGCCGCCAGGTAGGCGAACCCCGCGATCAGGAACACGGAGTAGTAGCTGCCGGTCCATTCCAGCAGGTACCCGGTCACTTTCGAGATCAGCATCCCGCCGACCGCGCCGGCCATGCCGCCGAAGCCGACGACCGAGCCGACGGCCCGGCGCGGGAACATGTCCGAGGTCAGCGTGAAGATGTTGGCCGACCAGCCCTGGTGCGCGGCGGCCGCGATGCCGATCAGGACGACGGCCACCCAGAGATTGCCGACCTGCGATGCGAAGATGATCGGCACCACGCAGAGCGCGCACACGAGCATGGCGGTCTTCCGCGCGGCGTTGATGCTCCAGCCCCGGCCGATGAGGTTCGACGACAGCCAGCCTCCGCCGATGCTGCCGACATCCGCGATCAGATAGATGGCGACGATCGGCGGCCCCAGCCCCGTCAGCTCGAGCCCGTAGTACCGCCCGAGAAAGTCGGGGATCCAGAACAGATAGAGCCACCAGATCGGGTCGGTCATGAACTTCCCGATCGCGAACGCCCAGGCCTCGCGGTGCGGGAACAGCTTCCGCCAGGGCACCGGCGTCTGCGACTCCGCGGGATCGCTGCGGATGTAGGCGAGCTCTGCCGGCGTGACGCGCGGATGCGCCGCGGGGTCGTCCTCGTACATCAGCCACCACGCGATCAGCCACAGGAAGCCGAGCGCGCCCGTCACGACGAAGGCCCAGTACCAGCCCCAGGTGATCGTGATCCACGGGACGACGATCGGCGTGAGCAGCGCGCCGACGTTCGTCCCCGAGTTGAAGATGCCGGTGGCCAGGGCGCGTTCGCGCTTGGGGAACCACTGGGCCGTGGCCTTGATGGCCGCCGGGAAGTTGCCCGCCTCGCCGAGCCCGAGCGCGAAGCGCGCCGCGATGAAACCCGCAACGGACGGCAGCGTCACGAACCCGACCGCCGCGAGCAGCGCGGCCACCGCCGGCCCGAACACCGCGGCCTCGGCATGCGCGATCGCGGCGATGCTCCACACCACGATGGCGAGGCCGTAACCGACCTTCGTCCCGAGCCGATCCATCAGCCGCCCGGCCAGGAGCAGCCCGATCGCGTACGCCGTCTGGAACGCGAAGACGATGTTGCTGTAGTCGATCTCGCTCCAGCCGAACTGGTCCTGGAGCGTGTCCTTCAGGATCCCGATGACCTGCCGATCGACATAGTTGATCGTCGTCGCGAAGAAGAGCAGCGCGCAGATGATCCAGCGGTGATGGCCGACGCGCGGGACGGAGCCGGATGCGGGAGCGTAGGACATGGGCGGTCGGGCTCCTCTCGAGCCGCACGCCGGCGCGCCAGGCCGGCCCGGTGGGCGTGCGGCGGGAAAGCCGCAGTCTACTGGTTGACGCCGCTGGCGAGAAAGCCGCCGTCGACGACGAGTACCTCGCCGGTGACGAAGCTGGCTGCCTCGGACGCCAGGAAGACCGCCGCCCCGGCCAGCTCCTCGAGCCGGCCGAACCGCTTCATCGGCGTGCGCATGAGGAACTCCTGCCCACGGCCGGTTCCGTCGAGCAGGTCCTGGTTGAGCGGCGTCCGGAAGACCCCGGGCGCGATCGCGTTCACGCAGACACCGAACGGGGCCCATTCGATGGCCAGCGAACGGGTCAGCGACGCCACGCCGGCCTTGCTCGCCGAGTACGCCGCCACCTCGTAGAGCGCCACGAACGAGCTGAGCGACGCGATGTTGACGATGCGGCCGTAGCGCCGCTCGATCATGTGGCGGCCGAACACCTGGGCGGCGCGGAGCGTGCCCGTCAGGTTGGTCTCGAGGATCGCGTTCCACTCGTCCTCGCCGACGTCGAGGGTGGACGCACGGCGCGTGCGGCCCGCGCAGTTGACCATGATGTCGACCTTGCCGAACGCGTCGACGGCGGCGGCGAGCAGCGCCTCGAGCGACGCGCGGTCGGTGACATCGGACGTGACGCGGAGCGAACGGCGCCCGAGCGCCTCGATTTCCGCGGCGGCTTCCTCGACGAGGTCGGGACGGCGGGACGTCGGCACGACGTCGGCGCCGGCTTCGGCCAGGCCGCGCGCGAGGACGCGGCCGATACCCGACGTGCCGCCAACCACCACGGCCGTACGGCCGGCCAGATCGAGAGGTGCGTATGCCATGAGCTGGGACAGACGGACCCGCGTCAGCGCGCGGAGGTCGGAGACGACGCCGGCGCGGCGATGGACACGCGGGCCGGGCGCCGGGGCCGGTGCGCGGGTGCGTCGAACGACGGCAGCGCTGCGGGAACCGGAGCCCCGGCGGCGTCGCCGCTCTCGAGCGCCTGCGCCTGCTGCGCGACCGAGAGATGCTCGCTCATGGAGGTCCGCGCCCGCTTCACGTCGTGCGCGCGGATGGCATGGTAGATCCCGCGGTGCGCCTGCGCCGCCTGCTTGAGGTCGCGCCCGTTCTCGACGGTCTTGCGGCGCTGCTCGTAGAAGAGCGCGGAGACCATCTCGACGAGCGACGCGAGAATCGGATTGCCCGACGCGGCCGCCACCGCCCGATGGAACCGGATGTCGTGGATGAGGAAGGCCTGCGGGTCGTCGAGCGAGGCGAACATCCCGGTGACTTCCTCGGCGATCGTCGCGATCTGCTCGTCCGTCGCGCGCTCGGCGGCCAGGCCGGCGATTCCGACTTCGAGCGCGCGGCGCGCCTCGAACATCTCGTCGCGGGTGAACCCGTGCAGCGCCGCGAGAAAGCTGAGCGGTTCGCTGCCGAGCGTCGGCGGTCCGTCCGTGATGAACGTCCCGGCGCCGTGCCGCGTCTGGAGAATGCCGATGGCCGCGAGCGACCGCAGCCCCGCGCGCACACTCGGACGGCTCACGCCGAGCTGGACCGCGAGCTCCCGCTCCGGCGGCAGCCGGTCGCCGGGCCGCAGCTCACCGCGCTCGATGAGCGAGCGGACATGCTGCACCACGATCTCCGCGGTGACACCTTCGGATGGTTTCATGACTGTCCGCCCAAGGTAGTCAGAGGTCACACCAGTACCGCCGATCCATAGGCAAGCAACCAGACATGTCTATCATTCCCAAACTGCACGTGTCAAGGATTACGTCTCGTCAAATGCGGATGTTCCCGCGCCATCACCGCTCCGCACGCCAGGAGCTCGGGAGGCTGTGGTCCCTGAACAAACGCTTGGATTGATCAATGGTCTGACCATACGACTTTTTGTTTGGCCTCCACGACACAACCAGCCCAGCCATTCCCCTGATGCCGGTTTCCCCCGGGTCCGCCGGGCATGCCGCTTGATCGAAGTGCCAATCGCGCATGCCGGTTCAACGACTTACGGCAATCGAATCGCACATTCTTCGTACTCAAGACGATCGGCGGGTGGCAGGGAGTGTGTCGACCGCCGTGGTGCGAGGGTGGGCGTGGCGGGTGGGAGGCGTCGTTCCGTGCGGCGCGGTGACCCGGGTCCGCGTGGAGCCGCTCGACCCCGATGCGCCGCCCGTCGCGGAATTCCTGGTCCCGTTCGATCGCCTGCGCCCTCACCGCGCGCCCCGACGTTGGCGCCGGGCGCCCCGCGGCTGGCTCTCCCGGGCCCTCCCGCAGATCGCCGCGGCGTGGCCGTCGCCGGCGCTGGCGGGCGCGACCGGGCGCCTGGAGCTGCTGCG
>CAYUPN010000029.1:0-17943 GCA_964446605.1 uncultured Bifidobacteriaceae bacterium | reverse complement strand
GGCCTCCACATTCTCTCGACCGAGCTGGCCAAGCAGCCGGATGTCCTGGCGGGGCTGACCTCCCCCGGCTGGGACGTGCTCGTCGTCGATGAAGCGCACGGCGTGGCGGGCGATTCAGCGCGCACCGCGGCGGTGCGCGCAATGGCGGCACGGGCACGCGTGGTGCTGCTGCTCACGGCGACGCCGCACAGCGGCGACGATGCGGCGTTCGCGCGCCTCTGCGGCCTGGGGCACGTCAAGGAGGAGCCGCCGCTCCTGATGTTCGCGCGGCCGCAGCAGCGTCCGCCAATCAGGCGCCGGGATGTCGCCGTGCGGCCGGGTACGAAGGAGCGGCGTTGTCTGCACGAGGTCGCCCGGTACGCCGCGGCGCTCGAGCGGTGCGGCATGCCGGGCGCGGCGCTCGTCGGGCTCGTGCTGCGCAAGCGCGCGCTCTCCAGCCCGGCCGCGCTCCTGCGCAGCGTCCAGTACCGGCTTCGGTGTCTCGATCCCGCCGGGGCACCCGCACAGCCGCTGCTGCCCTTTCACACCGGCGAGCAGGAGCACGAGGACCTCGACCAGCCCGGGGTGCTCGCGAACCCGTCGTTCCTGGAGTCCGGCATCGAGGCCCGGCTGCTCGCCTCGCTCGCGCAGCACGCCGACGCGGCGGCACGGCACTGGTCGAAGGCGCGCGTGCTGCGGCGCCTGCTCCGCCGTACCCGCGAGCGCATGCTGGTCTTCACCGAATATCGCGACACGCTCGACGCCATGGCCGCGGCGCTCGGTCCTGATGCCGGGCTGGCCGTGCTGCATGGCGGCCTCGATCGCGAAGCGCGCACGGAGTCGCTCGACCGCTTCCGCCGCGGCGACGCGCGCGTGCTGATCGCGACGGACGTCGCGTCCGAAGGGTTGAACCTGCACGAGGGCTGCCGGCTGGTGGTTCACGTCGAGCTGCCGTGGTCGCCGGCGCGGCTCGAGCAGCGCAACGGCCGCGTGGACCGGTTCGGACAGACGCGCCGCGTGCACGTCTGGCGCCTGCTCGGTGACGGCCGGTTCGAATCGCGCGTCGTCTCGGCGCTGGCAGCGCGGCTCTCCCGGATGCGGGCTCAGGGGTTCGAGGCATTGCCTGGCGCCGGTACCGATGAACGCCCGGCCACCCCGCCGGCCCACGGCATCGTCCGGATCGCGATCGACGAGCTCGAAGAGGAGGCCTGCCGCGCCACGGCGATGATGGCCGCGCTGCGGCGGCTTGCCGCGGGCGCGCGCAGATCGGACTCGCGGCGGCCGGCGCGGCACGTGCGGCGCTGGATGCGGGTGCGACCCGTGCCCGGCGGCGTGCCGCGCGGAATCCTCTGTCTCTTTCTCACGCGCCCGGGGACCGCTGGCGCACGGCGCGTGCTCGTGCCCGTACATGTGGCCCTGCACCGGGCGCCGCCGGGACATCCGTCGCAGTGGCTTGGCGCAATCGTCGAGCGCGCGGCGGCGGCGGTGCCGGAGAGCCACGACGAACCGCTGAGACAGATGCTCCGCATGCGGGAAGAACGGCTGGCCGCCGCGGTGCGCCTGGAACACGACGGCACGGCACGCGCGTGGCAGCCCTCGCTGTTCGATCGCCGCGCGGCATCGATCGTCGCGGCGGCGCGGGAGACCGCGGCGTCGCGTATCGCCGCGCACGAACGCCGGCTGCAGGAGCTGAGCGGCGGAGCACCGCTCCCGCCCGTGCTGCTGCTCGCGCTGCTCGTGTCATGACACAGGCGGATCCGGCGTTCTCGGGCGGCCTGCTGTCGTCCGACTATCTGGCGGGCACGTCGCCGCCGCCCGCCTGCACGCCGGCACGGGTTCGCGCGTACCGTGCCACCCGCCGGGAAGCCCGTGTCGTGCTGGGCCCCGCCGCATCTCCCCGCCTGATCGCGTCGTCGGTCGCGCGGCCGCTGGCGGACTGGCTCGGCTGGACGGCGGTGGAACACGACGCAGCACCCGGCGCACCGTTGATCGTCAGCTGCGTGGCGCCACGCGCCGGTCCGATTCCGCTCCTCGTCATCGCGACGTCCGCGCCGATCGAGCCGGCGAGCCGTGCCGCCACGCGCGTGGCGCTCCTCGCGGGCGTCCATTGGGCCTTCGTCACGAACGGCCTGGTCCTGCGCATCGTCCATGCGCTGCGCGATGGGGAGCGCGGGATCGCAAGTATCGATCTCGAGGCGGCGGCCGAGCCGCACTCGCTCGCCTGGCTGGCGTACCTGGCCGGTCCCGCCGCGTTCGAGGGGACCGGCAGCGGACTGGATGCCCTCGTCGTGGCCTCCGATGCGCATGGAGTACGGGTGTGCCGGTCACTCCGGATCGGAGTGACCGAAGCGCTCCAGCAGATCACCGCGTCGGTCGACGCCGCGGCGCGCCGTCGCGGCGGCGTGTCCCTGCACCGCTCGTACGCGGAGGCGCTGACCGCCGTCTATCGCATCCTGTTTCTGCTGTTCGCCGAAGCGCGGCGGCTCGTGCCGATGTGGCACCCCGTGTATCGGGACGCCTACTCCGTCGACGCGCTGCGGCGGCGCCTCGCCGGACGCCACATACCGACCGGCACGTGGGCAGCCCTCCAGGCCATGGCGCGACTGGCCCACGCCGGCTGCGAAGCCGGCGACCTTCACGTGACGCCGTTCAACGGGCGGCTGTTCTCGCCGGCGCGTGCGCCGCTGCTGGATCACCTGGATCTGGACGACACGCGGGTCGCGCAATCACTTGCCGCCCTGCTGTTCACATCCGGCACCGGCCGCGGGCTTCAGCGCATCGCGTATGCGGAGCTCGGCGTCGAGGAGCTCGGCTCCGTCTACGAGAACCTCCTGGATCTCGAGCCCCGATCGGAGTCGGTGCCCGGCGCGGCTCCCGCCGTGCATCTTGCGCCGACCGGCCGCGTACGCAAGACATCCGGCACGTTCTACACACCGCGGCCGCTGGCGGATCACCTTGTCGCGGCCGCGCTCGGCCCGCTCGTCCGCGGGCGCGAACCCGAGGCCATCCTCCGGCTGCGGGTGCTCGATCCGGCCATGGGCAGCGGCGCCTTCCTGGTCGCCGCGCTGCGATATCTGACGGCGGCCTGGGAGACGGCGGTCCTCGCGCGCGGCGACGCCAGCGCCGGCGAGATCGGCGAGCGCGACCGCGTGCAGGTGCGCCGCACGATCGCGACGCGCTGCCTCTTCGGGGTCGACAGGAATCCGATGGCGGTCCAGCTCGCGCAGCTGTCGCTCTGGCTCGCGACCCTCGGCGCCGATCGGCCGCTCTCCTTTCTCGACCATCATCTGATCGCCGGAGACAGCCTGGTCGGCGCCGGACCGCTCGACGTGCTCACGCGCGCGCCGGGCCGCGGCGCCCGGGGACCGCTGCCGCTGGAGTCGCTGTTCGACTGGTCCGAGGCGCTCGCAGCCGTGCGGCCAATCCGCCTGACCCTGGAAGAGGAACCGGACGATCGCGCGGAGACGGTGCGGCGGAAGGAGGCCAGCCTCGCGGCGCTGGATCGCGACGATGAGCTCTCGCGCTGGAAGGCGGCGTGCGATCTCTGGTGCGCCGCGTGGCTGCCCGGCGCCGTCGATCCGGCCCTGTACCATGCGCTGCTCGATCGGACGCTCGGCCGGCTGCCGCCCGGCGCCGTTCCCGGACTCGAGGCCGCTCTCGACGCGGCGCGCCGGCGCGGGGCGGAGCTCGGCTGCGTTCACTGGCCGCTCGCATTTCCCGAAGTGCTGCTGGACGAGCAGGGCAGGCCGGCGCCCGACGCCGGCTTCGACGCGGTGATCGGGAATCCTCCGTGGGAGATGCTGCGGGCGGATTCCGGGCGCGGCCCGTCATCGGAGGGAGCGGGAGCCTCGCTGGTGCGCTTCGCGCGCCGATCGGGCCTCTATCGCGCACAGGGCCGCGGGCATGCCAACCTGTATCAGCTGTTCGTCGAGCGGGCTCTCTCGCTTACGCGGCCCGGCGGCCGCATCGGGCTGGTCGTTCCCTCCGGTCTGCTCTCCGACGACGGCCCGGCGCCGCTGCGGCGCGCGCTCATCGCGACGGCCGATCTCGACGCCGTCACGGTCTTCGACAACCGGCGCGGCCTCTTCCCCATTCACCGCAGCGTGCGGTTCGCGGCGCTGACGGCAACCCGCGGCGGCCCGACACGCGCGACCCGCTGCCGCTTCCGCGTCGACGACCCTGCCGCCGTCGAGTCCGTCCCGCCGGTGGTGCTCACCCCGGCCGCACTGCAGCGCCTGTCCGGACCTGGCCTCGAAATCCCGGAACTGCCCACACCCGACGATCTCCGGATCGTGGAGGCGCTCACCACACGCCATCCGGCACTGTCCTCACCCGAAGGGTGGGGCGCCGTCTTCGCGCGCGAGCTGAACGCGACCGACGACCGCGACTGCTTCACACCGGCCGGCCGCCTCGCCGTCGTCGAAGGCAAGCACATCCTGCCGTTTCGTGTTGATTTGACTGGCGTGCGGCTCCGGGCGGACGCCGATCGCGCCGCGCGGCGGCTCGGCGCCCGGTCGCGCATCGGCGAGCCGCGGCTCGCCTATCGGGATGTCGCCGCCGCGTCGAACCGCCTCACGCTGATCGCCGCCATCGTCCCTGCCGGCGCCGTGACCGTGCACACCGCGTTCTGCCTGCGGTCCGCGATGCCGCTGCGTGACCAGCGGGTGCTCATGGCGCTGTTGAACAGCTACATGGCGAACTATCTGGTGCGATGCCGCGTCACGACACACGTCTCGCTGGGGATCGTCAGCCGGCTGCCGGTTCCTGTGGTACGCCGCGACGACCCGCTGTTCCACGCGTTGAGCGACATGGCGGCGGAGATGGAAGGTGGCGGACGCGACGAAGCGGCCGCGGCGGTCCAGGCGCTCGCCGCAGAAGCGTATGCCGTCACGCCCGGCGACTTCGAGCATGTGCTCGCATCATTCCCGCTTGTGCCGGCCGGCGAACGCCGGCGCGCGCTGGCGTCCTTCAGGACACGAACGCAACCGCAAAGCTGCCGATGAGCAGCGCGAGGACGATGCCGGTGAAGAGGACGAACCACCATTCGCGGGCGTGGAAGTAGCCGACGACCGCAGCCACCACGCGCGCGACCGGCGTCAGGAGCAGCGTCGCCAGTCCAATCGTCAGGAGGAGCCGGGTCATCGGCCAGTCCGGGGCAGCGAAGGTCGCCGCCAGGCCGAGCGCCAGCGTGGACGTGCTCAACCAGGTGCCCCAGGTGAGCACCCGCCCCAGCATCTGCTCGATGCGCAGCAGCTCGTCTTCTCTCACGCGAGGGCCCTCACCAGCATGAGCACGGCGACGACGATCAGCACGGCGGCGAGCAGGTGGCGGAGGTTCCGGGCACGCGCGCGCCCGGAGAAGCGCAGGCCGATCGTCGATCCGAGATGCGTGCCGATCACGGCGGAGGCGGCCAGCGCCGGGCTGAGATCGCCGCTGCCCCAGTAGATCACCGCGCCCGACGTCGCCGTGACGCCGATCATGAAGGCGCTCGTCGCGGCCGCGACGCGCATCGGCACTCCGCACCAGGTCACGAGGGCCGGCACCTTGATGATCCCGCCGCCGATTCCGAGCAGCGTCGACAGGTTGCCGGCCAGGAACGATGCGAAGAGGCCGACGGACAGGCGATCGACGCGGTACGTCAGGATCGCGCCGGTCGCCGTGTCGACGTAGCGGCCGCCAAGCGGGCCGGGTTCCTCGGTCGCCGGCAATGGGACCTCGTCGGGGCGCGTGGCCATGATGGCGGCGACCCCGACCGCCATGCCGGCGAAGATCAGCTGCAGAGTCGACGGCGCGAGCAGTTGCGCGGTGATGCCGCCGGCGAGCCCGCCGGCCGCCGTCGCGACCTCCAGCACCATGCCGAGCCGGAGATTGATCACGGCCCGTCCGGCCGTCGCCGCCGAGACGGCACTCGACGTCCCGATTACGGCCGCGAGGCTGACACCGGCCGCCTCCTGGAACGGCAGCCCGAGTCCGAGCACGAGGAACGGCACGAGAAACACGCCGCCGCCGATCCCCAGCAACGCGCCGAGCGATCCCGCCAGCGTGCTCACGCCCAGCGTGGCGGCAGCGAGCAGCGGCGTGACGGGCGTCATGATCGGCTCGCGCTCAGGCGGGACAGGGCACGTTCAGCGACCCGCAATCCGCAGCACGGCATAGAGGGTCTCCATCACCGGGACCGGCACGCCGAGCTGCGCGGCACGCCGGACCACGCTTCCCTGGAGCGCCTCCACTTCGGTCCGGCGACCGTTCAGCAGATCGATCAGGAGCGAGGAGCGCATCGACGCGGGCACGCCGTCGACGTACCCCTCGATGCGCGTCAGGAGATCGCGGCCGATCGGGACCCCTTCGGCGGCCGCAACCGCGCCGACTTCCCGGAAGCCAGCGAACAGCTGCCGCCGCGCCGCGGCGTCGTCGCGCACGACGCCGATGGGCTGACGCGACGCGCCGGTGATGCCGGCGAACGGCGCGAGGTAGATGAACTTCTCCCAGATCGGCACGCGCCCGTCGGCCGCCGGCTCCGATTCGATGTCCGCCTCCCGGAACACGGCATCGAGCCGGGCCACGCGCCCGGAGAGCGCGGGCTCACGCGCGAACACCTCGCCGAACGCGATTCGCCGGTACGTGCCGGTCTGCTCGATGACCCCGGGCTCGACGATGGAGGTGGCGATGTAGGCGGCACCAGCGAGAACGGGTGCCTTGCCGACGACGGCCGCAGCTTGATCGGGACTGTCGACGCCGTTCTGCAGCGTCAGCACGACCGTCTCGGGACCCACGAGCGGCGGCAGCAGCGGCAGCGCCGAGTCGTTGTCGTAGGTCTTCACCGCGAACAGGACGAGATCGACCGGACCCACGCTCTGCGTGTCGTCCGTTGCGGATGCTCTGGTGAGGAAGTCGGCGTACGGACCGCGCACCCGGAGTCCGTGCTCCCGGATGGCGGCAAGATGCCGGCCGCGCGCCACGAACGTGACGGCGTGTCCCGCGCGCGCCAGCAGCGCGCCGTAGTAACCGCCGACGGCGCCCGACCCGACGACCGCGACCCTCATGCCGACAGCTCCAGCCCTAGGACAGGCGTGGCGCATCGCTGCCGGCAGGCCCGGACGAGCCGGTCGAACGGACGGAGAAAGTCAACCTGAACAGAGGATCGCACGTGGTGTCCTGACACGTCGCAGCGGGGTCCGCCCGAGATTGTGGATCGCGCCGCCCGGGGCCGCAACAACGGCCGGCCCAGGCGGGGGCCGCATGCTAAGATGGCCGGCCGCAGCGTCCCCGGCATGGCTCCCGCGTGCGGCGCGGAGGCAGCATGGCGTCCCGCATCACCACGTTTCTCGTCACGCTGATCGTCGTCGGCACCGTTGTCGCCGGCCTGATCGTCGGCGCGCAGCGCGACGAGGCGACAGGGCCCGTCGATCTGATCATCACGAACGGCCGGGTCTTCACGTCGCTCGACGCACCGCTTGCCGAAGCCGTGGCCGTGCGCGGGAACAAGATCCTGCGCGTCGGGACGAACCGCGAGATCAAGCGCCTCCGCCGGCCGCAGACGGTCACCATCGACGCGCACGGGGCCAGCGTGCTCCCCGGCTTCAACGACGGGCATGCGCATCTCCTCGCGGGCGGTCTCTCACGTGCTCATCTCGACCTGTCCGGCCTGCACAGCGTCGACGCCATCCAGACGGCCATCCGCGAATACGCAGTCGCGCACCCCAATCACGCGTGGATTCGCGGGCGGGGCTGGACGTACGAGGCATTCCCCGGAGGACTGCCGACCCGCCAGCAACTGGATGCGGTCGTGCCCGATCGTCCGGCGTTCTTCACCGCGTTCGACGGTCACACGGCCTGGGTCAACACGAAGGCGCTGCAGCTGGCCGGCATCGGCCGGCACACACCCGACCCCGCCGGCGGCGCCATCGTCCGGCACCCGGTCTCGGGACAGCCGACCGGTGCGCTGGAGGAATCGGCAACGGCGCTCGTCCGGACGCTGCTGCCGGAGCCCGGCCCTTCCGCACGGCTGGACGCGCTGCGTGAAGCCGTCGCGGTGGCGCATGCCCATGGGGTCACGAGCGTCCAGACGGCGGGGGGCAGCCCCCAGGATCTCGATCTGCTGGACACGCTGCGCGATGCGGGTGAGCTGGACCTGAGGGTGTACGCGGCGCTCTCGCTGGACGAATCCGCCGGCGACGCGGATCTCGATCGGCTGGACTCCGTGCGCGACCGCTTCCCGGACGACCCGCTCCTGAAAGCCGGCGCGATCAAGGTCATGCTCGACGGCGTCGTCGAGACGCACACGGCGGCGCTGCTGCAACCGTACGCGGATCGCCGGACGACCGGCACGCTCCGCTACGACCCGGACCAGCTGACGCGAGTGGTGACCGACCTCGATCGCCGCGGGTGGCAGCTGCTCATTCACGCGATCGGCGACCGCGCCGTCCGTGTCGCGCTCGACGCGCTGGAAACCGCACGGGCGATCAACCCCACGCCGCCGCGGGGCCGGCGCCACAGGCTCGAGCACGTCGAGACGCTCGATCCGGCCGACATCCGGCGATTCGCGGCCCTCGGCGTGCTCGTCTCGCAGCAGCCGCTGCACGCCAGTCCCGGCCCCGGGGAGCTCGACGTCTGGCTCGATCGGCTCGGACGCGATCGGGCGGAGCGAGGCTGGCTCTGGCAGACCCTGGCGTCGGAAGGAGCGCGCGTGCTCTTCGGCAGCGACTGGCCGGTGGTCACGATCGACCCGCTGCCCGCGCTGCACGTCGCCACTACGCGCACCTCGATATCGGGCGAACCGGAGGGCGGGTACGTGCCGGCGGAACGGATGCCGCTGGCCGAGGCGATTCACGCCTACACGGCGGCCGGCGCGTATGCGTCCTTCGACGATCAGCGCAAGGGCACCCTCGAGCCCGGCATGCTCGCCGACATCGTCATCCTGACGAGCGACATCTTCGCGGACGGCGCGCGGCTCACCGATGCGCGCGTGGCGATGACGATCTTCGACGGGCGCGTCGTCTACGATCGCGAGCTGGCGTCGGCGACGGACTGAGCGCGGCGCGTCACCCGCGGACGCGCGCGGAGAACGCGGCATAGGCGCCGGGGCTCCGCCGCTCGAGGTACGCGATGTAGTCGCGCGCCACGGACTCCAGGTTCGAGAACGCCAGGGGATCCGTGTTCTGCTGCCGAATCGCCGGCACGACGTCGCGGATGCGTTCCCAGACGAGCAGCAGCTCCCGTCCGCTCTGGAAGAAGAGCTCCGCCGACAGCACGCCCGACGTGACGAACGAGGCCACCATCTCCCAGTACGACGTCACCATCCGGTAGGACGCCAGCTCGTCGGATCCCGGAGGAACGAGCGCGTTGAAGTCCTGCAGGGTGTGCGGCCGGAAGCTGGCCGAGAACCAGGCGCGCGCCTTCCGCATCCGCTCCTCCCGCCTGAGCTCGTACAGCCTCACGATCAGATTCGCGTCATCGTACGTCGCACGCGCCTGCATGCTCGACTCCTGCTTCTGTCCTGCAGTCCCGGATGGCACCCCCGGCCGTCAGCGCGCCGTGTCGCCGACGATTTCGGGACCCGAGACGATTCGCTCGACGGTGTAGCGCCCGGCTTCGGGCGCGGGCCGCAGCAGCACGATGGCGCCGGGCTGGCCAGGCGCGATCCGTGGTCCACCCGTCACGCGCTCCGGCGGCGACACGACCTGCCCCGGACGCAGCGTCCGGTCCCAGAGCGGCGCCGCCGTGAGCCCTTCACCGCTCACGTCGTCCAGTGCCCCATGCACGCGGAGGTCGCCGAGGTCCTCGATGCGCGGTGTCCAGACGAGCTCGCGCCGGCCGTCGCGCGTGCGCACGCCGCGCGTCGCGACGATGCCGATGTCTCCGGTGAAGGGGGCCACGCCGGTGCCGGGCAGGATGGTTGCGCCACGGACGATCGTGTGGAACAGCCCTCCGCCATTCATGGGGAGCGATTCGTACGCGTTCGGGTCCGCCGCGTCGGCGGCCCCCGACGCCAGCGCGTCGAGCGCCGTGAGGAGCGCGACGAAGTTGAGCCGGACGAGCGCGCGATCGGGCTCGGGACCGGGATGCGGCCCGCTCTCGATCAGCACGACGCTCGTGCCCCACTTCGTGAGATTGTCGCCGAACGCGCGCACCTCGAACTCGTCGTCGTAGCGGGCCACCATGCCGGGCGCCAGCGGCTCGACCGCGCCGCGGATGATCGCGCAGACCTTCTTCGCCAGGATACGGCCGGGGTTGTCGCTGCGGGCCTCGTCGAACGCCACGGCGAGCAGCGAGATGGCGGCGGGCTTGCCCGTGCGGCCGACCGACGTGCGCCAGTTCTGGTTGTGGAGGTTGAATCCGATCGGCGGATCGTAGCGGTCGCGCAGCGCCTTGAGCGCGCGCCCTTCGGGCGTCTGCAGGCGCAGCGCGTCGCGGTTGATGTCGATGCCCTGCGCGTTCCGCCGCTGGAACCGCTCGGCGCCATCCGGGTTGAGCATCGGCACGATGTGCAGGCTCAGGCGTTCCAGCAGGCGCCGGACCACCGGCTCGTCCCGATGTGCGTGCAGGTAGTGCAGCAGGTCGAAGAGCGCGACCGTGGCCGTCGGCTCGTCGCCGTGCATCTGGGACCAGAGCAGGACACCCAGCGATCCCGTGCCCAGCCGCAGATGGTGCAGCGCCCGTCCCTCGACGGAGTGGCCGATCACGTCGACCGCCAGTTCGCTGCCCCAGGCCTGGCGCGCCTCCTCGATGGCTTCCACGACGTGCGTGTGCCGCACGAGCGGCGCCGGCGGCATCGGCCGGTGCTCCGCGTCCCAGACCTGCGCGAGCGCGGCCGGGCCGGGCAGCTGCACCGTCTCGCCGCGATGAACCCCTGCTGCGAGGACGAGCAGCAGCAGGACGAAACCCGCGAGACCCGCACGTCGCATCATGGGCGCCATTGTACCCACGGGACGGGCCGTACCGGTGTCTGGCACCCGTACTGTACCGGTGTCTGGCACCCGTACAAGTACAGTACGGGTGTCAGACACCGGTACTCCGGGTGCTACGATCGCGGCGTGTCCCAGCCATCATCGGACGGCCGGCCGGCTCTCGATTCCTCCTGCTACACGGACGGCGCGGTCTTCGCGCGCGAGCAGACGCGCATCTTCGGGTCGATGTGGGTGGCAGCCGCGCGCGTCGAGGACCTTTCGGTGCCCGGCGCGTACGTGCTGCGCGAGATCGCCGGCGAGAGCGTGATCCTGACCCGCGACGACACCGGCGCGTTCCGCGCCTTCCTCAACGTCTGCCGCCATCAGGGCAGCCGGCTGTGCACGGAGAGCGCCGGGCGTCTGGAGGGACGGGTTCAGTGTCCCTATCACGGCTGGACGTACGATCTGACCGGGCAGCTCATCGCCGCGCCGCACATGGACGGCTCGCCGGGTTTCCGGATGGAGACCGTGTCACTGGCCTCCGTCGCGGTCGACGTCTGGGACGGACACGTGTTCGTCTGCCTGCAGCCCTCGCCGCCGGCGCTGCGCGACCAGATCGGGGAGCTGGCGCACCGGCTCGAGGCGTGGCGGATGTTCGAGCTGCGGCGGGCGTACCGCGCGATCTACGACGTGCGCGCGAACTGGAAGCTGATCGTCCGGAACCACGTCGACGCCCTGCACATCCCGTTCGTGCACCCGGCGCTGCGGACGCTCGCGGCTGATGGCGGCCTCGAGATCGACCCGCCTGCGTCGACATGGCTGGGCGGCCGCTTGCCACTGCGCCCCGAGGTCGAGACACTGACGCACAGCGGCCGGCTGCGGCGGCCGGCGCTGCCCGGTCTCGCCGAGGACCAGCGGCGCCACGCGCACTTCTACGCGGTGCTGCCCAACCTGCTCCTCGGCCTGCATCCCGACTACGTGCTGACCCACCTGCTCTGGCCGAAGGCGCCGGACCGGACCGAGATCTGGTGCGAGTGGCACTTCCACCCGCGCGAGTTCGATCGACCGGTGTTCGACCCGGCCGACGCCATCGATCTCTGGGACGACACCAACCGGGAGGACTGGCGGGTCTGCGAGCAGACCCAGGCCGGCGTCGCCTCTCGCGCCTGGGAGCCCGGCCTCTATTCGCCGCGCGAGGTGCTGCTCCGGGCATTCGACCGCATCGTGCTGGAGCGACTGGGCGAGGCGTGAGCGGCGCGGCGTCCGCGCCAGACCAGCGCGGCGCCGGCGGCGATCGCGAGTGCCGACAGGATCGGGATTAGCAGGCCCGCGCGGTATCCGGCCGCAATCGTGGCCCGCGCGGTGAGCCAGGGCAACGCCACCGAGCCAATCTGGGCGATCGACAGGAGCAATCCCAGCACCGCGCCCATGCGCGCCGGATACCGGTCCGCCGTCACCGCGACGATCGTCGGCGAGAGCGGGCCGACGCCGATGCCGGCCGCGAAGGCGGCCGCCGCAATCCGGGCGCCGCTCTCCGCGAGCGCCAGGCTCGTCACCGATGCGGCGACCAGCAGCGCCCCCGCGAGCACAACGACCAGCTTCGGCACGCGGGCGAGGATCAGCGGCGACGCGGCGCGGCTGATGCAGAGCCCGCCCCAGTACAACCCCACCATCAGCGCGCCGGACGCACCGGGCACGACCGCGATCGTGTAGGCGGCCGTCCAGCCCGCCAGCACGGCTTCGGTGCCGAACTGCAGCGCGAGCAGCACAATCAACCCGGCCAGCCGACGTTCACGCAGCAGCGCGAGCGAGCTCGACACCGGCTCCCGCGCCGCGCGTGCGACGGCATCTCCCGACACGGCCGCCGGCAGCACTGCGACGATCGCTGCGGCGCCGGCGAGCGACCAGAGCCGGAGCGTGACGCCGGCCGCATCCGGGTTGCCACGAAACAGGAGTGGCGCCGTGAGCGCGCCCGCCGCGCCGAAGGTGGCCGCCAGTGCCAGCATCGCGGCGCGGCGCGGACCGAACGCCGCGGAGACGAGCGTGTTGGTGCTCGCGTTGATCGCCGACCCGCCCGTCGCCAGCACCAGCGCCGCGGCGTACGCGGTGCCGGTACCCGCCGCCGCGCCGAGCAGCGCGAGCGCGCCGGCAATCAGCGCGGCGCCGCCCGCGAGCACGCCGCGCGCCCCGAGCCGATCGACCAGCGCGCCGGCCGGCGCCGTGAACAGGAACTGTCCCGCGAAGAAGCAGACGAGCAGACGACCCTGCGCGGCGATGTCGAAGCCGAGGGATCGGGTCCAGTCCGGCACGCCGAACAGCGTGCCGGGCAGCGCCAGGATGGCGCCGAGGAGGAACTGTCCTGCTATCCCCAGCGCGAGCTGGTGATGCGGAGACGAACGGGCGGACAATTGACAGTCATTCTATCGCGCCGGCCGATCGTCACCGCTCGTACGACTCGCGATACGCGGCCGATGACAACTGGATCAGATATCGGCCGGGGTCCTCATTGAACCGCTGCACGAGCCCGGCCAGGCTGTCGGCGCCGCCGTAGCTGATCGACGAGCAGAGATGCTTGATCATGTCCTGGAACACCGATCGCGCCGAGCCGCGCAGCGGCACGCTCACTTCGATCCCTTCGGCGCCGATCGCCTGCAGATCGACGGCGCTGGCATCCTCCACGTCCAGACGATCCTTGATCGCGTCGATTGACGCCATGCCGCGAAGCACCTTGAACGGCACCTTCGCGGGCTTCTGCGACTCGGGAATCAGCACGGACTTCTGGACGACCTCGCCCGGCGCTTCGGTGGTCCCGGCAAACGCGCTCCCGAGCATGACGGTATCCCCGCCGAAGAGCAGGGCGAGCGCGATCGCGCCGTGCCGCTTGATCCCGCCGTCCGCGATGATGGGGACCTCGCCGCCCACCGCGCGCCGGCACTCGACGAGCGCCTGCGCCTGCGGCACGCCGAAGCTGGTGGTCATGCGCGTCGTGCAGCCGCCGCCGGGGCCGATGCCGACCTTCACCGCGGCCGCGCCGCGCTCGGCCAGGAAGCGTGCCCCCTCCGCCGTCGCGACGTTCCCCGCGATGACGTCGACCGTCGGAAACCGCTTCCGCACTTCGAGGAGCGCGCGCTCCATGACCATCGAATGGCCGTGCGCGATGTCGATGACGAGCACGTCGACGCCGGCCTTGATGAGCTCGGACGCCCGCTCCAGATAGTCGCCGCGTGCGCCGATCGCCGCGCCGACGCGCAGGCGCCCCTGCGAATCCAGCGTCGCGAACGGCTGGCGCCGCTGCCGGACCAGGTCGCGGGCCGTCACGAGTCCGAGCAGACGCCCGCGGTCGTCGACGAGCGGGAGCTTCTTGACCCGGCGCTCGGCCATCAGCCGCTCCGCCGCTTCGCCGGCAATCGGACCGGTGTGCGTCGCGAGCCGCTCGACGGGCGTCATCCTGGAGGAGACCGGCTGGTCGCCCGCTTCGACGAACCGCAGATCGCGGTCCGTGAGCAGCCCCCGCAGATGCCAGCTCCCGTCCACGACGACCAGCGTCCCGACCCGGGCGCGCTCCATCATCGCGCGCGCCTCGGCCAGCGTCGCCTCCGGCGCGATGGTCAGCGGATCCGCGATGATGCCGTGCTGCCTGCGCTTGACCTTCTGGACTTCGCGGACCTGCGGCTCGATGTCGCCGGGGCGGAAGCCGCGGTCGATGATCCCGACGCCGCCTTCCTCCGCCATGACGATCGCCATCTCGGCGCGCGTCACCGTGTCCATGTTGGCCGAGACGATCGGGCGCTTCAGCGTCAGCGACGTGGTCAGCCTGGCCGACAGATCGATCGCGGCCGGGTCGCGCCGGTCGACCACGCTGAACTGCGGGGACAGGAGAAAGTCGTCGAAGGTGCAGCCGCGAACCGCGCGTGCGAGATCCATGCGGCCGATTGTCGCACGCGGCCGGGCGGGCGGATCAGTGGGTGGTCTCGAGCAGCACGCGGACTTCCTGCCGGAGCTGGCCCGGCGTGAACGGTTTCGCCAGGCAGTGCAATCCGTTGAGGCGGTGCCCACGGGCCGCGATGTCCTCCACGGGGTACCCCGAGATGAAGAGCACGCGGATGCCCGGGCGCAGCGACGACAGACGTTCCGCCAGCTCGATGCCGCTCATCGCCGGCATCACCAGATCGGTAATCAGCAGGTCGAGTGTGAGCGACTGCCGCGCGGCCATCGCGAGCGCCTCCGCCGGACCGGGCGCCACCATGACGTCCAGTCCCGCCGTCCGCAGCACCTCCTCCACGAAATCGCGCACGGCCTCGTCGTCTTCGACGAGGAGCACGCGGGCACGTTGCAGGTTCGCCGGCGCCGTTTCCGGCGGCGCCGCCGTCTGCGGCGCGCCGGCCGCGGGCAGCAGCACGGTGAACGTCGTCCCCCGCGCAGGGGTGGTCCGGACCCGGACGTCGCCGCCGCTCTGCTTGACGATGCCGTAGACCATCGACAGCCCGAGCCCGGTGCCGCGGCCGAACTCCTTCGTCGTGAAGAACGGCTCGAAAATCCGTTCGAGCACCTGGGCCTCGATCCCCTCGCCGGTGTCGCTGATTTCCAGCGCGACGTACGTGCCGTCCGGAAGCGCGTCGCCGTCGGCGCGTGGTCCGACTTCGGTGGCGGTGAAGGTCCTGATCGTCAGCACGCCTCCGGTCGGCATCGCGTCGCGGGCGTTGACGGCGAGGTTCAGCAGCACCTGCTCGAGCTGACTGCGGTCCGCGCGAAGCGACGGCAGGTCGGCCGCCAGCTCCGTGACGATGGTGATGTCTTCGCCGATCAGCCGCCGGAGCATCGGTTCCACCGTCGACACGACGCGGTTCAGGTCGAGGACCTCGGGCTGCAGGATCTGCCGGCGGCCGAACGCCAGGAGCTGGCGGGTGAGGATGGCCGCCTGTTCGGCCGAGCGGCGGATCTGCCACAGCGCGTCGCGGACGGTGCTGTCCGCCGGCACGTCCTCCTCCGCCAGGGTCGCGAAGCCCAGGATGGCGGTGAGCAGGTTGTTGAAGTCGTGTGCGACCCCGCCCGCGAGCTTGCCGACGGCCTCCATCTTCTGCGCCTGCCGCAGCTGCTCTTCCAGGTCCCGCCGCTCCGTGACGTCGTGCAGCACCACGACGTAGCCGGTGAGCCGCTGCCGTGCGTTGCGCATCGGGGTCACGCTGACGTCGTAGATGCGGTCCCCCTCCGGCCCCGGGAGCCGCAGGTCCTGACGCCACTCACCCTGCTCGCGGCACTCGATGCCGGCGACCAGTTCCCTGATCCGACGTCCGGCGACGTCGGAGCGCTGGCGGCCGAGAATGCGCTCCGCGCGCCGGTTCATGTCCGCGACGGCGGCCTTGCGGTCCAGCACGACCAGCCCGTCGCCAATCACCGCGATGCGCGCGTCGCGGAGCGTCGGGACCGGGTGCAGCACACCGTACCGGAAGACCGCGATCGACGAGGCCAGCGCGGTGGCGGCGAACAGCAGCGGCGCCGGGTCGATCATCTGCAGGCTGGGGTGCCGGGCGAGGAACATCACGTTGCCCATCCAGGGCAGCACCGCCGACAGAATCAGCACCGCGACCCGCTTTCGGTACACGTAAGGCTGACGGAACGCCTGGGCGACCAGCACACCCACCCCGGCCCACACCGCGAGGTAGATGTAGACGATGTTCACCCAGAACCCCGGACCGCGCCCCGAAAGGACCGAGAGGTCTCCCGAGCGGACCAGCGTCATCCGGCCCCAGAACAGGCCGTGCACCTCGTTGGTCCAGGCGAGCGCCAGGAGGACCGCGGAGACGGGAATCAGCGCGCGCGTCACCTGCGTGACGAGCTGCCGCTCGCGCGCGAGAAAATCGAGGATGAATCCGAGCCACGCCACCGGGATGGTGAGGATCCCGATGTACTTGATCTTCTGGAGCAGCAGCTTCGACGCCGCATCGTCGGCCACGAGCTCCAGGGCGTAGATCGCGCACCAGAACGCGACGGCGAGGAGGAGGACGGCGTACCAGACCGCACCGCGTACGTCGCGGCGCCTCAGGGCGTAAACCGCTGTAGGCGCGAGAATCGCGGCCGCGACGACGAGGGGAACGACCCGCGGGGACATGAGGGCGCCGGACCCACCGGCATTATCACCTTGCGCGGACGCGTATGGCACACGGCGAAGCATGGTGCCGTGGATTGAGTTGCACGCGCCGGCGGCCGCCAGCGCGCGCCAGCCCTGCCGTGCCGGGAAACCAGGGACGAATCGTGGGACGGACCGCGGTCCCGGAGGCGCAACCCAGCCCGTCAGCGGGCGCTAGAATGGACCCCGCGAGCCGCGATGCGCGGCCCGACCCGAATCGCCGATGCCCACACGCCTTCTGCTCGTCCGCCACGGAGCGACCACGCTCAGCGCCGAAGACCGGTTCGCCGGCGCCACCGACGTCCCCCTTTCGGACGAAGGCCGCCACCAGGCGGCGCGTCTCGCCCAACGGCTGGCCGACGACGGGATCAGTGCGGTGTACTGCTCGCCGATGCGGCGAACCATCGAGACGGCCGGCATCATCGCCGAGCCGCACGGGCTCGCGCCGCTCGCACGTCCGGGACTCCGTGAAATCGATCACGGGCACTGGGAAGGTCTGACCCGGAAGGAGGTCGAGGCGCAGTACGGGGACGAGTACATGCGATGGGAGGCCGACCCGTTCACCGTGGCGCCCGAGGGAGGCGAGTCCGGCCTGCATGTCATGGCGCGCGCGCTGCCCGTCGTCCGCGCGATCGTCGAAGCTCATGAAGGCGAGTCCATCCTGGTCGTCTCGCACAAAGCGACCATCCGGCTGGTGATCAGCAGCCTGCTGGGCTTCGACGCACGCGGCTACCGCGACCGGCTCGATCAGCAGCCTGCCTGCCTGAACGTGCTGGACTTCCGGGATCCCGTGCGGGCCCGGCTGATGCTCTTCAACGACATCTCGCACTACGCGGATCAGCCGCACCCGCCTGCCGGCAACCTGTCGAAGTGGTGGGACCGGGCTGATCGGGTCTGATCGGGTCGGATCGGGTCGGATCAGGTCGGATCAGGTCGGATCAGGTCGGATCA
>CAYUPN010000028.1:29884-44173 GCA_964446605.1 uncultured Bifidobacteriaceae bacterium | reverse complement strand
CTCTCGGCCAGCAGCGTCCGGCGAAGCGCGAAGCGGCTCGCGCCGAGCGCGGCCCGTACCGCCAGTTCGCCTTCCCGCCGCACGGATCGCGCGAGGATCAGGTTGGCGACGTTGGAGCAGGCGATCACGAAGACGACCAGGGCGGCGGCAAGGAGCACCAGCAGGACGGTCCGGGCCGGCGCCGTGATCTGATCACGAAGCATCGTCGCGCTGAGCTGGATGGACGCCTCCTCCGGGTAGGCCTCGGGATGCTCCCGCTTCATCGCATCGTGCACCGTGGTGAGCTCCGCGCGCGCCTGCTCCAGCGTCGCGCCGGGCGCGAGCCGGCCGAACAGTTCCGTCATCCGGTGCGTCCGCCCGGTCACCATGGTCGCGCCGAGATGGTGCGGGCTGGTGACGATGTTGGCGATGATCTCGGTGTCGGCGGGATAGGGCACGGACGGCTCGAGGACACCGATCACCGTCGCGCTGCGCGCGCCGAGGCGCACGACCGTGCCGAGGACGGAACGGTCGCTGTTCAGCGTCGTCGACCAGAACCGGTGCGTGAGGACGACGGCCCCCGCTGCGTCGGGCCCGTCATCCGATTCGTCGAGCAGGCGGCCGAGCACCGGCCGCAGGCCCATCACCTCGAAATACGAGCCGCCGACGACGCCGGCCTGGACGACGCGCGGCTCGCCGAAGCCGATGAGGGTGAAGTCGATCACCGAGAAGTCGCCGAACTTCTCGATCGTGGTCACGCGCGACCGGAAGTCCTCGATCTCCGGCACCGAGAACGCCGCGTTCATCGCGCCGAGCCCCTGGGCGCTCTGGCGGATGTAGACCAGGCGATCCTCGCCGCGGTTGACCAGCGGCCGGAGCAGCACGTCCTGGACGACGCTGAAGATGGCGGCGTTGGCGCCGATGCCGAGCGCGAGCGTCAGGACGACCGTGGCCGACAGGCCCTTTGCCCGCAGGAGCGAGCGCAGGGCGATGCGCATGTCCTGAACGAGCGCCGCGACCGCGTCGTACGCGCGGGTGTACCACACGCGGTGCATCGAATCGCGGACCGCGGGCACGTAGCCGAGCTCGCGCACCGCCGCCCGGCGCGCCGACTCGGGATCCTCCCCGCGCTCGATCCGCTCCTGGATGCTCAGGGCGAGGTGCCCGCGAAGCTCGTCGTCCAGATCGTGGTCGCTGGGCCGCATGCGCTACTCCTCGCCGGCCGTGGCCGGGTTCATGATGCGTCCGATCGCGTGCACGAGCTGCGTCCAGCGATCGTGTTCGCGCGCCAGCTGCGCCTTGCCCGCCGCGGTGAGCCGGTAGTATTTGGCGCGCTGGTTCGCCTCGCTGAGGCGCCACTCGGAGCTCAGCCAGCCGCGCTTCTCGAGCCGGTGGAGCGCCGGATAGAGCGAGCCGGTCTCGACGCGCAGCAGGTCATCGGACTGGGTCCGGATCAGCTGGCCGATGCCGTGGCCGTGCCGGGGGCCCCACTGGAGGGTCCTGAGGATGAGCATGTCGAGCGTCCCCTGCAGGAGCTCGAGTCGGCGTTCGTCGGGGACTCTGGCCATGGCTGTAGAACGTCTACGGCCATAGACGTAGACGTTCTACAACATGTTCCCGGGCTCCTGCCGGCGGTGGCAGGGACCATCGCGACCTGGACTCAGGCGCCGCCCCACGACGAACCCGTAATAGGATTCAGCAGCGGAAAGGAGCGGTCGTGAAGCGACTCCTGATCATCGCCGGCGTCCTCGTCCTCCTGGTCGGCATCGCACTGGCGGTGCTGGCGCGCACCCTGCTCACCGGAGAGCACGTCCGCAGCGCCGTCGCCTCGCAGGTCTCGGCCGCCATCGGCCAGCCCGTGACGATCGGCGGCCTCGGGGCGTCGGTGTACCCGCGCGTGACCATGGACCTCTCCGACGTCGACATCGGGGAGCCCGCGCGCATCGCGATCGAGTCGATGCACCTCGGCACCGGCCTGCGCGGCCTGATTTCCCGTCGAATCGAGAACGCCACGGTCCGCGTCTCCGGAGCGCGGATCACCCTGCCGCTGCCCGACCTGGCGCCCGCCGGTCCGTCCGATGCCGGAACCGGCGGCGCGCTGCCGGTGGAGATCGTCTCGGTCGACGAGATCCTCTTCGACGATGTCGAGATCGTGAGCGGGGAGCGGACGCTGCGGGGCGAGATGGCGCTGGCCCTCGAAGGCGATGGCATCCGGATCCGCCGGATGGAGCTCGCCGCCGACGGCAGCGAGGTCGCGATCACCGGCACGCTGAGCTCGCTCGCGCCGGTCGAAGGGCAGCTCGAGGCCACGGCCGGGTCGCTCGACTTCGACGCGCTGATGGCGTTCCTCACCGACTTCACCGCCAGCGCCACGCCACCAGCGGGATCGGCAGCATCGGGAGATTCGGCGGATCTGTACGGGCGCCTCACGGTGAATCTGACCGTCGAGCGTGCGAGGACCGGCGGCCTCGAGCTGTCGGCGCTCGAGGGCCGGGCGGTCGTCACGCCGGCGGCGGCCAGCTTCGACCCGCTCGCCTTCGGGATCTTCGGCGGCCGCTACGACGGGACGATGCGGCTCGCCCTGCAGGGAACCCCGCGATTCGTGTGGAAGGCGGAGGTGGCCGGTGTGGATGCCTCGCAGCTGATGGCGTTCGCCGGTACCCCCGACACCGTCACGGGCACGCTCGCGGGCACGGTGTCGCTCGAAGGTCAGGGCCTTCAGATGGAGCAGGCGCTGCGGACGGCACGGGGCACCGCCACCGTCCGCATCGACGAGGGCACGATCGCCGGGCTGGGGCTGGTCCGCACGATCGTCGTCGCGGGATCCGGCCGCGGCGGCATCGACGAGAGCGCACGGCGCGCCGCCGGCCAGCCGGACGCGCCGGAGGCGGAGCAGTTCTCGCGCCTCGGTGCGACGTGGCAGATCGATCGCGGCGTGATGGCGACGAAGGATCTCACGATGAGCTCCACGGACGTCGACCTGAACGCGGCGGGCACGGTGCAGATCACCGACATGACCGCGCAGTTCGCGGGGCAGGTGCAGTTGTCGGAAGCGCTGTCGAAGCAGGCGGGCACCGACCTGTATCGCTATGCGCAGGAGGGCGGGCGCGTCACGCTGCCGGTGACCGTTACGGGACCGCTTCAGAATCTCGCCGTCAACGTCGACGTCACCGACGCGGCGACGCGTGCGATCCGCAACCGCGCGGTCGAGGAGACGAAGAAGGCGATCGAGCGCAACCTCCCGGGGCTCGGCGGCCTGTTTCCGAAGTGATCGGGGTAGCAGGCAGCAGGCGGCTGGCAGCTGGCAGTCCCTGACTGCTGCCTGCTGTCGATTGCCTCGTGCTTGAGGAGCCAATCGGATGACGTCAGCCGCTCCGGGCCTTGGATTCCGTCCGCTCCGCATCGGCGTGGCCGCGCTCGCGCTCACGCTGGCGCACGGCGCGCCGCCGCTCCGGGCCACACAAGGACCTCAGCCGGCGCCAGCCCGGCCGCCCAATCCGTACGCCGCCGGGAATGCGGCCGACCACCGCGACATGATGGAGCAGCTTGGCATCAGGGCCCTCCGCCCCGGTCCGAGCGGCGACCCGTCCGCGCCGAACAGCGCCAACTACGACGAGGCGCTCGCGAACCCGTTTCCGGAGCTGCCGGATCCGCTCACGATGAAGGACGGCCGGAAGGTCACCACGCCGGAGCAGTGGTGGACGGAACGCCGGCCCGAGATCGTCGAGGACTTCGAGCGGGAGGTCTACGGCCGTGTTCCTTCCAACGTGCCCGCAGTGGACTGGTCCGTTGCCGAGACCGCCAGGGGCACGCTCGGAGGCCTGCCCGTGGTCGGCCGGCAGGTCGTCGGCCGTGTCGACAACTCGGCGCATCCGGCAATCACGGTCGAGATCCAGTTGACGGTCGTCACGCCGGCCGCGGCGACGACGGCCGTGCCGCTGATGATCATGTTCAGGGGCGGCTCGCTGCAGCAGGCGGTCGGCAACGAGCCGCCGCCGCCGAGCCCGTTCGGCCCGCCGCCGCCCGGCAGCGATCCGCCGGCGACGGAGCAGCTGATCGCGGCCGGCTGGGGCTTCGCGTACCTGAATCCCTGGAGCATCCAGCCCGACAACGGCGCCGGCCTGACGAAGGGCATCATCGGGCTCGTCAACCGCGGCGAGCGGCGCACGCCCGAGGATTGGGGCGCGCTGCGCGCGTGGGCGTGGGGCGCCTCGCGCGCGCTCGACTTCTTCGAGCGCGATCCGTCCGTCGACGCGACGCGTGTCGGGATCGAAGGCGTCTCCCGCTACGGCAAGGCGGCGCTCGTGACGATGGCGTTCGACCAGCGGTTTGCGGTCGTGCTCGTCGGCTCGTCGGGTGAGGGAGGCGCGAAGCTGCACCGGCGCCGCTTCGGCGAGCAGGTCGAGAACCTCACCGGTTCCGGCCAGTATCACTGGATGGCCGGCAACTTCCTGAAGTACGGCGCCGCGGACGCGACGTTCGGCAGCATGAATGCGGGAGACCTGCCGGTGGACGCGCACCAGCTCATCGCGCTCTGCGCGCCGCGCGCGACGTTCATCAGCTACGGCATCCCCGAGAAGGGGGATGCGAAGTGGCTCGACCAGCAGGGGAGCTTCATGGCGGCCGTGGCGGCCGGGCCGGTGTTCCGGCTGCTCGGCGCGCGCGACCTCGGCACGTCCGGCGACTACATGAAGGAGAAGATGCCGCCGGTCAATACAGGCCTGTTCGACGGGCAGCTCGCGTGGCGGCAGCACGACGGCGGGCACACCGACGGCCCGAACTGGACGCACTTCATCCCCTGGGCGAACCGGATGCTCGAGCGGCGGCCGGCTCCCGTGCAGTCGATCCAGGCACCCGACCGGCCCGCGCCGCGGACGGACGCGAACTCGGCACAGGCCCACGCCGACCTCCTCGCGAAGGCGCGCGCGGGACGCGTCGACGTGTACTTCGTCGGCGACTCGATCACCCGGCGGTGGGGCGCGCTGGACTACCCGGCGTTCCTGGCCCACTGGCGCGAGACCTTCCACGGCTGGCACGCCGGCAACTTCGCCTGGGGTGGCGACCGGACCGAGCACATCCTCTGGCGGCTCGAGCACGGCGAACTGGATGGCGTGAACCCGAAGGTCATCGTCATTCAGGCCGGAACCAACAACGTCGGGCGCGTGCCCGGCGGCTCCGCCAAGGTGGAGGGCATCGTCCGCGGGATCCGGGCGATTGTCGAGGCGTGCCGGACGAAGGCCCCCGACGCGACGATCGTCCTGACCGGGATCTTCCCACGCAGCGACAGCCCGGCCGTGCTGCGGGAGATTGCGCAGATCAACGCCGCGATCGAGACGTTCGCGGACGGACGGGCGATTCGCTTCCTCAACATCAACGACCGCCTGGCGGACGCGGACGGCCTGCTGCGCAGCGAGGTGTCGCCCGACGGCCTGCACCTCTCGCTCGAGGGTTATCGCATCTGGGCCGAATCGCTCACGCCACTCCTTCGTGAGCTGCTGGGCCCACCCGCGGCCACGGATCTGGCCCCTCCGCCCACCGGCGATCCGAGCGCGACGAACCGGCGATAGCACCCGCCGGCATGCGCCCGGGGAGGTGCCTCGGCGCGCACCTCGCCGGTGACCGCTGTCCGCTGCCGGCACGTCGCCGGCCCTCTGATCCCGACGCGCAATACCGCCGGCTTCGGGCAACTGCCCCGTCCCGCGAAATCTCCCGCGCCTCCCGGAAAATCCCCCGCGCCGTCGGGCGCCTCCATGGCGTCCCCGGGAAATCCTTCGAAAAACGCGACGGCACACCTGTTGCCCTCGAGCCGGGCAGTTGCACGTTCCCGTGATGAGGCCCGACATGAGCACCCGAATTCGCACCGTCCGACCACTCGCCCTCGCGGCGCTCCTCGTGACCGCCGCCACACTCACGGCCTCGGCCCGGGACTCCGCGCCGGCGCCCGTCGCGATTCAGAAGGGACAGATCACCATCGCCGGCAGCTCCAACGTCCACGAGTGGACCGCCGGGACCGCTGCCGTCCGCGTGACGCATGCGGAGCTGGGCGCAGCCGTGTCCGGGCCGGCGTTCGGTGAGGAGATCGTCAGGCCGGGTGCACTCGTCGCGTTCGAGATCGCGGTGCCGGCCGCTTCGCTGACGTCCGGGAAGGATGGCCTGGACAAGAACATGTACAAGGCCCTCAAGGTCAAGGAACACGCGGAGATCACATTCCGGCTGACGCGCCTCGATGCGGCGGCCGACGGCGTGTTCAAGGCCGCGGGCGTGCTGCGGGTCGCCGGCGTCGAACGCGACGTCGTGCTCGACCTGCGGACGCGGACGTCCGGCTCCACTCTCACGGTCACCGGCGCCGTGGACCTGCTGATGACCGACTTCGGCATCAAGCCGCCGACGGCGATGCTCGGGATGCTGAAGACGGATCCGAAGGTGACGATCACGTTCGAGACCGTCCTGGCGGTTCCCCTTACGTAGCGGCGCGTCCGCACGCGCAGACAGAGGTCATCATGACACGCACACTCTTCCTCACACTGACTCTGGGCGCCGCGCTGGCGCTCGCCTCACCGGCCGCCGCCGACCCGGACGCGGCGCCGGCGCCGGCCGCCGAATCCGAAGAGGCGGCGCCCCCCGCGCTGCCGGACTCCTGGACGAAAGGCCGGCCAATCACGATGCGCTACCTCCGTGCGCAGGACAAGCGCGGCATCAACGTGTTCGAGACGACCAAGGATCCGGGCGTCGAGTACACCGGATTCCGGATGGACTTCGGCGCGGCGTTCACCTCGCAGGTCCAGTCGCTCTCGCACAGCAACACGGCGCTGCCGAACGTGGTCGACGGCGTCGACGCGAACCAGCTGGCGGACATCGGGTTCGGGTTCAACAACTCGACCGCGAATCTGTACCTGCACGCGCAGCTCGCCCCCGGCATCCGCGTGGCGCTGAGCACGTATCTGTCGTCGCGGCACCATCCCGAGGCCTGGGTGAAGGACGGCTACCTGCAGATCGACGAGTCGCCGATTGACTTCGTGCCGCTCAAGGCGCTGATGCAGATCGTGACCGTGCGCGTCGGGCACATGGAGATCAACTACGGCGACGCGCACTTCCGCCGCAGCGACAACGGCAACGCGCTCTACAACCCGTTCGTCGGCAACTACATCATGGACGCCTTCACCACCGAGATCGGCGCGGAGGTGTACCTGAAGCCCGGCAACGTGATCGCGATGGCCGCCGTGACCGGTGGCGAGGTGCGCGGCACGGTGCTCAACCCCGGCCAGCGCGGCCCGGCGTTCATCGGCAAGCTCGGATTCGACCGGCAGATGACCGAGGATCTGCGCGTGCGGCTCACGGGCTCGATGTACACGGCCAGCCGGTCGCTCAACAACACGCTGTATGGCGGCGACCGCGCCGGGTCGCGCTACTACTACGTGCTCGAGAACACCCAGGCGGCCGAGGCCTCGCAGTTCACGTCCGGCGGGATCAACCCGGGACTCCGCAACGAGGTCACCGCGTTCCAGATCAACCCGTTCGTCAAGATGCGCGGCCTCGAGGTGTTCGGCGTGCTCGAGCGGGCCGAGGGCAAGGCGGCCAGCGAGGCGGCCGAGCGGGTCTGGAAGCAGTACGCCGTGGACACGGTGTATCGCTTCCTCCCCGACGAGAAGCTGTTCGTGGGCGTGCGCTACAACCGCGTCGAGGGTGAGCTGACGGGCGTCGCCAACCAGGTCGGCGCCAACCGGTGGCAGGTCGGCGGCGGCTGGTTCATCATGCCGGGCCTGCTCGCCAAGGTCGAATACGTGGACCAGAAGTTCTTCGGCTATCCCCCGTCCCACATCCGCAACGGAGGCCGGTTCCACGGGCTGATGGCCGAAGGGGTCGTCGCCTTCTGACGTGAGGCGCAGCGCCATGGCCATCCCTCGCTCCGTCTCGCAACACCGGATCGGCGGCGGGCATCCTGCCCGCCGCCGTCTCGCGCATCTCGCCGCCGCGACCGCTGCGCTGATCGTGCTCGCCGGCGCCGGGCTCTCCGGCGCCTCCGGGCAGCCGCCGCAGATCGATATCCGCGAAGAGCACGGCGTCTACCAGGTCGCGGCCCGCTTCATCGTCCCGCGCCCCGCGCCGGTGGCGGTCACCGTGCTGACCGACTACGACCGCATCGCCCGCTTCATGCCGAACCTCACGAAGAGCCAGGTGCTCTCGGAATCCGGCGACACGATGGTCGTCGAACAGGAAGCGGTGGCGAAGCTGATGATGTTCTCGCGGCGCATCCACCTGCTCCTCGAGGTACGTCAGGAAGAAGGACAGATCCGGTTTCGCGATCGGAGCGGCCGGAGCTTCAGGGCCTACGAAGGGCACTGGCGCGTGACACCGGACGGAGAGACCGCGGTCATCGACTACGAGCTGGCGGCCGACCCGGCGTTCAGCGTGCCCGGCTTCCTGCTGAAGCGGATGCTCGAACGCGATGCGAAGCAGATGATCGAGCACCTGCGGGCCGAAATCGCGTCCCGCGACATCCCTCCCGCGACTCGCTGACCCCGATCCCGGCCCGGGGAAATCTCCGGCCGGTGGGGAAGATTCCCCGCCTGCAGCCGCGACCCGCACCCGCATCACGGGGAAGATCGGATCGTACAGTGTGGCCCGGCTCTTGCTCCTCGGCTCAGCGGCGGGCCGTTTCCCCCGCCAGCGGAGGGCGTGATGGTTGCTGTTGCCGATTGTGATCGTCGCCTGGCAGGCCTCATCGAGGCCGAGTATCTGGAAATGCCGGGGATGCGCCTGACGGAACGGCAGATTGCACGGCTCTGGAGCCTCGAGCCGGACGAGTGCCGCGCCGTTCTGGATTGCCTCGTCGAAACCGGCAGGCTGCGGCGGGACCCCGCCGGCCAGTACTTCCTTCCGCGGTCGAGCTGTTGAATGGAATCCGCGGTGCAGGCCTGTCGGCCGCCCCCCCGGGCGGCCCAGGGCTGCCAGTATGATGAGTTCGTGCCCCGCATGACCAACGCCACAATCCTGATCGTCGACGACGAGGAACTGATCCGCTGGTCCCTCCGCGAACGCCTCCAGAGCGAGGGCTATGAGATTCTCGAAGCCGGCACGGGCCAGGAGGCCTGCGAGCAGTTCGGGGAAGGCGTCGACCTCGTCCTCCTCGATTACCGCCTGCCGGACACCGATGGCCTGACGGTCCTCAAGGAGCTGAAGAAGCGGGACCCCGATCTGCTCGTCGTCATGCTGACGGCGCTCGTCAGCGTGGACACGGCGGTCGAGGCCATGAAGCACGGCGCCTTCCACTACGCGAACAAGCCGTTCAATCTCGACGAGGTCGCCGCCGTCGTCGCGCGCGCGCTGGAGACGACGCGTCTGCGTCGCGAGGTGCGCCAGTTGCGGGCGGGCGAGGGGCGGCCCTTCGGTCTGCACGCGATCGTCGGGGAATCGGAATCCATCCAGTCGCTCCGGCAACTGGTGCAGAAAGTGGCCGCCAGCCCGGCCTCGACGGTGCTGATCACGGGGGAGAGCGGCACCGGGAAGGACCTGGTCGCCAAGGTCATTCATTACACCAGCGCGCGGGCAGGCCGGCCCTTCATGAACATCACGTGCTCGGCGCTGCCGGAGCAACTCCTCGAGAGCGAGCTCTTCGGACACGAGCGCGGTGCGTTCACCGACGCACGGGCGATGAAGCGGGGGCTGCTGGAGAACGCCGACGGCGGGACGGTGTTCCTCGACGAGATCGGCGAGATGGTGCCGGCGCTGCAGGCCAAGCTGCTGCGGTTCCTCGAGGAGAAGAGCTTCAAGCGCGTCGGCGGTGTGCACGACATCCGCGTGGACGTCCGGGTGATCGCGGCCACGAACCGCACGCTCGAGGACGAAGTCGCGAAGGGACGGTTCCGCAGCGATCTCTTCTACCGCCTGAACGTCCTGCCCATCCCGCTGCCGGCGTTGCGGGAGCATCCGGCGGACGTGCCGCTGCTCGTGAACTTCTTCGTCGACGCCTACAACCGCGAGTTCCGGAAGCGCATCACCGGTGTGAGCCCGTCGGCAATGCGCCTGCTCGAGACGTACGGCTGGCCCGGCAACGTGCGCGAACTCCGGAACGTCGTGGAGCGGGCGATGCTGCTCGCGGAAGGCGACCGGCTGGAGGCGCGCGACTTCGGCGCGCTGGGCGGCGGGGCCCCCTCCGGAGACCCGTTCGAGCTGCCCGCCACCGGCGTGAACCTGGAGGAGCTGGAACGCAGCCTCGTCGTGCAGGCGCTCCGGCGCTCGAACGGCAATCAGGCCAGAGCAGGGGCGCTGCTCGGACTCAACCGGGATCAGATTCGGTATCGCATCGAGAAGTTCGGACTGACACCGACGCCGTGACCGATCGGGTGCACGAGCCACAGCCCTCCCCGGCAGGCCAGGGAACCGGCGGACGCCCCGGGGGACCGCCACCGCGGCGGCACCCTGCCTTCGTCCGGGCGCTGGCCGCCGTGGTGACGGCGGGGATCTTCTGGCTCGATGCGGTCACCGCCCCCGGCATCGCCATTCCGATGCTCTACGTCGTGCCGGTGCTGCTCTTCACGGCCGCCGGCCGGACCTGGGAACCTCTCGCCGCCGCCGGCGGCGTCTCCCTCCTCATCCTGGCCGGCCTGATCGTCACGCCACCCGGCGGCAACGCACCGGCCGGCGCCCTGAACCGGCTGCTCACCCTGGCGATGGTCTGGGTGACGGCAGGGCTCGTGTGGCATCACCTCCGCACGCTGGGGCGGTGGCAGTCGCAGTACCTGGCCGACCGTCTCGCGCGCGAGGAGTCGCTGCACCGTCTCGAGCAGATGCAGTATGCGCTCGATCAGGCCGCGATCGTCGCGGTGACCGACCAGCGCGGGATCATCACGTACGTCAACGACAAGTTCTGCGAGATCTCGAAGTACTCGCGCGACGAGCTCCTCGGACAGGACCACCGGATGATCAATTCCGGCTACCACTCGAAGGAGTTCATCCGGAATCTCTGGCGCACGATCGCGCGCGGCGAGGTCTGGCGCGGCGAGTTCCGGAACCTCGCGAAGGACGGCAGCTTCTACTGGGTGGACACGACCATCGTCCCGTTCGTGGACGACCGGGGGAAGCCGCGCCAGTACATGGCGATTCGGAGCGAGATCACGCAGCGCAAGCTGGCGGAGCAGCGGCTCGCCGACCAGGCGGCCCTCGCCAAGCTGGGACAACTCGCGGCCGTCGTGGCGCACGAGGTCCGCAACCCGCTCGCAGGCCTGAAGGGCTCGCTGCAGATCTTCCGCTCGAGGGTCGGTCCCGGCGCACCCGATCGGCGGGTGCTCGACACGATGATTGCGCGGATCGACACCTTGAACCACAAGGTCGAGGACATCCTGCGCTACGCGAGACCGAGGACGCCGACATTCGAGCCGATCGACGTCCGGGCGGTGATCAACGACGCCATGACGGCGGCGGAAGCGGCAGCCGGTCAGCGTGCGACCCTGGTCTGCAATGGCGCACCGGCGGTCGTGCAGGCCGATCGCGAGATGCTGCACGCGGTACTGCTCAACCTGCTGATGAACGCCTGCCAGTCGGGGACGGAGACGGTCGACGTCGCGCTGCATGCCGACAGCGGCTCCTGCCGGATCGCGATCGGCGATCGTGGCTCCGGCATTGCCCCGGAGGACGCCGAGCGCGTGTTCGAGCCGTTCTACACGACGAAGAAGAGCGGCACCGGACTGGGCCTCGCGATCGTGCGCCGGCTGGTCGAGCTGCAGAACGGCACCGTCTCTCTCGCGCCGCGTGAGGGGGGCGGCACGGTCGCCGAGCTCACGCTCCCTCTCGCTCCCGCAGGCCGCTGACAACCGGCGGGGCACCATCCGTCCGGACGCGGGATCCGCCGTCGAGGCCGGGCACGGGCCTTGCTCAGACAAAGAGCATCGCGGTTCTCTGGAGCCCTTTCGATGCTGCCGCCATTCGACCCCCGGGAAAATGCCGCTCCGCGGGAAGAAATCCCCGCGCGTGTGCTGGTCGTGGACGACGAGCCGCTCACCCGGTGGTCGATCTGCACGGCGCTCGCCGCCGACGGATTCGACGCCGTCGCCGCAGCCGGCGCCGAGGAGGCGCTCCGGCTCGCCGCGGAGTGGCCGCCGCCGAAAGTCGCCGTGGTCGGCCGCGAGCTGGCCGGCGGGAACGGGCAGGAACTGCTGACGCAGCTCGCCCGCGAGTACCCGCGCTGCCAGTTCCTGCTGATGACCACCGAGCGGCGGGGTGGACCGGCGGAGCGGCTGCCGCACGACCGCATGGCGCTCATCGCGAAACCTTTCGATCTCGCGACGGTCACGCGTCTCGTCCGGCAGCTCGCCGACGGGGCCAACGGTGTCCGGCGGCGCGAGGTCAGCTGACTACTGCAGCCGATCCCCCTTCACCGCGGTCACCGCATGCTCGATCCGTTCGAGCCGCTGGACGATGTCGATCAGCTCGAGGTGGGCCTTCACGTTCACGTGATGATCGAGATCGGTCCGGATCCGGTCGCGCTCGGCCTGGCGGTTCTGGCTCACGAGCACGAAGATCGACAGGAAGATCGCCTCGAGACTGACGATGAGCGTCAGCAGGCCGAAGGGATAGGGGTCGAAGGCGAGCGCCGCCGGCAACAGGCCGGCCGAGGCGGTCACGTTCAACAGGATCCAGCACCCGAACCACGCGACGTGGACGATCGTGAACGCCTGGCTGGCGGCGACCGCGGCGATGATGTCGCTGACGCGCTGCCAGATCGTCGCGGTCTCGGCGATCACCGCGTTGGGGTTCTTCAGGCCGCGAATCGTGGCGGTGCTCGCACGCTGCCGCGCGCCCATGATCTGCAGAATCCCGATGCTCACGTCGGGGCGCTGCAGCAGGAAGGTGTGGAACGCGTCCCGTGGCAGCACCAGCAGGACCGTGTCCGTGACGGCTCGCGCGGTCGCCGAGCGCGGTCCGCCGTCCAGGAAGCTGATCTCGCCGAACACGCCGCCCGGACCCACCGTCTCGAGCAGGACGTGATCGCCGTCCTCGTCCGGCGCGGTGATGGCAATCTGTCCGCTGTCGACGACGTAGAGGGGGCCGGCCGGGTCGCCGATCCAGAAGACCATCTCGCTGGCGGGAACCGGCTGGCGCGTCATGATGGCCGCCAGGGCGCCGAGCGCCTCCGGATCGAGCGAGCGGAAGATCGGGATGTGTGACAGCGGCGTGTCTGTGACCATCGGGCCGGTAGCCTTCTCAGGCATCGCGAAGGGCGGCAATCTCGATCGCGAGGGCGCGACCGAGGCGATCCAGCTCTCCGGGAGCCGAGTACACGTTGGGTGAGAAGCGGACGCCCTGAATGTCCGGCGCATGCGGGTTGTCCGCCATGGACTGCACGAGGATGTCGTGCCTCTGCCGGAGCCGCTGCTGCAGCGTCGAGGGATCGACGCCCGGGATCTCCGCGACCGTCAGCCCACAGGTCATGTCCGGATCGTCGGTGGCGTAGAACCTGGCGTCGGCCGCTGCCGCCCGCACCCGGCTGCGAACCGCGGCTGCCAGATGCCGCAGCCGGGCGGCCTTGCGTCCCGCGCCGATCGTCAGATGCCAGCGGATCGCGGGCAGGGCGGCCACGGTGATGTATTCCGGCGACGTGCCGATCCATTCGAATCGCGCCATGCCGGTGGTCTGCGCCGGCGGCGGCACCAGAGGCCAGACCCTGCCGGCGTGCTCCGGACGCATCCACAGGACGCCGAGACCGACTGGCGTTCCCAGCCACTTGTGCGCGCTCGCCCCGTAGTAGTCGCAATCGAGTGAACGGACCGGGTCGTCGAGAACGCCCAGCGACTGCGCGCCGTCGACCACCGTCCGGGCGCCCGCCGCACGGGCATGCGCCGCGATGCGCCTGACGGGGAGCAACTGCCCGGTCAGGTTGCTGGGATGCGTGAGCAGCACGAGTCGCGTCCGCGAACCGATCGCCGACCGGTAGGCATCCTCGAGCGCCTGCATGGACGGCGCGGGCACCGGTGGCCGGACGATGCGCAGGACCACGCCGTCGCGAGCCTGGCGCTGATGCAGCGCGTCGAGCATCGCGAAGTAGTCGTACGACGAACACACGATCTCGTCACCCGCGCGGAGGGGCAGGCCGAGCAGCACCGTGTTCAGCGCCTCGGTCGCGTTGCGCACCAGCGCGATCTCCGCCGCGGGCACTCCCATCGCCGCCGCGAGCGACGCCTTGACCGTGGTCGCGCTGACCGTGTCCCACAGCTTCGGCAGCATCTCGGCCGGCAGTGCCTCGAGCTCCCTGGCCTGGTCGCCGAGCGTCTGCATGGCCTCCCGCGGAGCCGGGTTGGTCCAGCCGTGATCGAA
>CAYUPN010000028.1:0-29784 GCA_964446605.1 uncultured Bifidobacteriaceae bacterium | reverse complement strand
CGCCGAGCGTCTGCATGGCCTCCCGCGGAGCCGGGTTGGTCCAGCCGTGATCGAAATTCAGGACCGACGGGTTCAGGTCGTACGCCTGCCGTACACGGGCCCAGTACGCTTCGTCACCCGCCACATCCGCATCGGAACGCGAATCCGTGTCGCGCGACAGTCCCTGTGCACGCGTCCACGCCTGGAAGGCAGCGCCATCGTCCGGCGCAAGCGCCAGCGCGGCGGCCACGCCTCCGAGGCCGCGGAGAAAGGAACGGCGGCCACCCGGACGCTGCGGCGCATGCGCGCCCGTGGCGTGACTCATGGGGCGGCAATTCTAGCACTGCATTTGCGGTCCGCCTGCAGCCGCGCGGCTCGTCGAAGGCCCGTGTCGCGCGGCCGTGGTAAGCTTCGCTCTCAATCCGCCCCGATGGTTCCCGAATGGTGGAGGTGTGCCGCGCTCCGGCACGCCTCGAACAGCGCGACCCGTCCGCGACGCTCATCGAACCGTCGACGCCCGGACGGGCGCCTGCAAGCATGAGCCGCGCGCTGGACGGCCCGGACCTCTCCGGCATCGACAGGGACGGCCCGCTCTGGAACCGGGATCTCGCCCCCACCACCCCGGCACAGCGCACGTGGTCGATGTACGATTTCGCCGCGCTCTGGATCGGCTTGAGCGTGGTCATCACCACCTACACACTGGCGTCCGGCCTGATGCAGCAGGGCATGACGTGGTGGCAGGCCATGCTGACGATCCTGCTGGGCAACACGATCGTCCTCGTCCCGATGCTGCTGAACGCGCACGCCGGCACACAGTACGGGATTTCGTTCCCGGTGCTCTGCCGCGCGCCGTTCGGTGTCCGGGGCGCCAATGTGCCTGCGCTGCTGCGGGCCTTCGTCGCCTGCGGCTGGTTCGGTATCCAGACGTGGATCGGCGGCCTGGCGCTGGACACGCTGCTGTCCGCCGCGTGGCCCGCCTGGGAAGGCCTGGAGGGTTCCGCCTGGGCGGCCTTCCTGCTGTTCTGGCTCGTGCAGGTCGCCATCATCGTGCGCGGCACGGAAGGCATCCGCCGTCTCGAACGCTTTGCGGCCCCGCTGCTGCTGGCCGGCAGCGGCGTGCTGGTCTGGTGGGCGGTCGGCCGCGGCGGTGGACTCGGTCCCGTACTGTCCGCGTCGGCGCGACTGCAGGGCGAAACGGACGCGGCGTGGCGCCTCTTTCCCGCAGGGCTCACGGCTGCCGTCGGCTACTGGGCCACGCTCAGCCTGAACATTCCGGACTTCACGCGGTACGCCCGCAGCCAGCGCGCGCAGGTCGTCGGGCAGGCCCTGGGTCTGCCGCTGACGATGACGGCGTTCTCGTTCGTGGGAGTCGTCGTGACCAGCGCGGCGCTCGTGCTGCTGGGCGAAGCCGTCTGGGATCCCGTCGATCTGATCCGCCGCATCGGCAGTCCGGCGGCCATCCTCGCCGGGGCGCTGGGCGTGCTGATCGCGCAGATCTCGACCAACCTCGCGGCCAACGTCGTCGCGCCGGCCAACGACTTCTCCAATCTCGCGCCCCGGCGCATCGGCTACGTCACCGGCGGTCTGATCACCGCCGTGCTCGGTGTGCTCATCATGCCGTGGCGTCTGTACTCCGATGCCGGCGCGTACATCTTCACGTGGCTGGTCGGCTATTCCAGTCTGATGGGCGCCATCGGCGGAATCCTGATCGCGGACTACTGGATCGTGCGGCGCCGGCGCCTGTTCGTGCCGGATCTCTTCCGCAACGAAGGAATCTACGCGTATCGCAGGGGCGTGAACCCGCGCGCGATCGTCGCGCTGACCGTGGCCATCCTGCCCGTCGTCCCCGGGTTCCTGCGCGCCGCCGTCACACCGGGCGGACGGGTTGCGAGCCCCGATGCCCTCGATCACCTGTACAGCTACGCGTGGTTCGTCACCTTCGCCATCAGCTTCGTTCTCTATCTCGTCCTGATGCGAAGTGCACCGGTGGCCGGGACGCAATCCCGGGTGACGAACGTCGCGTCCTCCGGAGACGTCCGATGACCGCCCGCAGGCTCACCTGCTTCGACTCGGCCAGCCCCGAGTACACACAGGCGTTCCAGACGTTCCTCGCGCACACCGATCAGAAGGAGCGGGCACTGGACTGGCTGGCCCGGGAGATCGATGCGCTCGAGAGGCACGCGATCGCGATCGACGCCGGAGCCGGGACCGGCAAGCTCACGGCGTGGTTGATGAAGCGGTTCTCGACCGTCATTGCGATCGAGCCGAACCCGACGCTCAGCACGGAGTTCGCGGCGACCTGTCCGGGAGCCGCCCTGCTGGGGGAGACGATTCTCGAGGCGGAGCCTGGCGCCGCCGGCGATTTCGTCCTCTGCTCACACGTCTTCTATTACCTGCCGCGGGAGAGCTGGGACGCGCACCTTCAGCGGTTGATGGGCTGGCTTGCTCCGGGCGGCGTGCTGGCGATCGCCATCCAGAACCCGGAGAGCGATTGCATGCACATGGTCGATCACTTCATCGGCGGGCGATTCGGCCTGCGTGAGCTGTGCGCGACCGCCGAGTCCGTGCCCGGAGGGCCCTGGCGCGTCCGCCTGGACACCGTGCCGGCGCGCATCCGGGCGGAGGACCTGCCGACCGCCTGCCGCATCGCCGAGTTCATCCTCAACGTGCTGCCCATGACGGATCCGCCGGCCTGGACGGACGTGGAGGCGTACGTCGCGACGCACTTCGCACGGCCGGATGGCGGCTACGAGATGTCCTGCGACCAGGACTTCCTGCGCGTGGAGTCCGCGTCGGGGTGAGGTGAACGAGGCGGTCCGGCGAGTCGCACGCAGGACGGGTGGGTCACCCATCCTGCGACAGCAGCCGCGCGACCTCGTCCGGCTCGTCGAAGGCGGGCCGCACGAAGGCGCGCGCGTTCGGGAACGCGGCTTCCAGCTGTTCGCCGACCCGGACCTGACACCGGGAGGTGAAGGGGCACGCATCGCACCAGCGGCCGCTCTCAGGGCCGTTCACGTCCCTCAGATCTCCTGATCCACGTTCCCGCTCGTCAACGCCGACGGCGGGCGTGCCGCCTGGAACCGGTACGGAATGAGCGGGGTATCCGCCGGCAGGCGCCAGTGGTCCGGTTCGGCGTATTGATACCCGCGATCCGGCAGGTTCAGCAGCGCACCGGGACGGTTGAGCAGGTTCTGGACGCCATGCCACACGCGCGGCGGCACGACAATGAGACCGGGGCGGTGGAGCCCCATGACGAACTCGTTCACCAGACCGTGCGTCGGCGAGTCCGGGCGGCTGTCGTAGAGCACTACCCGAATCAGCCCCTGATTGACGAACAGACGATCGGTGGTCTCGGCATGCGCGTGCCACGCCGACACACATCCCGACTCGACGATCGCCTGGAACACCTGGTCGATCTCGATCTCGCGATCGAACCAGTCGCGCCGGAAGACCTCGGTCAGCATGCCGTTGCCCTTCGGCACGTTCCGCACTTCACGGACGACGACACCGTCGATCAGCCTGCGGCCGACGAAGTTCCAGTCCGCGTCGGTGCTCTGATGGTCGCGAACGGCACCTGGGGGCAGCCAGCTCGTACGAGTCCTTGTGGTCACGGTCGCCTACTCCTTGCTCTGCCGAAGGTCGAGAGATTGCGGGTGCGACTGTGTCGGGATGGTCCCGTCCGGAACCCGCACAACCTGTCGCCGCGGAAGCTCCGGGAGGCCCCGCGTGCGGCGCAGCTGATCGATCAGATGACCGCGCCGGCCCGTCAGGCGCATGCGCATCTCATCAGAATGGAGCCCGGCGACGCGAAGCACGGCGCGTCCGACGTTCTTCAGCGCCCGGACCACGTACGGCCGGATTGCCGTCGACGGGCCGAAGAACGGGTCGACGATGGCGTGACGCACGGCCATCGCTGTGAGCTCGTGCTCCACGAACGTCGGGGCCGCCGCCATCCGTGCAGCCAGGCGCGCATGCTCGGAGTCGTGCCGGTCGGCGTAGCTGCGAGGGCGGTGTCCGGACGGGATGGCCAGCACGCTGAGCGACGGGACGGCTCGAAGGACCGCGCCTGTCTTCGCGGCGCGCCGCAGCCAGTCCTGCGAGGGCGCCACGTGGCACTGGCGATAGAAGCGCCACGGCCCGACCCGGTCGACGAGCTCACGCCGCAGCAGCCACGCCGAGGCCGGCACGCTCATGGTCGGCTCGTAGAAGCCGGTTGGCGAGGCGCCGCGAAGGATGCTCGGTCCGTCAGGCTGGACCACCGCCAGCAGACTGAAGACGAGATCGGCGCCCGTCTCCTCGATGGCCGCCAGCAGCACCTCGAGATGGTTCGGCAGCCAGAGATCGTCGTGGTTGAGGAACGCGATGTAGCGGCCGCGCGCGCGACGGAGCCCCTCGTTGTTCGGCCCCGACTGCTCGCCGGTGTTCTGCGGAAGATTGACCCAGTGCAGGCGCGGGTCGCCGTACGCCTCGACGACGTCTCCGGAGTCGTCGGTGCACGCGTCGCCGACCGCGATCAGCTCCCAGTCCGTGCGGGTCTGCGCGCGAAGGCTGTCGATGACGAACCGCAGGATGTTGCTGCGGTTGTAGACCGCCATGACGACCGAGACCGTCGGGGCATCGACTGGGACGGGCTCACGCGGGAGAGTGGCACCCGGATCGTCCATGCGTTCCAGATTCCGCCGGCTTTCGGCCAGGCTGTCGCGGTCGAGGCGCGCGGATCGCGCCCCGACCGCTTCTTGACGAGGAAGGGAAATTCTAGCTCAGCCTCGCGAGATGTCCAGACGGGAACTCGCCGCCTGACGAACCCTTGGTGGCCGTGCAGGCGGCTGGCCATCATCGCTTCTGCTGCCGGCGCTCCACCTCCTCGCGCAGCCGTTCCTCCTGTGCCCGCAGCTCCGGCGTGAGCGCCTCCCCGAAATCCTCGGCTTCGAAGATCGGACGGATCTCGAGCTCCCCCTCTTCCCCCGGCATCGGGTGCGGGCAGCGGAGCGCCCACTCGAGCGCCTCGTCCATCGAGGCCACCTGCCAGATCCAGAACCCCGCGACGAGCTCCTTCGTCTCCGCGAACGGGCCGTCGATGACGGTCTTCTTCCCGCCCGCGAACCTGACGCGCTTCCCGCGGCTGCTCGGGTGCAGGCCTTCGCCGGCCTGCATGATGCCGGCCTTCACCAGCTCCTCGTTGAACCGGCCCATCTCGGCCAGGAGCTGCTCGCTCGGCATGACCCCCGCCTCGGAGCTCTTCGTTGCCTTGACAAACACGATCACTCGCACGTTCGCTCTCCTTTCGACGGCAGGACCGGGACACCCGACCAGCGCACCTGCGAACGGTCGAACTGGAGTCCGGTCCTGCGCTACACCAGATCGACGGGCGGGATGGACGGGAATCGACAACCGGCCATGCTCGCCCGGAACTCGACGGGACTGCAATGGGGAGGCCCATGGCCCTCCGGCCGGGATACCTGCCCTGCGGTATCGTTGACGCCATGACGCGTCTGGCCACCGTGCTCGCGCTCGTCCTTGCATGCATCTCCACCCTGCCGGGCGAGGAGCAGGTAAGCCGGGAGCGGATGCGCGCAGACCTCGAGTTCCTCTGCTCGCAGCCGCTCGAGGGCCGTGTGTCGCTCGGCCGGGGGGCGGATGTCTCGGCCTGGTTCCTCGCGACGGAGATGCGCAAGATCGGGCTCCAGCCCGCTGCCGGCTCGAGCTTTCTGCAGCCGTTCGAGGTCGTCCCGCTCAGCCTCGACCGCGAGCGCACGTCGCTCGAGGTGCACCGCGGTGGACACGTCCAGCCGTTCCGTGCGGGGAGCGTCTTCTTTCCGGAACCGGCGACGCCGATCGACCTGACGCTGGACGTGGTGTTCGCCGGATACGGCATCACGGCGCCGGAACTGGGCTACGACGACTACGCCGGGATCGACGTCCGCGGCAAGGCCGTGCTCGTCTTCGACCACGAGCCGCAGGAGGACGATCCGGAGTCTCCCTTCAACGGCACGGGCTTCACGCTGCACGCGAACGCCTGGACGAAGACGAAGAACGCCGAACGCCACGGCGCAGCCGCCCTCCTCGTCGTCACGGAGCCGGTGAACCGGCATCGCTCGTCCCCGCGGCCTCCGGCTCGTGCGAACGCGCCGCGACAGGCGCTGGCGCGCAGCGAGCTGCGCATTCCCCGGGTCGGACTGTCACTCGAGGCTGCCGAGGCGCTGCTGCGCGGGACGGGACGCTCGGCCGCCGGGTGGCAGACCGCGATCGATGAGAAGCCCTCTCCTGCGTCGCGGTCGATCGACGGCGTGCGAGTCCGGATCCGGGCCGCGAATCGCGACGCGGCGGCACGGACGTCATGGAACGTCGCAGGGCTGCTGGAGGGCACCGATCCGGTGCTGCGAGCGCAGACGATTCTCGTGACCAGCCACTACGACCACCTCGGCGTACAGAACGATCGGCTGTACCCCGGCGCCAACGACAACGCGTCAGGCGTGGTCGCGATGCTCGAGACGGCGCGCGTGCTCGCCGCCAGCCGGCCGGCGCGCAGCGTGCTCTTCGTGTCGTTCGGATCGGAAGAGCAGCTGATGCTCGGCTCGTATCACTACGTCGCACACCCGCTGCGCCCGCTCGACTCGACGATAGCCGTCATCAACCTGGACATGATCGGCCGGAACGAAGCGCACACGCCCGAGAGCCGCGGGGCATACGAGATCACCGCGGGACGATCCGATCAGCTGAACCTGGTCGGCGCGGCGTTCAGCCCGGATCTGCACGCGGTGCTCGCGCAACAGGCTGCCGCGGCGGGAGTGGAGCTCAGCACGAAATTCGATCGGGATTCCTCGAGCCGCGCGCTGTTCCGCTGCGATCATCTCCCGTTCCTGCAGAAAGGGCTGCCGGCCATCTGGGTGTTCGGCGGATTCCACCCCGGTTATCACGAGCCCACCGATACGGTCGATCGCCTCGATTTCGACAAGCTCGCCCACGCGGTCCGGCTGGCCGCCGGCGCGGTCCGCACCCTTGGCATGCCGGACCACGCGACACCGCGATTCGGAACGGGCCGCTAGCGTTCGTTTCGATCCTTGTCCGCTGCCGGCTGGCAGCTGGCGGCTGGCGACACGTGATTCAGGCCGGCTGCAGCCCCACGCGACGTCGATCCCGCCACTCCATCGCCACGGCGCCGGCCCCCCACAGGACCACGGCCAGCGCGACGATCGGCCCGACGACCGGCAGCGACAACCCCAGCGAGACCACGAGCGCGCCGAGCGCGATCGCACCCCACCGTGACACCCCCGCCCGATGCGCGCGCTCGAACAGCCAGCGGCCAACCACGTACGAGACGATCGCCGCGGACAGCACCAGCGCGGCGGCGTAGGCGGCCGACAGCACGATGGCGAGCGGGATGCCGATGACCGTGACCAGCAGGATCGCGATGACGACCGGCACGACGAGCAGCACGATCGCGCCGGCCAGCAGCGACGCGAAGGTTCGCCGGCGCAGCTGCGAGACCACGCGCTCGGACCAGCCCGGCGCGATCGCAAGCGCGGCCAGGCTCAGCACGAGGAGCGCCAGGAACAGCCAGATCCACATCAGCGGCCACCCGAGGCCCCACGAGTCCCCACGGGTCTCCTGATAGTCGATCCGACCGATCACGCGCGCGTCCGGCGAGATGACCGGGGCATGCGGGGACCGGACGACGAGATCGCCCCGGACGACGGTGCCCGGCAGCACGGTGACGCGTTCGGCGTTCGCGTGCACGGCGCCGCCGATCTCGCCGCCGATTTCCGCCCTGCCGGCGCCGATGCGGAGATCGTGTGCGATCCGGCCTTCGGACCTGACTTCGCCGCCCGCGAGCCTGGCGTCGCGACCGATCGCCGAGCCCGGTGCGAGATGCACGGTCTGGCCGGCAATCATCGCGTTGTCTCCCACCCGTGCGTCGACGGTCACCCGCTCGCCGGCGGCCCAGACGTCGTTGTCGACCGGACCGGCGATCGTCACGGTGCGGCCGGCGCCCATGATGTAGCCCTGAACGGGCGCGACGATCGCGACGTTCGATCCGGCCGCCGCGACGTCTCCCTCCACTTCGGCTTCGACCCGGACCCGCTGGCCGGCCGTCAGCAGATCATCATGAACGACCTGGTCGGTGACGACCGTCTCCGGCGTCGCCCCGGCGCACGCGGCCTGACTCGTTGCTGCTCCGAGGATCAGGACGGCGCGGATGAGCCCGGCGGCCGTCCGACGGTTCTGCTTTCCATGCATGGCGTCCCCTCTCCGGAAGCGAAGCAGGAACGACGCCAGACTCATGGCCGCGAGCCGGGCGGGACAACGGCGATGCGCGTCGCGTGGCGTCACGCCGGACGAAACGCTGAGGTGTGCGCTGGTTGAGTGCCCGGCTGCGCGATTGGATGTGCCGCGGCTCAGTGCAGACGCACCGGCACCCGCCGCCAGCCACCCAGCGGATAGGTTTCCCGCACGGGCTCGACATCGGGCGCCAGCTCGATCCGGGTCGTCGTGCGCAGGAGCGCCTGCATCGCCACGACCAGTTCGAGCGTGGCCAGCGGCCGTCCGGGGCACACATGGATGCCGATGCCGTAGACCAGGTTGTGCGGCGCGTTCTCTTCGGGCCGATACGCGTCCGGATCGCCGAACACCGCCTCGTCGCGATTGGCCGACATCCAGTCGAGATAGATGCGCGTGCCACGCTCGATCCTGAAGCCGGCGACGTCGGTCGCCTTCGTCGTCACGCGCCGGTTGACGAGGAACGGGTCGTCGATGCGCAGCATCTCGTCGACCGCCAGCGCCGGATCGCCGCGGCCCTCCCGAAGCGCCGTCTGCACGCCGGGATGCGTCGCGAGGAAGTGGACGACGACGCCGAGCGAGGCGGCGAGCGAGCCGAGGTCGCCCGCGGTCCAGTTGCGGAGAATCGAGACGATGTCGGCGTCGGACAGGAGCTGTCCGTTCACCCTGACCTGGAGCAGTTCGGTCGTGGGGTCGTGCGGCGCCGCGTGGCCGAGGGTCCGCCGGCGACGCACCTGTCGCGCGACGATGTCGTCGAACGCCGCGGCAACGGCGGCGGCCTTCGATCGATCCGTCGAGCGGGCCGCGGCATGGTTGTCGGCCATCCACGCCAGGAGCGCCTCCTCGCTGCCCTGCCACCCGAGCCAGTCGGCCTGGGCGCGCACGGCGAACAGGCGCCCGATGTCCGTGACGGCGTCGATGGTCGTGTGCCTCGGCAGGCCCCCGACGATCTCGTGCGCGATCGTCCTGATGCGGGGCTCGAGCTCCCGCATGCGCTCCGGGTTGAAGAACGCGTCGACGACGGCGCGAAAGGCCGTGTGCTCCGGCGGATCCAGCGAGTTCGGCACCATGCGGTACGCCGAGACGGTGGAGGAGAACGTGGCGGGATCGGATGCGGCCGCGACCACGTCGGCGTGCCTCAGCAGCGTGACACCGCGCGGCGACCGGGCCACCGGACAGCGTGCGCGCATGCGATCGTGCGTGCCGCGCTGATCCGCGAGCGCGGCCTCCGACAGCGGCTCCCAGGTGGGAATCGGCTTGCCCATGCCGCCATCTTCGCACGGCCGGTGCGGGGCGGCCGCGGGGCTGCCTTTCGGAAGGCCTTCAGCGCGGGCCCGAAGCCGGTGCGGTCTCGAGGCTGGTCGTGTGCACGTAGTCGCCTTCGGCAGTGCCGTCCGCGTTGCCGGCATTGGCCGCGACGTGGAACACGACCGGACCGTCGCCGGGTGGCGCGGTCCAGATCAGATTCCAGACCGCCGTGCCTGGAGCGGTCGGCGCGGTACCGTCTTTGGTCTGGCTGGCGTACTGAATCCCGCCCTGTTCCACGACGCCCACGCGCTCGTCCTCGCCGTGCGCCGGAACGAGCGTGCCGGCCTGCGCGCCGCCGTTTTCGAACCGGGACGTGATCTGGAATCCGCCCAGCGCCATCTCCGGTCTCGAGAGCGTCACGGTCAACGGATACTGCTCGCCGGCCGTGAACCGTTCCGGCACGCCGGCGATCGTGATGCGCCCGGGCCCGGAGTCGGGGTCCGAGTCGAAGTGGCAGGCATGACACGACGGCTCGCCGAAGCCGCCGGAGAAGCCGGCCGGCGCCCCTTCGGCATAGCCCGACACGCGAGCCGTCGCGTACACGCCGAGCGCCGCGAACGCACACAGCGTCGCGGCGCTCATCGTCAGGCGTGCGGTCACGACGTGCGTCCGCCGTTCGTGTCGATCCGGCCGATGCGGTTCGCGTCCGTGCCGAACCACAGCCGCTTCGTCTTCGCGTCGAAGAACATGTGCCGGATCGTCCCGCTCACCGGGATCGTCGCGAAGAACGTCTCCGTCTTCGGGTCGAAGCCGACCAGGCGCTTCTCCGGGCCCGTCTCGGAAATCCACAGGCGTCCCTGATCGTCCTTCGTGATCGCGTACGGGCGCGATCCGGGGCCGCCCGGCATCTGCCATTCGCGGGTGGCCTTCGTCGCCGGATCGATCCGGATCAGGAAGCCGCGCGCCTCGTCTCCCGTCCAGACCGTGCCGTCCGCCAGCACTTCGAGCCGCCGCGAGCGTGACGCCGGATCCGACTGCGCGTACCGCGTGACGGCCAGCGTGGCCGGGTCGATCGTCGCGACGAAGTTGGTGCGCAGCAGCGACACCCACGGGTTCCCCTGCCGATCCAGCACGATGCCGTACGGGTTCGACGGCTGGTCGTACGGCGTGACGAGATCGACCTTCCCGGTCTCCATGTTCAGCCGCCCGACACGGTTGGCGCCCTGCGACGTGAACCAGATGTTGCCCTTCCCGTCGAACACCATCGTGTGCGGATCTCTCGCCTCGCCGGTCGGGAACGTCCTGATCTCGCCCGTTGCGGGATCGAGCCGGCCGATGCGGTTGTTGCGATTCCCCGCGTACCAGACGATGCCCGTCGTGTCGACGATCAGGGTGTGCGGGTTCGTGCCGTCCTCGATCTCGTATCGCCGGAACTGTTCGGTCTTCGGGTCGAACACGGCGATGTAGTTGCCCTGCTGTCCGACGAACCAGACCCTGCCGTCGGGCGCCACCGCCGGGTCGCGCGTGCGTCCGCCCCACTGGACGTCCCATTCCTCGAGGTCGAAGTCCGTCTGCTGTGCCGCCGCCGGAGCGGACAGGGCGACGAGCAGCGCCGCCGTGATGGCCGGAAACAGCCTCCTCACAGAACACCTCCTTCAGTACCGATCTTATGGGATTGGCCGCACTGCAGTCCGGCCCCATCTGGGCCTTTGGCTTTCGGCTTCGGGCCTTGGACCCTTTCTGGGCCTTGGACTTTGGGCTTTGGGCCTTGGGCTCGGCGGGGGCTGTCAGTCACGCTACTGCTGTTCCCGGAGGGTATTCGCTTCCACGCTGTGAGCAGCGTGACGGTGATCACCCTCCGGGTACAGCAATAGCGCGACTGACAGCCCGCCGATCCCAGAGCCCGAGGCCGAAGGCCCAAAGCCCGGCCGAAGGCCCCAGGCCGAAGGCCCAAAGCCCGGCCGAAGGCCCCAGGCCGAAGGCCCAAGCCGAAGGCCCCAGGCCGAAAGCCCAGAGCCCCGCTTGGCGAGCGGCGGCTAGGCCGCCGCGAGCACGTATTCCATGTTGCTGATGAGCGCGTCCTGCGTGAGCGGACTCGTCCGCAGCCAGTCGGCGAGGGGCGCCGGGAGCCGCCGCACGGTCGAGGTCACGTGCAGATCTTCCCGGACGATGCGGAGGCCGGCGTCGGCGATCTGGCGGCGCAGTCGCGTGACGCGGACCTTCTCCAGCAGGTCGTCGTCCTTGATCTCGCCGCGCCGCGCGGCCTTGATGAACGAGTTCTCGTTCGCGGGCTCCTTCAGGGTCCACGGCGCATGGCGCGCGAGGAACCGGAACGTCGCGAACGCGGCGCGGCGCCCGACCATCAGGTGCAGCGGCAGCTGCAGCTTCAGGCGGGGAAGATGCGCCCCCGCGAAGGACAGGTACGGCGCGGTGGACAGGAACACGTGGCCGCCGGGCGCGAGCACGCGCGCGCATTCGCGGAGGTAGCGCGGCGCGTCGGCGACGTGCTCGATGACCGCATGCGAGAGCACCAGGTCGAACGTGCCGTCCCTGAACGGCAGGAACATGCCGTCCGCCTGCGCGAACACCAGGTTCCGGATGCCGCGCTCGCGCGCCAGCTTCACGCCGGCGTCCTGGAAGCGCGGCGCGGGATCGATGCCGACGACCATCGCGGCTTCCTCGGCCAGCGACAGCGGCATGCCGCCGCCGCCACAGCCGGCATCGAGCACCCGCCCGCGGACGGCGGCGCCCGCGCGCTCCAGCGACGCCAGCACCTTGGCGCTGCGGTAGTACTCGAACAGCGCGTAGTCGTACTCGGAGCGGAACCGGACGTCTGCGTGCGCCTTGATGGCGGCTTCGTCAATCCTGCGCACGCCCCGCCCTGCCTGCCGTGACGCCGGTCATGCCGCCGCGTCCGCCGCTGAGCACGCGCCTCGTGTGGCCGGCGGCTCTTGCCAGGTCAACCCTCATGAATGGCACTGCAGCGAGCGGCATCGGGAAAGTCGGGATGGACTGACCTGTCGGGAAGACGCGGGGCGATGCCTCAGACTATATCGCACGTCGGCTCTGGGAGCCGCCTGCAGCCCCGCGCTCATCGCCCCTGGAATCGCCGATGCAGCTCGAACACCCGCGCGGCGAGATCCGCGACCGGACCGTCGACGACGGCCCCCGGGACCACCTCCTGGATGGGCAGCGTCCGGACCGGCGGCGGCGGCACGCCCAGCTTCGCAAGCCACGCGGACAATTGCGCGGACGACGACGCGCAGACGATCCGGCCGAGGCCGACCCACCCGTGCGCGGCGGCGCACATCGGGCAGTGTTCACCCGACGTGTACACCGTGCTCGCCGCACGCTCGGCCGGTGTGAGGTTCTGTGCCGCCCAGCGCGCGAGCTCGAACTCCGGGTGGCGCGTCCGGTCGCCGGAGCTGACGCGATTGTGGTCCTCCGCGAGGACCTGGCCGTCGCCGCCCACGAGCACGGAGCCGAACGGCTCGTCACCCGCCAGCAGCGCCTGTTCGGCCAGCTCGAGGCACCGTTCGAGGTGGCGCCGATCCGTTTCAGTGATCATGAGGACATCCTACGCCGCGCCGCCATCAGACGGCGTCGCACACCTCACAGCGCGTGGAACTGGCCGGGCGTCCTGTTGGCGAGGAACGTCGCGATGAAGCCGAACACGGCCGGGTTGTCCTTGTAATCGCCGTGGTCGAGTCGCGCGCCCTTGCCGTTGACCACGATCACGTGGGGTGAGTGTTTCACGATGCTGGCCGGGTCTTCGGGACCGGAGCAGCCAAGTGCGACGTCGAACAGGTCGAGCCACTGCCACGGCAGCGCCCCGTCGCCGATGCGGAACCAGATGGCGAGCGTCCGGTCGTACTTCGAGTGCATCACCATGATCCTGCGGCAGCGCTTCGACGCCTCGAAGAACTCCTCGCCGCGCTCGATCGCTTCGTTGTCGACGGCGGCGGCGAGCAGGTACAGGTTGCGCACCGGTCTGCCGCCGCCTCTCTCGAGAGCCTTCAACACGACCCTGGCGCCGAGGCTGTGGCACATGATGTCGAGCGCCCCGGCGCTTCGTGCAATCTTCCTGATCCAGGTGCCGAGCCGTGGGCCGGCGGTGTTCGCCCGGGATCTCGCCACCGGATAACTGAGCCCGATCTCTCCGCCAGGCCACGTGTAGCCCGTGACGACGTCGTACGCCGTGCCGAATGCGGCTCGCACCGAGCGCTCGATCGTGGCGTACGCGAGATTCACGGCATCTTCGGTGTTGTTGTAGCCGTGCACGAGCAGCAGCACGCGCTGCCCCTTCAGGGCCGCGAGGTACTCGCCCCCCGTGAACTCCCGGTCCACCGCCGTGGACGGGTCCTCGAGCACGACATCCCTCACCGCGTCGGCCTCGGAGAACTTCGTGCAACTCCAGAAGTGCAGGCGTGAACTGACCAGCAGCATCGGAAGGACTCCTCGAAGACTCGACCGCGCGCCCTTCGGGTACGCTCCTCCCCCGGGACGCTCGCCTCTCGGCCTCCCATTCACGGCGCCAGGCGATACATATCCCAGTTCACCGGGCCGGCTGCACGCCTGTGTTGTCCTGCCCGGCGTGGCATAGGATGGGAACCCGTGCCGACGCCCTCGAAGGCCGCCTCGTCGACGCTGTCGCGCGCCCTTGCGCTCATCGAGCGCGGCGGCAACGCGCTGCCGCACCCCGCCACGCTCTTTCTCCTGATGGCGGTCGCCGTCATCCTGGTGTCGGCGCTGGCGGCGGCCTCGAATCTCTCGGCCGTGCATCCGGCTACCGGAGCGGTCGTGCGTCCCGTGAGTCTGCTGTCGCTTGCCGGCCTGCACCGGATCCTCACGGAGATGGTCGGCAACTTCACGGGCTTCGCGCCGCTCGGCACCGTCCTCGTCGCGATGCTCGGCATCGCGGTGGCCGAGGGCAGCGGCCTGATTGGCGCCGGGCTCAAGCTGGTCGTCTACTCCGCCCCACGACGCCTGCTGACCGCGGCCCTGGTGTTCGCCGGCGTGATGTCGAACACCGGCGGCGAGATCGGCTACGTGCTGCTGCTGCCGCTGGCCGGCGTGATCTTCGCCGGCATCGGCCGGCATCCGGTGGCGGGGCTGGCCGCGGCGTTCGCCGGCGTCTCGGGCGGCTACAGCGCGAATCTGCTGCTCGGCACGCTGGATCCGCTGCTGGCCGGCCTTTCCGAAGAGGCCGCCCGGATCATCGACCCCGAGTACGTGGTCAACCCCGCGGCCAACTACTACTTCATGGTGGCGTCGACCTTCGTGATCACTGCCGCGGGCACGCTGGTGACCGAGCGGCTCGTCGAGCCCCGGCTCGGCGCCTGGCGCGGGGAGCAGGGCCCGGCCGACATCGCCGCCGGGCTCACGGCGGCGGAGCGCCGGGGTCTGGTGTGGACAGCCGTCACCGCCGTGGCGCTCGCCGGACTGCTGCTCTGGGGCACGGTGCCCGGCGACGGCTTTCTGCGGGATCCGGAGACGGGCAGCCTGCTGCGCTCCCCGTTCATGTCCGGCATCGTCGCGCTGATCTTCCTGACAGGCGCCGTGCTCGGCCTCGCGTACGGGATCGCGGCCGGCACCATCCGCAACGACAGCGACGTCATGAAGGCGATGGGCAAGGCGATGGAGACGCTGGGCATCTATCTCGTGCTCGTCTTCTTCGCCGCGCAATTCGTCGCCTATTTCAACTGGACGAACCTGGGCCTGATCTTCGCAGTCAAGGGGGCGGATGCGCTGCGCGCGGCGAACCTCGGGACCATCCCAATGGTCGTCGCCTTCATCGCGCTGTCGGCTTTCATCAACCTGTTCATGGGCAGCGCGTCCGCCAAGTGGGCCATCATGGCGCCGGTGTTCGTGCCGATGCTGATGCTGCTCGGCTACACGCCGGAGTTCACGCAGGCCGCCTACCGCGTCGGCGACAGCGTCACGAACATCATCTCGCCGATGATGTCCTACTTCGCGCTCATCGTCGCGTTCATGCAGCGATACGACCCGCGCGCCGGCATCGGAACCATCGTCGCGACAATGTTGCCGTATTCGGTGACGTTCTTCGTGGTGTGGACGCTGCTGCTGATCGTGTGGATCGTGGCCGGGCTGCCGCTCGGGCCCGGTGCGGAGTTGTACCTGTCAACCGCGGGAGAATGAGCGGTCAGGCTGTGTTGCCCGGCGCGATCGGTTCTTTTCGGTGACCTCACGAGTTCCTGCGTAGACGGGAACGCTCAGCATGCGCAGATCATCGTCGTGTCGACCCGGTGCGCCGTGCCGCCAGGCACATCCTGCCGGTCCGCCGGGAGCCACACTCTCGTGAGCTGTCCTTCAGCGACGCACGGTCAGCACAGGACAGCGCGCTGCCCGCACGACCCGATCCGTCGTGGAGCCCAGGATTCCGTCGCCAGCTCCAGGTCCACCCACGCCCATCACGATGAGGTCGGCCGGCAGGTCATCGGCTGCCTGAAGGATTCCGCGATAGGGTGCGTCCCTCGCGATCATCAGCGCGGGCATCCGTTCCCCGCTTGTCGCCACTCCTGACACAGCCTCCTCGAGGCTGCCGCGGACTTCGAGCTCGTACCGCCGGCGGAGTTCCCCGACATCCACGGATGCGGTCACCAGCCGCTCGTCCTCGGCCAGCCACTCGAGCACGTGGACGACCGTCACGGCTTCGCCGCCGGGCACGGACAGCGCGTAGCGCAGGGCAGCGAGGGACTCCTCCGAGAAGTCGACGGCGCAGAGGATCTTCGCGAACCGTGGAACGGAGTCGGCATCATCCGAGCCATCGGCGGGGGGCACCGCCAGCACGGGCGTCGGCGACCGGCGCAGCGTCCTGGCGGTGACGGAGCCCAGGATCAGCCGCTGCAACCCGCCGCGGCCGTGCGTACCCATGACGATCAGGTCGGCGCCGACGGTCTCGGCAGTCCGGAGGATCTCATCGACCGTATCCCCCTCGCTCACTCGGACCGTTGCGCGTACGCCTCGCTGTCGCGCTGGCGAGGCGGCTTCGTCGAGCTGCCCGATCAGGCGGCTCCGCGCGCGGCGGTCGAGCATGGACCCGGCGTACTGCGGGAGCGTCACTCGCAGTGGAAGCGGGGCCGTGAAGACGTTCAGCACGACCAGTGATGCGCCGGCACGCTCGGCCGTGGCCGACGCGTACCGGAGCGCTCGCAGGGAAACCGGAGAGAAGTCGATGGGACAGAGGACCTGCCGGATTGGCGTCAAGCCGTCTGCGTCCTCCGGCGTCATGACCACACTATGCGATACCGCTGGGTACCGATCAATCTCGTCACCGCGCGTTCCGAGGACCTGGCAGCCTCCTCACTGTCGCCCTGCCGGCGGGCGGCGCCGCACGCAGTCTGTGTGCGCGCAGTACCCGGCTTGATGTAATCTCGCCCCTTACACCCCTTTCTTGCCCGGGAGGTTGCGTATGGCAACGGCGACGACGACCCGGTGGGCCCTTCGCGGTCAGGGCTACGAGTACTGCAATTGCGACTTCGGGTGCGGCTGTAACTTCGGAGGGTTCCCCAACTCGAAGGACGGCAGCTGCCGCGCCTTCGTCGGCATGGCGATCTCGGAGGGCCACTGCGGCGACGTGGATCTCTCCGGCGTCAAGTGCGCCGCCATCGTCGCGTGGCCGAAGGCGATTCACGAGGGGAACGGCCAGGCGGTGTTCGTCGTCGACACGTCGACGACCGACGCCCAGATTCAGGCGCTCGCGCAGCTGATGTCGGGAGAGCTCGGCGGCCTCCCCTGGGAAGTGCTCGGCCCGACGATGCAGGTGATCGGGCTGCGCAAGGTCCCGATCACAATCGAGGGCGAAGGGCGTCGCAGCACATTCCGGGCCGAGGGGGTCGCGGAGGGGCGCGGTGACACGTTCAGGAATCCCGTGACCGGCGAGGAGCACCTGGCGAACGTCGACCTCCCGAACGGCTTCATCTGGAAGCGCGGCGAGTGCGGCCGCGGCTCGTTTCATGCGAGCGCGGAGGGGCTGACGGTGAGCGGTGAGAACACCAACTGGATCCATTACGACTTCGACTGGTCGAACGCCTGATCGTCAGTGGAGGATGAACAGGGTGCCGGCGGCGACCATCAGGACGCCGAGCGCCCGGCCGAGCGCAACCCCGAGCGGCAGGAGTTTCTCCACGAGCACGATCGCAGCGAGCCCGACGATCACGGTCAAGTTCATCACGCCGCCGGCGAACAACAGGAGCATGAGCGCCCAGCAGCAGCCGAGGCACCAGGCGCCGTGCTCCAGCCCCATCCGGAGGGCTCCGGCCACTGAGTCGCGCCAGCGCTGCATGATGAACGACAGCGGCGACCGGCACTGACTGAGGCACGCCGCTTTCCAGGGGGTCAGCTGCCAGGCGCCAGCCAGCAGCAGCGTGACGCCAATCGCCGTGCGGCCGGACATCTCCATCATTGGGTTGAGGATCAGCATCCCGCTCAGCATGCGCTGGAGCCCGGTCGCGCCGGCGCTGAAGATCGCCCATACCGCCAGGTAGCCGGCGCCCATGGCGTACACACGGATCGCCGCTCCTCCCGACGCCCGTCGTCTGCGCAGGGCCTTGTGATAGAGCAGCAGCAGCGGCGTGGCCGACGGCAGCATCATCGCGGCCATCATCACCGCCCACATCAGCCAGAGCAGGAACAGGTGCGGCGCGTCCCACGTGGACCGCATCATCCACGCCGACGGTCCCGTCATCGGACCGTACATGTCGCGTGCCATCGGCACGATCCAGCCCCACGCGAGCGCGATGGCGACCGCGATGACCGCGGTCACGCCGATGCGTGACCGCCAGTCGGTGCGCGACGCACCGTTCAGGATCTGATCGCGCGTCAATGCAGACTCCAGGCTCGCGCCCGCCGCGACGCGCGTGCTGGCGGCGGGACGAGCGTCCCCGAGCGGCTCGTCGCAGACTCAGTCCTCGAAGACATCCGAGCGCTCCGCCCCGTCGGCCCAGTGGCGCAGATGCATCTGGCCGCCGTGAATCTTCTCGGTGAGCGTGCTGATGATCTCCATCGCCTGCGGCGTGAACTGCGTGGCATGGCAGCGCAGCGACTCGCGTGCGCGCGCCGCGTCCTCGGCGGTGTACGGGACCCTCACGGTGAGCCGTGCATCCAGAACGGGCGCGAACGGGGCCGGGAACCTCAGGGACTTCACGGCATCGGACTCGAGCCGCGACTTCGGCAATCCGGCGTAGTACAGCCGGTCCGTGGCGTCTCCGGCCTGAACCACCTGCGTGACGACGGCGCTCACGAGCCGGTGATCCTGATGACCGTAGCCGCCGTCGGGTCCCCAGGTCACGATGGCATCCGGCTTCTCCCGCTCGACGACCTCACGTAGCCGTGCGGCGACTTCCGCCAGCACACGCGGCGAGTTGATGCCGCCATCGGGGAACCCCAGGAGAACCGGCGGCTCGGCGCCGAGTGCCCTGCAGGCGCACTCGGCCTCCTTCGTGCGCGCAGCCGCGAGCTCGGGGCCCGCCGGGATGTTGGCGAACGGTGTCACGCCCTTGTCGCCGTTCGTCACGATGACGAGCACGACGCGCGTTCCGGCCTCGCGGCCGTATCGCGCCAGCAGCGGGCCCGCAATCGTCTCATCGTCGGGGTGAGCGAAGACAGCCAAGAGGGTTTGGACCGGCGGGTCCTCGCGCACCTGTGCCCACGCCGCGGTTCCGAGCCCACCTGCACCGACCAGAACGGCTCCCATCAACACCAGCACGGACCGCATCCTGTCCATCAGCTCCTCCTGCCGGACGTATTACGTTGTCCGGCCGGGCAGGTTTCAGGTACGCAGGACGGCGGACACCGTTGGCGCGCGGGGATCTCCGTCCCCGTCCCCGTCGCGTCGGGCGGCGTTGACGCGTATCCGACCTGCGGTCGACGGGCGAGGTCGGACCCGGGAAGCGTCAGGCGTGGTCAGTGGGCGCGGACCGGCCGCTGTGCGGCCGCAAGATCCCTCCGCAATTCCTCCGCCGTGCGCCGTGGTCCATATCCCGGCGTGTCGCGCTGGATGCGCCAGCTCTCGCTCAACGGGCCGATGTCCACGACGTCGAATCCGAACTGGTCAATGAGCTCCGACACCCTGGCCTTCGCCTCCGCGTCGTTGCCCGCGATGGCGAGCGCGCGGCGGTTCGGTGTCCCCGCGGGCTGCCCGTCCTTGGTCAGGTCCTTCGCGTAGATGTGGTTGAAGGCCTTCACCACCTTCGAGGCCGGCAGGTGCGCCTGGAGCAGCTCGGAGGTCGTCGTCGACTCGCTGTCGAGCTCGGGGAAGTGGCCATCCCGCTGCGGATAGTAGTTGTTCGTGTCGATGACGATCTTGCCGGCGAGCGGTTCAACCGGCACGGACCGATACGCCTTCAACGGAACGCTGACGACGACGATGTCGCCGGCGCGCGCCGCCTCCTCCGGTGTGGCGGCGCGGGCCTGCGGCCCGAGCTCCGCGACGAGCGCACGCAGCGTCTCGGGCCCCCGCGAGTTGCTGAGCACGACATCGTGCCCGGCGGCGACCGCGAGCCGCGCGAGCTGGCTGCCGATGTTCCCTGCGCCGATGAATCCGATGGTCATTGCGCCAATATGGAGCAGCCCGCTGAAGCGAATCAAACAGGACAGTGGAGGCCCCCGGACCTGACTTGGTCGTCGCTCTGCTCGCTGTCACGTTGCGATCGTTCGGGCGGGGCTGAAAAGCCCCGCCGCCATGGAAGTCTCTTGAAGGGACCATGGCTCAACGCATGGCATGAAACAGCCGTGCTACGCTGAGGCCGAACCGCATGTTGTCGGATTTGCCGGGATGCCGATGAGGATGATGCGAACACTGTTGCTGCTGGTGACCGCTGTTGCACTGGCGGTGACCGCGGCGCGGCGGCTCGATGCTGCGCTGCAGAACGGGACAGCCACGACCAGCACGCTGTTCGCGTGCGGCGGGCCCGAGGTGCTGACGCTCACGCTCCGGATGGAAGGCGACACGGTCGCCATCGTGAAGCGCACCGACTGGGAGGCGGGGCAGAGCGAGGGCATGCCGGCTGCGATGGTCCCGAGGTTCCGGACGACGGACGACTGCAAGCCGATAGACGGCGGCACGCGCCTGCTGGTGACCTCGTCTGCCGACGGCCTGGCGATTGTCGAGCGCGCGACGGGAAAGACCGAGTTCTACGCAACCGTCCCCAACGCACACTCGGCCGAAGTCCTGCCCGGCGGCCGCGTGGTGGCCGCGGCGTCGACGTCGCCGACCGGCAACCGGCTGATCCTCTTCGACCGGACGAAGAGCGATGTCGAGCTGTTCACCACGCCGCTCGTCTCGGCACACGGCACGCACTGGGTGGAAGAGGAGCGCACGCTGTGGGCGCTGGGGCTGCAGGAGCTGCAGGCCTACGCGCTCGCCGATTGGGAGAGCGCGACCCCCTCGCTGAAGCTCCGCGAGACGTTCCGGCTGCCCAGCCGCGGCGGGCACGACCTCTCGCCCGTACCGGGCACCTCGCAGTTCATCGTCACCACGGTGGAGGAGGTGCTGATCTTCGACCGCAGCACCGGTCAGTTCGTCCGACACCCCGAGATCGGCTCGCTGGTGAACGTCAAGAGCGTCAGCATCCATCCGACGACGGGCCGGACGGCGTTCACGCTGGCCGACCCGCCGGATTGGTGGACCTACACGGTGCGTTTCCTGGATCCTGAAGCCACACTGCCGTTCCCGAACGATCGCCTCTACAAGGTTCGCTGGCTGCCGTAGACGGCACGCCGAAGGGCGCGACGATCAGCGCCGCGGGCGAGTCCGGCCGCGGGGTGGGGAGGCAGCACGAGTTCGGGGCCGGCGCTGCTTCGCCCGCGCATTGGCCTCCACACGCAGGCGCCATGCGGTCTGCAGTGCGCCATGCAACAGGTCTTCGTTCGCGCGTGCCAGAACGATATGGGTCGCGCCCATCCGGCCCCACCCGCCCGCGACGGGCACGAAGACGTCGGGCAGCTCCTCGACGAACGACGCCTGCGCCTCCGGCGTGAGCATCAGGTTGCCGTAGCCCTCCTTCGCGTGCGCGAGCGTCGCGAAGATCCGCCCGCCGACCCGGAAATCGACGGCGCCCATGTGCGACCCCTCTTCAGCCCCTTCGAGGCCGAGGGCGATCCGGCGGAAATCCGCCGGCGTCATCCCTGCGGGTTTCGACTGCCGTGCCATGAGCTTTTCTCCTGACCGACTCCAACGCGTCCGTTCCATTCTGACCGCCGGACGAGGTTGAAGGAATCACGGCAGATCGCGCAGCATACGGCCATGACCCCGAAGAACACGATCTGCCTCTGGTTCGACAAGGACGCGGAAGCGGCGGCACGTTTCTACGCCGAGACGTTTCCAGACAGCACGGTCAAGGCCGTTCACAGGGCGCCGAGCGATTTCCCCGGCGGCCGGAAGGGAGATGTCCTGACCGTGGACTTCACCGTCGCGGGCATTTCCTGCATGGGGCTCAACGGCGGCCCGGAATTCAAGCACAGCGAAGCCTTCTCCTTCCAGATCGCGACGGACGATCAGGAGGAAACGGATCGCTACTGGAACGCCATCGTCGGCAACGGCGGCCAGGAGAGCCAGTGCGGCTGGTGCAAGGACCGGTGGGGGATCTCCTGGCAGATCACGCCCCGCGCGCTCACCGATGCCCTTGCGGCGGGAGGGGCCGAAGCGAAGCGCGCGTTCGAGGCGATGATGCCGATGAAGAAGATCGACGTCGCGGCAATCGAGGCTGCGCGTCGGGGCTGATCGGTTCCACGCTCAGCCACGCGAGCTCGATTTGCGCAACTGGCCCTCCGCGCCACAGCGCCTCGTGCTACGCTGAGGTCGAGCCGGTTCGTCCCAAGCCCTGCCGTGACCTCTCGCAAGAGAGGTGGCTCCCCCGCCGGCTCGTGTGTTCGTCCGATGCGCCGTGCTGGTTCTCCGTCCGCGCGCCGCTTCATGCGCGCAGCGGGCCATCGCCTTCGGGGAGCTGATTGATGACGCTCGAGTTCGCCGGCAACATGTTGTGCTCGGCCGGCGTGAGCTATTTCCACGTCTATCCCAACGGCGACGTGTATCGCTGCCTGGCCGATTACAACGCCCGCCGGCAGCCGATGTTCAACCTCAAGCGCGACGGCTGGCGAGGTGCCATCGACCCGACCGTCTGCGATCACGAGCGCTGCTACAACGCCTGCGACCTGGACTGGACCACCAAGTGGCAGGTCGACGATCAGGGCCGCCTGGAGAAGACGTTCGAAGGGCAGCGCAAGGACATCGACAGGGAAGTTTCCCGGTTTCTGTGCTCGCAGCGCCTGGAGTCGCCGCAGCGGCGGATGGCCTATTTCATCTGGTCGCCGACGCTGGCGTGCAACTACACCTGCGCGTACTGCGGCTGCGCCGCCGGCGAAAAGCAGATCCGGCACGACTTCGCCTCGACGCACCCCGAGCTGACCGTCGACGAGTGGATCGACATCTGGAGCGACATCCTCGACCGCTTCGACTACGGCATTCTCAGCGTCACCGGCGGCGAGCCGCTCCTGAGCGAAGCGACGGTCCCCGTGCTCGGCATGGTCGCGCAGAAGTTCGCCTGCTACATCACGTCCAACATCAGCCGCAACGTCATGGAGCTCACCCGGGGGAGCATCCATCCCGGGAAGCCATCCGAGGTCGCCGGCTTCGGCGACGTGCCGATCGGCCTGTCCGGAATGAACTGCAGCCTGCATCCCACGTCCAGGGGCTTCAACTGGGAGCTCTTCAAGGGCTCGGTGCTCCTGCTGCGGAATGCGGGCTTCCACGTCTCGGTCAACTACGTCGGCTATCCGCTCCAGCTCTATCTGGCGCCCGAGTACAAGGGGTGGTGCGAACAGAACGGGATCGAGTTCACGCTCTCATCCTGGCAGGGTGTGGACAACGACGGCACCGTCGCACGCTACTCCGTCCCCGAGCGTACGTTCTTCGAGACCATCGCGCCGTTGCACCGCAAGAAGGCGAACGAGCTGGTGTTCATGGACTGCAGCTACGAGGTGCAGCTGGACAACCGGGTCATGCGCGCGCTGATGGCGGACGTGGTCACGCTGACGGGGCGCATCCGCAACCTCTCGCCGACCGCGTGGCAGGTCGGCAGCGGACCCGATCGCTGGAGCCTCGCGGGCTATATCACCCGCATCGGGCGGCGCAAGCAGTGGGTACGCGAGCTGCGCACCAGTCCCCCGGACTGTCGCGTGCCGCAGAATGGCGAGCTGTCGTTCGCGCTGCCCATCGACACGCGCGGCCTGCCGCCGGGCATCTACCAGGTGTGGCTCGACATGCGGATGGGAGACCGGAACTGGATGGCGCTCCACGGAGCGGTTCCGGTTGCCGCCACGCTTCGCGTCGAGGCGTTCACGCACGAGATCGCCGTCGAGACCGGCGCCGTGACCCTGCCGCGTGGCGGCGCGGCCGTCCTGAACGGAACCCTGCGCAACACCTGCGGCAAGCCGTGGCCGAACGGCGACGGCGGCGAGCCGCTGAGACTCGGCGCCCGCCTGTTCCGGCCGACGGTCAAGGGAGAGCCGGTCCGAGAGTTCCGCGCGCACCTCGAACGGCTGCCCGAGAACGCGAAGGACGCCGTTCCCTTCCGCCTGGAGCTCGACCCGGGTCCGCTGCCGCCCGGCGAGTACGAGCTCAGCATCGATGTCCTGAAAGAGGAGCGGTTCTGGCTGGTGGAGAAGGGAGCGACTCCACGAGTCGTCTCCGTCGTCGTCGCGTGATGGGCGGTCACAAGGGAGGAGGTCACGGCCGGGATGCACACCATTCCGGCCACGACTGAATCCGATCACTTCTTTCCGGGTCCGACGGCCTCGTGTAGCGCACGAACACGACGCAGCCTGCCCCTGCTCACTCTGCGCCGTGGACCGGGGCCGAGAACGTCACGTCGTAGCGGATCGTGCGGCGGATGCGCGGATCCTCGATCGGCGTCGCCGTGAAGATCCTTCCGCCGATTTCGCTTCCGGACGGCGCTCCGGCATCGAACTGCCCGCGCTGCAGCAGCATCAATCCCATTGCGGAGGCCGCGCTGTAGACATTGATGCGCGTCACGCGCCGATCGGCGGCGAGCAGCACCTCCAGCCCGCGAACCTCCCCGGTCGCCAGCTCCACCGCCAGCTCCTGTCGCGCGTCGTCGTCGGTACCCGCCGCAACCGCCAGCCGTACCAGCGCCGGCAACAGCGGACGATCCGTCAGCAGGACCCGGTAGCCATCCGTTCCATGCGCGAACGCCCGGACATGAGCGACCTCGATGGTTTCGTCTCCGACGGACAACGAACCGTTCACCGTGCCGTCGCCCTGCGCCAGGATCGGCGCGACGAGGCAAGCCGCAACCGCGGCCGACAGGAAAGCATCCATGCGCATGACCACCGCCTTCCCCTTGCAGATGGCTCGCCGTCTGCAGTGACGCCCGCCGGGTCGTGTCCGTGCGCCCCCTGACGCTCTCGAACCAGCCGAAGACCACGGGCAGCTTGTGCAGCAGCGTGCCGGGCCGGATTGTATGCCCGGCAGCGGCAGGTCGTGCAAGGGGTGCCTCGCATTCGGGCATGAAACCTCGAACGTCAACGAGCGGATCCCCGTGGCCGACCTGCACCGTGGGGTGGATGTCCTGCTGGAGGCGCTGAACGACTCGCCCGTTCGAAGCCGCTGGCCGATCCGCTGCGCCCGTGATCGTGGCAGGGCGCTCGCATGCCGCCGTTGATTCAGCGGCACCAGCGGGTGACCCATGCGAAAGCTCATCGTCAGCGCCATGATTTCCCTGGACGGCGTCATGCAGGCGCCTGGCGGGCCGACGGAAGACTGTCAGAGCCAGGTAGAGCGGAACAAGCGCGTCAGGAACGGATGCGGCGGGAGGGCTGAAGGGGCAAGGCGACGCCGGTAATTGTAGTAGGCTGTCCCCGGCCGTCGACTCACCCCCGCGCTCGTCGATCGGGCCATCGCCAGCGGAGGAGCTGCATGCACGATACGCTGCTCACCGAGCGAATCCGCCCTCACGATCGCGCGAACCTGTTCCTCAACGCCGGGGCCGCCGGGCTCTCACGCCGCAGGCTTCTTCAACTGCTCGCCGCGACCGGCATCGGTGCGACGCACGCCTCGACTACTGAGGCCCACCAGGCGATCGTGAAGCCGGCGCCGGCCGGTCTGTTCATCAGGGACGGCAGCAATCTCGAGATGCGCTGGGACGCGATGTACTCCCGCGGATACATCGTGCCCAACGAACTGTTTTTCGTCCGCAACAACAGTCCGGAAGTGCCCCGGTTGGACCCTGCGTCCTGGCGATTGCAGCTCGAGGGCCCGGGACTGTCACGCTCGCGGTCGTTCACCTACGACGAAATCCTGGCGATGCCCTCCGTCTCCGTGATCCGCGCCATCGAGTGCGCGGGCAACGGCCGGAACTTCTTCGAGATCGCGCACGGCCGGCCGATCTCGGGCACGCGGTGGACGCTCGGCGCCATCGGCGTCGCCGAATGGACCGGCGTGCCGCTCCGCGAGGTGCTGGAGCGCGCGGGCGTCACCCGCACCGCGCGTGACGTCATGCCCGAGGGGGCTGACACCCGGCACATCCGGCGCCCCATTCCCATCGAGAAGGCGATGGCGGACGACACGCTGCTCGTCTACGCCATGAACGGGCATCCGCTGCCCCTCGATCACGGCTTCCCGATCCGCCTGCTGGTTCCGGGATGGGTCGGCGTCGCCCACGTGAAGTGGGTGAGCCGCGTCGAGGTCTCCGACCAGCCGCTCTACTCGGACTACAACACGACGCGCTACGTGCTCGTCGGTCCCGATTACAAGCCGAACCCGCCGGCGCTCGGCCCCGTGCTCACGACCCAGAAGGTGAAGAGCGCGTTCGAGCTGCCGTGGGACGGCGAAATCCCCGCCGGCACGCGGCTGGTACGCGGCCGGTCGTGGTCCGGCGAAGGCCGAGTCGTCAAGGTGGATGTGAGCCTGGACGATGGGCGGACGTGGCAGCCGGCGCGGTTGAGGGAGCCCAACATCGAGCAGGCCTGGGTGCGCTGGGACGTCGACTGGGACGCGCGTCCCGGCGCTCACCGCCTGAAGGCGCGCGCCACCGACAGCAACGGCAACACGCAACCTGACCAGGTCCCCTTCAACGAACAGGGGTATTCGTACTGGGCCGTCGTCACGCACCCGATCCGCGCCAAGTGAGGCCGGACTTCGTCCGGCCCGCTCTGGGCCTTTGGCCTTCGGCCTTGGACCTTGGGCCACTCTGGGCCTTGGACTTTGGGCTCTCAGGCTTTGGGCCAGGAGGGGGCGATTCCCTTCATCTGGCCCGATCCGGACGATGTTCGCTGTCACGTCTGACGCAACCGGTGACAGCGTGACAGCAACAGTTGCGACTGAGAGCCGCCAGTTGCCGCACTTCAGCTGACGCCCAAAGCCAGAAGTCCAACGCCCAAGGCCTACGATGGCCGAAGGCCCAGACGTCAGTCCGGCCATCTCCTCACCACCCACGTCGTCATCGCGCGCTGGTTCTGAACAACCGTCGTCTTGATCGGATCGATCAGCTCGCCTCCGAGCTGCCGGGTGAGCTCCATGAGGCGCTCCTCGGTGACCAGGTAGCGCTCGCTGCCATCCGGGAGGAGATAGCGCCCGTCCCCTGTCGGCTGCACGAGCGATTCGATGCCGATGGACGAGGCGAGCCGGCAGAAGAAGATCCCGCGGCTGTCCAGGAGCCGCCAGCATTCGCGGAGCATCGCCAGGAAGTGATCGTCGTCTCGCGCGAAGTGCAGCACCGCACTGCTGATCACGAAGTCGACGCAGCGGTCCAGGAACGACATCTTCTCCACCGGCTCGATCCGGAAGTTGTCCTCGGGCAGATTGGGCGCGAGGCGCTTCGCCATCGATCGGACGTGGCCGACCGCCCCACGATCGGCATCCACCGCGCGAACGTCGTAGCCTTCGCGAAGGAAGTAGACGAGATTCCGTCCGGACCCGCAGCCGGCATCGCAGATGCGCGTGCCCGCCGGAATGCGTCCGCGCAGGAGTTGATCGAACAGGTAGATGTCGATCTGGCCGAACAGCGTCTGAAGGTCGGTCATTCTGGGCCTTGGGCTTTGGGCTCTCGGGCTTCGGGCCACTCTGGGCCTTTGGCCTTCGACTTTGGACCTTGGGCGTCAGCTGAAGTGCGGCGGCCAGCTGCTCTCAGTCGCAACCTGCGCTGTCAAACTCTCACGAGTTGGGTACACGAGTCGCGTAAGGCGTGACAGTGAACATCGTCCGGACTTGAGCCAGACGAACGGATCGGCCGCATCTCCCAAGGCCAAGAGCCCAAAGCCGAAGGCCCAGAGTGGCCCTTTCAGTTCGCGTTCCAGATGTCGTGCGTGGTCTTCCAGGTCCCGTCGGACTGCCTTCGCAGGATGTTGATGTACTTCGCGGTTGACGTCTGCGGCTCACCGCCGGCCTTCGGCACGAGCGTCACGGTGGCGGAGCCCCTGCCGTAGGCCAGGTCGCCGGAGACCTCGACCTCGTCGTAGCCGCTCGTCAGCTCTGTCTCGTACTCGTCGAAGATGGCCTGGTAGTAGGCCTGCACGCCCGCCCGTCCCTGGCGCGCCGGTGTGTCAGGCGCCATCAGCCAGGCGTCCTCCGTGAAGTGCCTGGCGATGCCGGCTGCGTCGCCGTCGGCAAACGCCTTCGCCCTCGCATCGCTCATCGCGGCAATGGCCGTCTTGTCGCGAGCGACCGAATCTTCGGCACCGCTGCCGCAGGCAACACTGGAAAGAGAGAAACAGAGCAGTGCGATGAATGGCATCCGCAGCATGGCCCAAGTATGGGATGGGCCGCCTGCGCGGGCAAGAGACACTCCCAGTCGCGGCCGCGCTTACACCTCCGATGCCGGTTCACTCAGCCGCGACGACCTGCTCGATCACCCGCCCGTTGGCTACCACCGCCACGATGCTGCGGCTGTTCTCGATCCGCTCCAGCGGGTTGCGTGACAGCAGGACGAGGTCCGCGTCGAACCCTGGTGCGATCGCCCCGATGCGATCGGACGCGCGGAGGAAGGCCGCACTCCCGGCCGTCCCGGCCTGCAGCGCCTGTGCCGGAGTGAGACCCGCGCGTACCATCAAGGCGAGCTCCTCGTGTGCCGAGTATCCGGGAAACACGAACGGGTTGTTCACGTCGGTTCCCAGCGCGATCGGCACGCCCGCCGCGGCGGCGCGGCGCAGGTTCTCCGAACCGTTCCGGAGGTACTCGAGCGCAGTCGCCTCGTCTTCGGCGGCCGCATCCAGAAAGGGCGCCGCCTGGAGACTCTCGATTGCGGAAGGCTCCACTCCCGCGAGCGCATAGGGGTCCGATTCGCGCTGCTTGCGCGCCCACGTCAGGATTCCGTCGTACAGGGAAAACGTCGGCACATACCAGATGCCGCGCCGGGCCATGCCTTCGATCACATCCTGGGGCAGGGCGTCGACTGGCGCGTGCATGATCCCGTCGATACCGGCCTCCACGACGGCGCGCGTCAGCCGCGACGAGCTCACGTGGGCGAACACGGGCAGCGACCGGGCGTGCGCCGCGCGGACGATGGCCGCGATCTGCTCATCGGGAAGCCGCGGCTTCGGATACCAGGGTGGCGGGCCGTCCTCGACGATGATCTTGATGGCGTCGACGCCGGCGGCGGCCTTCCCGGCAATGAGCGCGTCGATGTCCCGATCGGACCGGAGGATCGTCACGCCCCGTGCTTCCACGACCTCTGGCGCGATGTCGTCCGGCATCCCGAAGATGGTCGACACCGGATGGCTGCCGGGCGCGGTGAGGATCGAGCCCGATCCGTACAGGGTCGGGCATTCGATGGCGCGCGAGCGGCATCGCTGCCGCAGCGTGGGGAACTCGGAGTCACTGGCGCCCGAGGCGCCGGGAACGAAGATCGTCGTGACGCCATATCGCAGGAACTGGCGGAGCGCACGCGCGCGCGTCGTGTCGTCCTGCGGGCCGATGCCCCCGTCGCCGACGTGCGCATGCACGTCGATCAGACCGGGCATCGCGAAGCGGCCCGTACCGTCGATACGCGTTGTCCCGGTCGGCACCGACAAGGCCCCTGCCGGGGCAATCGTCGCAATCCGCCCGTCTTCGACGAGGATGTCCTGCGGGACCGAGGTGGTGCCTCGCGCCGTGTCGACGATCGCGATCCCAGCGATCAGGAGTGTTCGGTTGTCCGGCGCGCCGGTCGGAGAGGACGAGGACTGTGCGGTACAAGCCGACGCCAGCAGCGCCACCGGGACGGACATCCACCACGCTCGGCTCATCGACGCCCTCTCCTCCGGGGC